>NZ_KV836052.1:0-28220 GCF_001838215.1 Corynebacterium sp. HMSC061H03
CTGCCCAGCCGGAAAAGCCGAGCAAGCCGAACCACCCGAGCACCCCAGCGCAGTCTGAGGACAACCCAGCCATCACGACTACTGCCGGTATTGCCGGCAAGGCTCTGGTTGAAAAGGGTGCTGTCGTCATCGACACCGTGCACTTCACTGGCCTGAAGCCGGGCACGAAGTACACGTTGACCGGTGAGCTGATGTGCAAGGAGACGGGCAAGTCCACTGGCGCTAGGAGCCGCCTGCACTTTGTGCCGACGGCATCCGCAGGCACGGTTGATGTCCCGATCATCATCACTGACGGCGACTGCGCTTCCCAGGTTGTCTTCGAGACTCTGACCGATGCCAATGGCAAGGAAGTTGCTGTTCACAAGGACATCAACTCTGCGGAGCAGACTGTCACGAACGGCAAGACCCCAGAGAACACGCCATCTGAGCAGCCGAAGGATGAGGGCGAGCAGAACACGCCTAACGACGATTCCTCTGCACCTACCAGCGAAGCTGCTACCCCGACCACTGTGATTAATCAGCACTCGGAGCAGAACAACACCAACGTCACCATCATCGGTGGCACTGGCCAGGACAAGCAGAAGAACCACGGAAAGCCGTTGGCTCCGAACTCGGAACGACGTGCAATTAGTTCGGTTCCGTCTGGCCCGACTGGTTTGGCTACTCACGCTCTGCCGACGGTAGCCACGAACTAAGGAGATTCTATGACTGATCAGTTTGGCTCGGACGAGACCGGCAAGGAACCTGGAAACGCACCAGGATTCGAACCGGAAACCGAAACTGGCGCACTCGGCCATGTTGATGCGTTTGGCCAGGACGAAGATCAGGCCGATGGCCAAGTCGAAGACCTGCAGGACGTGCCTTGGTGGAAGCAGCCACGGGTGTATATCGCCGCTATCGCATTAATCGGCGTTATCGCTCTGCTGGTGATTGCCCAACTGAACCGCAATGATTCGGCGCTCGAAGGTGCGCAGGAGAATCTTCCTACTCCAGCACAGGGTTCTCGGGGAGCTGTGCACGAGATGGAGATGCTCATTGATGGTAAGTCGGCTCCGATTGATTTCGTTCAGCTGACTGATCAGGGATCTCTGATTCCTCCGACCGATGTTTCTCGCCTGGGCTGGTATTCCGCCTCAGCGATTCCCGGTGAGAAAGGTGCTGCTGGATCGTCCGTCATTACTGGTCACGTCAATGAGGTGGATCAGGGTGATGGTTACGCTGCACGTTTCGCTGACCTGAAAGCTGGTGACACTGTCACGGTGAAGGTAGATGGCGAAAGCCGAGACTTCACCGTGAGCCACGATCCAATCCAGGTGGTCAAGGGCGCTCGGATGCCCGATTCCGTCAACGATGCAGTTGGTGAGAACCGCTTGGTCCTCATTACCTGCGGAGGCGAGTTCGTCGGCGGCACGTTGGGATACGCCGACAACATCATCGTCGAGGCCACTCCAGTGCGCTAATCCAGTGCGCTAGGGCACTAGGGCACTGGGGCGCAGCCTCAACTAATTGACCAATTTCATTGGCTGCGACTGTTGAACGCCGTCGAACAACGGCGGCGCCGACAGTCGCAGAAAACACAGATCAAATCTGCAGAAACCCTGCAGAAACACTGAAGATAAGGAAGGTACCTATGAGCATGTTGAAGAAAATCGGTGTCTGGAGTGTGGGCGCACTCGTGCTTGCCGCTCCGGTTGCTACTGCCGCACAGGCGGTAGCTGCACCTGCAACCTCCGCTGACACTGCAGTTGTCGCTCCGGGCAAGGGCGGATTCCTCCACTCGGGCAAGCTGGCCGTCAACCGCTACGTCTTCGAGCTTGAGCATCGCGATGGCAAGGACTACGTCAACATCACCTTCACCGGTGACCACAGCGCTGACGTGCAGATCATGCCGGATGGCATGACCCCCGAGGGCAAAAAGAAGGTCGACCAGATTGGTGACGTCCTCAAGCTCAACGGCTACAACGATGTTCATTACTGGGCGGTTCTCTAAACGCCTCTTGTGACGCCACAGCGCGTCCCGTGACGGTTTCTGTCTCTGTGCTTTCACAGGTCCCAGCACAAGGCAGTACGTCGCGGGGCGGTTTGCTTCAAACGTTTGTGTTTTTGCTTGACGACGTTGTCGTGACAGCAAATCCGGGAAGGTTGATAAGTCCCCATTATTCCGTCGTGCGTTGGGACGATAATGGTTGGATATAAGGGTTATGGGCGCGACTCATCTAGCTACCCCTGGTTGGGGGACGGAGGGCTTTTCGGTGGTTTGGGGGATCATCTTTGGCTGGCTGGGCAAAGTATGTTGTGACCTGCATAAAAGCATTATCAACTGCTGTTATTCGTTATAGCTTTAGAATTTGTTTGCTTCTTCGCCTTTGGGGTCTTTGCGCTTCGAGTGTTGGTGAAATGCTGAACGGGTTAAGTTATTTATAAGCGGTTCACTGAGCGCTGTTAACCGAGCGAGCAATGGGTTTGAGCTGTAATGTTTCAACATTCAAACATTAGAGTTCATAACGCTTAAGCTTAAAAGGTTAGACAAACTGGTCTTTTTCTTAAGGAAAAACTCAGTTTTGGCAAGTCGGGGAACGTTGGTGTCGCCGTCTGGAGTGAATCGCGAGACGTATTGAAGCGTGTCGCTTCATTTTGGACTTCTGAAAAGGACCTGTTTTCGTGAATAAGTTCTCCCGTACCGCTCGTTCGGTAACTTTCGCTGCCATCGTCGGTCTGTCTATGGGCGTCTCCGCCCCGGTCGCAATCGCTCAGGACTCGGCCATTAACCAGGCCGCCGGCGACTCCCCGCTGGTGAACAAGAACGCCAAGGGCTCGCTCACCATTCACAAGTTCGGTAACCCGACCAGCGAAGGTCAGCCGTCTGGTACCGAAGCTGACGTCCAGGACGTTATTGCCAATGGTGGCGAGAAGCTCGAAGGTGTCGGCTTCACCGTTTACAAGATCAACAAGACTGCAGATGGCGCTACCCCCATCGATGTCACCACCAACGAGGGTCTGCTGGCTGCTTCGAAGCTGAAGGCTGGCGAGTTCGCTACTGGTACCCAGGCGACTCAGGCTCTGATTGACAACGGTACCCTGACGCAGGTCGCAACCGGCACGACCGATAAGGACGGCAAGTGGGTTGTTTCCGAGAATCTCGATCTCGGTGCTTACCTGGTTGTTGAGACCGGCCCGAAGGAAGGCTACGACCCGGCTGTTCCGTTCATCGCTTTCGTTCCGATGACCGCGGATAACGGTGGGGATAACCAGGGCACTAGCTGGAACTACGATGTCCACGCGTTCCCGAAGAACTACAAGGACGAAGAGCCGACCAAGACCGTCAAGGACAAGGACCAGAACGCTGGCGACGAAGCACTGGTCTACACTGTCACCGGTACTGCTCGCCAGTTGAAGCCGGAGGCCAAGCGCACCCAGTTCAAGGTCACTGACAAGATTGACCCGAAGCTGGAAATCACCAAGGTTGATGTCAAGGTTGTCAAGGCAGATGGTTCGGAGCAGGTTCTGTCTACCGACAACGACAAGGACGGTAAGTTCTTCGAGGGCAATGACGTCGATGTCGACCTGAAGCCTGAAGTTGCTGAAAAGCTCGTGGCCGGTGACAAGGTCGTCGTTACCATCACCACCAAGCTGAAGGCTGAGTTCGCGAAGGACACCGATATCGCACCGAACACCGGTTTGGTCTTCCAGAACAACCCGGACGGTTCCGAGAACAGCACTCCGAAGGAGACTCCTGAGGTCAAGACCTACTGGGGCGGCCTGCAGTTCAAGAAGGTCGATGGCGACCGCAAGGGTCTGGAAGGCGCCGAGTTCCAGATTGTTCGCCAGGCAGCTGGCCAGAAGTGCTCCGACATTGACACCACCAAGAAGGACTCTTGGACTCCGGTGAACGGTCAGCAGAATGGCAAGGTTGATACCACCTTCGTCTCTGGCCAGGACGGTATCGTCAAGATCACTGGTCTCCACGTCAACGACTTCGAAGACAACGCCGAGGTTGTCGAGGGCGAACAGTCCCACTACTGCCTGATTGAGACCAAGGCCCCGAAGGGCAAGGAGCTGCTGCCTGAGGCACTCGAGTTCAAGCTGGTTGCTAAGCAGACTACCCCGGACCGCGTCTACGAGCTGGCTTCCGTCCAGGTCGGCGCTAACCCAGGCGAGGTTGTTAACTCCGACGACACCACCCCGAACCTGCCGATGACCGGTGGTGCCGGTGTCGGCATCCTGGCTGCTATCGGTGCAGCTATCGTCGCAGCTGGTGCATGGTTCGCCCGCCGCGGTTCCAAGAACTAAACCCGAGTAAAGGCTCGGTCACTGGAGCGCTTTAGCTCCAGTGTTGAGGGAATAGCGTGCGTTCAACAGCGCACGCCATTCCTGTAGTTTGCGCATCACTGAAATTACTGTTGCGGCCTTTCGATGCGTTCTTTTTCAACAGCAGGCATCCTCATGCCTGTGAGAAAGAGAAAGGCCACATCCCTTTTTGATTGACTTCTTGGGAGTTCCTCCGTGGGTAAACACTCTGCGTCTACTCTGACGCGGGACGCATCAGCTGAGCAGCCTGAACAGCCTGATCAGGCGAAAAAGAACAGCATGGTTCTCCCCGCAATTCTGGTGATTGTGGGTTTGCTTGTGATGCTGTACCCGGTTGTCTCCACGGCATTGAACAACTACGGCACCTCTAAGGCGGCCAAGGAGTTCGCCAAGCTGGAAAAGTCCGTACCCCAAGAAGTTAAAGATGAACAGTGGGAGCGCGCTCACGCTTACAATGAGCGCCAAACCACCGGCCCGATTCTGGACCCGTGGCTTAACGAAGTTAATGACCACAACCCCGAGTACGCCGCTTATCTCGATCAGCTCAACGCTACCGACGTGATGGCGCGTCTGATTTTCCCAGAGATTCAGGCCGACCTGCCGATTTACCACGGCACCAGCGATGAGGTGCTCGCCAAGGGGCTCGGACACCTATACGGATCCGATCTTCCAGTCGGCGGTGTTGGAACCCACTCCATCATTACCGGTCACACCGGACTTACTAACGTAACGCTCTTCGATAACCTGCGGAAAGCAAAAGAGGGAGACGCCTTCTACATCCAGGTCGCAGGCCACAAGCTGAAGTACGAAATTGATCAAATCAAGGTTGTACTTCCGCATGAGACCGACGATCTTCGCCCCGTCGAAGGCCAGGACTACATCACCCTCATCACTTGCACTCCTTACGGAATCAACACGCACCGTCTGCTAGTGCGTGGGCACCAAGTGCCGATGGATCCGTCGGAAAGCAAAATCTTCGACCAAACGCACGGAACTGGATGGCAGTGGTGGATGTACGCCCTGCTTGTAACAGTGCTTGTGCTTGGCGCGGGCTTTGCGTGGTGGCTCTGGCGCCAGCGCCTCGACGCCGACGAAGAGCTTGACGACGACGCTGAGAACGCGGACGTCGAGACTGCTGATGGCGACGCAGACAGCGATGAACTCGCTGACGGCAGCGAATCGGCATCCGAGGATAATAACAACACTTCGTGGTGGGAAAACGACAATGAATAAATATTTGACATCCACCTGGAACCGGATAGCTGCGTTCTTAGCTGCCTGCGCTCTGGTTGCAGTGATGGGTGCAATCGGCGCGAATGACGCCAACGCGGCCAGGATTGTTGGACGCGTGGACGCTCCGGGCGTTTCAGCAACAAGCGGCACTGACATTGTGCGAATTACCTTGAGCCAGGGAAACCCGGACGATGATAATTCGTCGGCGTCGGGCTCTATTTCTGGCGTGACCATTCATCTGCATCGTCTTAAGGGAGTTTCGCCGTCTAGTCCTCAGGACCGCGAGAAGGTGGAAAACGCCACCGCAGCTGAGCTTGCCGAGTGGCCAAAAGACCTCCACTTCAGCCAGGTCACTGACGAAAACGGCTCTGTTAAATTCAGTGACCTGCCGGAGGGAATTTACCTTGTGACCTCGACGGCTCCGAACGACAGTTACCGGGAGATCAACCCCTTCTTGGTATCGGTGCCTTTCTATGGCGCGGACTATGACTCCACTCCTGTAGAGGGAGTCATTGTGGCGAAGTCGCATAAGCCGGGGGAGACACCACCACCGACGACGCCTCCGACCACTCCGCCGAAGACCCCTCCGACAACACCACCTGGAACTCCGCCGACTACGCCGGGCACATCGACCCCGCCGAAGACTCCTCCGACCACTCCGGGTGAACCGGGAACCTCGACGACAACGTCGACTACCTCCACTCCACCTGATGAGCCTGGTACCTCGACGCCTTCGGGCTCGTCGGGTTCATCCTCAAGCTCGGGAAGTAGCGGAGGATCCGGCTCTTTGGCGCTCACCGGTGTGCAGGTAGCAGGCCTGGTAGCTGCCGCTGCAGCACTAATCGGCGGAGGATTCGTCATTATCGCCGCTAGCAAGAAGAACTCAGAAAGTGGGAAGAACTAATGTTTTCGACAACATTCCGCTTGCCGGATTCAATGCGAACTGCGCTTCGCATGTTCTTGGCCGCTTTGCTAGCGGTAGCTCTCGTTGTCAGCGGTCAGGCTTTTGCTCCCAACGTGCCGCAGGCGCAGGCTCAGACGGAGGTCATTCCGACGTCTCCGCCGAAGTACGAGTTTAACGAGATTAACGCGAGGCCCGATCCCGCTTTTGAGTTCACTGTTGATCGGGATGCGACGATTGATAGCCTCCAGTTCAATGTTGGCGGTGCCGATCATGTTCAGACCTATACCCTGACAATTAATGGGAGGGCTATTACGCCGCAGTTCACCTCGAGCGGTTCTCCTCGAAAGGCACCATTTGAAATTGAGCACCAGGGGCTAAACCAGATGGTCAAGGCGGGCGATAAAGTCGTCTTGACGCCCGATTTCACTAAGCCAAAAGCAACTGGCAGCGTATCCGTCACCCTTCGCGGTACTCCTGCTGGCTCCACTGAGCCCACCGACCCAAGTGAGCCAACAGATCCGTCAACTGACCCGACGGAACCTACCGATCCTACTGACCCAACGGAGCCAACAGATCCGACTGAGCCCACCGAGCCTACGGAGCCGGAGAATCCGGAGCCAGAACCAGGGACGGTAACTCCTGCGGATCCAACCCTTGTCGACCCCGCGACTGCGACTGCACCGGAGTGCGTGGAGAAGGCGTACATCAATATCCCGGACACCAAGGGTGTTGATTACTACCTCAACGCAGAGAAGAAGCCGGCTGGCCGGCACGTCTACGAGCAGAACAAGCCGGGTACAGTCAAGGTCACTGCAGTGGCACAGCCGGGGTTTAAGCTTGCTCCGAACGCGCGTACCGAGTGGACTTTCAATCTAAGTGGTGAAGTTAAAGACTGCTCAAATTCTTCTGAAGATCCCAAGCCACCGGCTGTCGAAGGGCGTCACTTTGATGCCATCGGCCACGAGTTTGCAGTTAAAGCTGACCCAGTAGATCCGAAGAAGCCTAATGCCTTTACGGCTAAGGTGACTGAGGAATCTCACATGAAGTACGCAACCGTGCGTATCGAGACTGACGCGACCTTCTTGGATCCGCAGAAGTACAACCTCACTTTGGACCAGATCGAGCCAGGTGTCACCTTGCAGAAGCGCAACGTCAATATTGGCAACGGCTTCATCACTATGGATGTCGTGCCGGTAAAGGATGGGAAGCCGGTTGACTCTGCCGTTGTGCCGAAGGATGCGGTATTCACCTTCACTAATAATCTCTCGCAGAACAAGAATTTGAAGGTCACTCTGGATGTCTACGGAGAGAAAAAGGACGAGCAAAAACCACCGGAGATTATTTCGCCACCAGATGGAGCTAAGTGGGTGCATGGGCGAGTCCCTAACCCGCCGATGCCACAGCGTTGTGGCCTGCGCATTGCCGTAGTAGCAGACCTTTCGACATCGCTCCGTTACGCAGATACTGATGGTTTCGAAGCATCTAAAAAGGCCGCGAATGCATTTATCGATTCCCTGCAGGGCACCCCAGCCGAGCTCGGCATCTATAACTTCGCAAGTGGCGGTCCGGCTAATCAGGCTGGAACGACACACGGTCAGAACCCACCATATATTTCAATGCTGTCGGAGCAGGGCGTCCAGCGAGCAAAGGACGTAGTTAAGAACTGGAGCTATAACGCAAATAACAGTGCTACGAACTGGGAAGCGGGCCTGAAGCAGGTCAAGGATAACGACTACGACGTGGTGTACTTCATCACTGATGGTATGCCCACGACCTCCTCGACAATCAAGAGCAAGGGCATCGGTGGTGAATTCGTTCAGGCTAGTGCTCTCAACGACGCAATCAAAGCATCCAACGAACTCAAAGCTGCCGGTACCCGTGTTGTGCCGCTCATGGTCGACCTGACTCTTGGCGGGCGAAGCAGCCAACGCCCCGTTGTAACGAATGATCTGGTGCTCAAAGACGCC
Organism: Corynebacterium sp. HMSC061H03; assembly: GCF_001838215.1. Classification (NCBI taxonomy): domain Bacteria; kingdom Bacillati; phylum Actinomycetota; class Actinomycetes; order Mycobacteriales; family Corynebacteriaceae; genus Corynebacterium; species Corynebacterium sp. HMSC061H03. The sequence continues at coordinate 8,413 of NZ_KV836052.1, forward strand.
AAGCGCATTGCCTGGACAGCAGATCCGGGACAAAGTCCAGGTTTGTACTACAAAATTCGAAGTGACCACCCGAAGGCTAGCCACGCCAATTACATCGGCACCGACATCTTGGTGAACCTGAAAATGGCGTACGACGCGGCCGGCAGCCAGACCCTGCAGGTGTATGAGCGTCTACCCAATGGGAGGCAAGAGACGGTCACTCTCAATCAATCGAGGTGGACCTACGGTACGCGTGATGTCAAGACCATGGGCGAGGATATCTCGGGCACTGATGACACGGTGAGGGTGTCTAACTACAGCAAGCTTGCCGAACAGATGAAAACAATCGCCCAAGACGTAACCACACGATGCAACGGTGTAGTGAAGGTCAAGAAGAGGATTGTCGATGAAAACGGCAAGGTTCTCGAAGACGGTGCCCCTGGTTGGGAGTTCACACTGTCCGCAAATAACAATGTCATCGGTTCTGGTAATGGCCCGCTGGTTCATCAGTCGATGAAGGTAACCTCCGGTTCTGAATCCGACAAGGGTACTGCATCGTGGAACATTGAAAGCGAGCGTGAGCAGTCGCTGGTTCTGACTGAAACACAGAAGCAGGGCTTCACTTTGTTCCGCCGCGGTGACACCTTGGATTCCACCGGTGACTTCAACGCCGTATGTACTCAAACCCGCGACGGGAAAACCTCACCTCTCAAGGTGGAAAATGTGGGCGAGTTCGGTTTCCGCGTAAAGATGTCGGAATCCAATAAGGTCCTGTCTTCCGTCTCCTGTGTCGTCGATAACTACGAAGCGCCGGACACCAAGCCGGGCAAGCTGACCTTGGAAAAGGCGGAGTACGTCGATGGTGAGGGAGTCAAGATTCTACCGGGACTTGGTGGTGCAACCTTCGATATCTACCCCTCGGCTGGTGGGCAGCCGGATTACAGTGGAGGACCGGTCTACACCATCACGCCTGCTCAGAAGTCAATTGAAATCACTGAAACTGGCACTTTCTACCTTGTAGAAACGATGGCACCGGCAGGACTTAGCCTGCTGCCAGAGCCAGTAGCTTTTGAAATCTCAATTGACCAGGAGACCAAGGAGTACACCGTCTCAGTGGTAGGTGGCAGCAGCCCGCTTATCAAGGCCGAAGGTTCCGGCGAACTCATGATCATGCAGGTGACCGACACCAAGACCGGTAAGCTGCCAAAGACCGGCGGAAACGGAGTTCTTCTCTGGACACTGTTTGGTGCGGTAGTCGCAAGCTGCGGTTGGTTCTGGACTCGCCGCCAGCAGTCCTAATAACAAGAATGGGTTCTGTGCAGTCGCCTGCACAGAACCCATTGGGCAGCACAAAGAACAAGACTCGCGTCCCACCCATCAGGAAGCCCTACGCAAACAAAGCCCTTTTACCAGGGTGAGTTAGCGGTGATATAGGAACCAAGCTGCTGCCCGTTCCCATCGATGATGTTCCAGGTAGTCGATACAACGCCGACAGCGCCTTTTTCCGGAACCCATACAGGGCCACCGGAATCGCCTCGTTGAGCGTGTACGTTCTGAACCTGTAGAGCGTTGTCCTCGATTTGGTATGCCTCGCGATCAGCGGCTAAACCGCAGGAAACTCTCCCCGTAGTGTTTCCGTATATGCAGACTGTCTCGCCAGTTTGAACATCTGTGGGGGATAGAGTCGAATCGCCTGAATACGAATTCTCACCGGCAGTAGCGGGGTCATCAAGCGAGACAACTCCAATGTCGTTTCCTGTATCTAGTGAATGGTCATAGGTGGGAGACGGTTGGAATACTCCAATTTTCTGAAAGGTCCCATCCGTCACTGTGTCTCCGTCTTGTCCACAATGACCTGCAGTGTAGATTTGCGAATTGGTTTTGTCGACATAGCCGACTGTACAGACACTAGCCTGTGGTCCATTAGCGTGAACGATGACAACTGGATCGCCTTGGTTGATGGTGGCCGCGTAGGCCGGTAGTCCGGTTGTAGCGGTGATAACGGCAGTGACAGTGAAAATCCATGAAGGTCTATTCATGGGGAAATCTGCTCCTCAGTGAGTTGGTCGGTGGCGGCCCAAAAACTGGTTGTGGCGTTTTCAGGTCGCGCATTGAAAAGCATTTCCTCAGGCTGTGGTTCCTAGAGGGCGAATACGAACGCGCAAAGTAAGCGTCCAATCATCCCAAAGATGCGTAAAAACAAAGCTAATCTCGTCGAAAAAGATGGAACGTATGCGTGTCGGGCAGTTCATATACCCGTTTCGTATCGCGAATATAAGGAAATATATAAACCTATCAGTTAAGACAGAACCTACGCTCAAGTGATCAATCATGTGCGGTAGCGTTCTAAAAATGGGGTAGAAGAAAGGCCAACGCCCATTGGGGAGTGGGGCTAAACAGCTGCAGAGTTGCCGCTGGCGCTGTCGCCGTCGTCAAGCGCGGCAACCAAATCGCGGTGCGCACGAGTTTCGATCGTGGTCGGCATTAACACACCGCTTAAACGTGGAATCTCGCTGTAAGTTGCCACTCGTTATACAAAGTTGTCGAATTTGTTAGCAAACGGCTGGCACGTGGGGTTCGTTCGTGATGTCAGAACGGGAAATGAGAGGTCATATCCTGCCGCCAAGCAGGGATAATCTAGAAATTACAGCGCTCTCCGTGATGGCGGGGAAGAAAAGCACATCAAGTCTGTAATCCAGTTTTCTAAAAGACTTTCATAACGAAATCCCTGCTGGAGGGGCTCTCTCGCAGTCATGTACTCCTAGCCGCACTGCAGATTGCCTGTGGCGGCTATAGCATCGGCATTGTCCAGACATTTCGTCTACAACACTGAGAACAGGAACGGCACATCATGGCTGACAATGCAAAGAACACTGCTAAGAACACCCCGGCAACTCAGGCTGGCTCGGACTCCGCGAATAAGGGAACCGGCCACGGCCACACTTCTATCGACGACAGCGTCGTCTCCAAGATTGCCGGTATCGCTACCCGCGAGGTCTCCGGTGTCTATGACCTTGGCGGCGGCATGGATCGCTTCGCTGGCTCCGTCCGTGAGTTTGTTTCCGGCGGCAGCGCCAACGTATCCCAGGGAATTGCTGTTGAGGTCGGCGAGCGCCAGGCTGCAGTCGACGTCACCATCATTGCCGAGTACGGCGTTGCCATCCATGAACTGGCTGAGGCTATCCGTCAGAACGTCATTAGCTCCGTTGAGCGTATGACCGGCCTCGAGGTCACTGAAGTCAATGTCGATGTTTCCGATGTTCACACCGACTACCAGACCCCGCAGGAGCGCGAAGAAGAGGCCGCTAAGCAGCGCGAAGAGCAGCGCAAGGCCATCGCGGCTGCTAACGAGCCCAAGGAACAGCCACGCGTCCAGTAGTTGACAACTATTGCGCGTCGGAGCAGGGCAGGATGGGTAGTTAGGCCCGTATAAAGGGGAATTTCATGTTCGATAATTACACAAAGACCTTCGCGACGATTGCCGTTGTCCTGTGCTTCGCCGCAATGATTGGTGGTTTCACGGGTTTTCTTGCGGTTATTGCCTTCGGAGTTCTGGCCGGTACAGCCGGTGCGGTACTCGATGGCAAAATCGATGCGCCCGAACTCAACCGTAAGTTCAACCGAGGAGGCCGCCGACGGTGACTATCCACGTTCCAGCAACGCGTGGCACCACCGTCGTAAGCGAAAAGGCAATCCGCCGCATCGTAGAGATGGCCGTGCGCGCGGTTCCCGGCACCCTCGACCAATCCCGTGTGCTAGGGCGCGACTATCCAATTGTCTCTATCGATAGTGCGATTGCCCCTAGTTCTGCCACGACCAATGCCGTTAGTGCAGTTCGAGTCGCAGTTCGCGCCGTTGCATCATGGCCGGCGCCGACAGCGGAAATTGCGGTGCGCATTCGTTCAAGCGTCGCCGCCTGGCTCGCTGATATGGCCGGTCTTGAAAATGTCACCGTCGATGTTGACATCGACAGCGTCGAACCCGGGCACGTGCGTGTCACCCGACAGGACTTAGCGTACTTTTCAGATCACCCGCAGTTGACACCTGTCCGGGTGAACCAGCAGGTAGTAACCGCACCGCAGGTGCGGCGGGTCCCAGAAGTGCGGTCTATCGCCGTGCCGACGCCGCAGCCAGTGCGCAGTATTTCAGTACCGCAGCCACAGTCAGTGCGTAGCATTCAGCCGGTGACACCGCAGCTGGTACGCAGCGTTACTCCGCCGCGTCCAGAACGAGTACGCAGTGTCCCAGCACCTGCTCCACAACCGATGCGCTTTGTCATGCAGCCGAAGCCGCAACCAGCTGTGGCTATTAAGGCACCAAAGCCGCAACCGGCCCGTCGCGTTGTTGCGCCACCGCCGTTACCAGTGACTCGCACCTCGGCGCCGAAGCCGGTACAGGTGCGTCGCACACCAACTCCACGGCCAATACAGCTGCGAAAAGTCGCAGCACCAAAGCCGAAGTCCTTGGTGCAGGTGAGTGTCCCCCGGCAACCAAAGCTGCGTCCGGTACGAGTGCCGTCGCCACGCACAATTAACGTTAAGACGCCACGACCAGCACTACTACGGCCGGTTAAAGTGCCGCGTCCAACCCGGTTGAAACAGGTTCGCGCACCACGACAGGAGCAGCTGCGCCCGGTATCCGTGCCACAACCACGTACCGTGGTGGTAAGCACGCCAGAGCCGCGCCCACTGAAAAAGATTGAGGTGACACCCTATGACGCCGACTGAGAGGTTATCGGCCGCGGTGGTCTCGGACGAGTCAGTCGAAACTCGCCAGGGACGTGACCCGCGTCAATCACCAAAGGTCCGCGGGCTGGGAGTTTTCGCCGGTCTGTTGATGATTGCAGCGGCCATTGTCGCAGGTAGAGAAGCAATCATTAGCGCCAATAGCTCAGGTGACACCTCATGGTTACAACCGGTATTCGACTGGTTCAGCAACCCACAGGGCTCAGCCGCGTCATGGGTGTTGCTCCTCGTCGGAATCCTCGCTGCAATCTATGGGCTGGGACAGCTCATCGCGGTGTTTCTTCCCGCCCCGCGCCGGTATGTACGCGTCGATGACGATGGCAACCTGCCAGTGTGGATGCATAAGTCTGACTACCAAGAAATCCAGAATGGCACGGCACTTGCTTCCGGAACTCACGGCGGATACGAAGGTGATGACAAGTGAAAACATCAGTAAGCGTATTCGACCGAATTGTGTTGTTCCTCTTCTCAGCGCTGTTACTACTGGTAGCAACATGGGCGATTGCTAGCTACCTCGATGTCGCTCCTGCACAGTGGCTTCATGACACCGGGCGGATGGAATCCTGGGGAAAACTACCTGAGCAAAGCTGGTATGTTCCCGTCCTCGGTGTAATCACAGCGATTCTAGCGGTGGTCGGCTGCAGCCTGGTGGTCGCTAATCTGCGATCGCACCGGTTCAGCACGGTCGCCGCATCGGAATCACAGGAAAAGTTAGGAGAGATTTCGCTGCCGGTCGCCGATGTTGCCGATGCGGTGTGCACCGATCTAGAGCGCAACGCCCACATCAACCAGGCGGATTCACGGGTCTACCGGGATAATGGAATACCCACCTTGGAAGTGACTGTGGCAATGCCACCGCAGGCGAGCCTCCCCGCCGTTGTAGCTGCCCTGAAAAACGCGGAGCGTGAAATGCGTGATGCCCTCGGCCATGCGGATATCGCCTCGACCTACAAAATCGAACTGGACCGTTAGTCAGCTTCGAGAGGCCACAACCTACAACGGCTGGCTACGTCCCCTGGCCGGAGCGGGCCTAAACAGCTGCAGAGTCGCCGTTGGCGCTGTCGCCGTCGTCAAGCGCGGCAACCAAATCGCGGCGCGCACGAGCGACGCGCGAGCGAATGGTGCCCACACGACACCCTGCGATTTCCGCGGCCTCGGCGTAGGAGTAACCCAGCACCTGCGTCAAAATGAGTGCCTCGCGGCGTTCCTCCGGCAGCTGCTCCAGCAGCACGCGGGCATCAGCGAGTTCAGACCACGACTCGCCGGTTGTGAACTGCTCGGCAGCGTTTTCCACTTCCATCGCAGACTTCTTTGGGCGCGCCGAATCGTGGCGAACCGAATCCACCCACACACGCCGGGCCAGCGACAACAACCACGTGCGGGCAGAAGAACGCGCCGCAAAGCGGGGAAGTGCCCCCATCACGCGCAGGTACGTCTCCTGCGTTAAATCATCCGCAGCATCAACGCCGCCCAGATGTGCGACCAGACGCCACACGTCCTTCTGGGTCAGCCGCACGAACTCCGTTAGCGCAGCCTGATCACCGCGGCCGGCTTTCAGCGCCAGCTGCGTGATGTATTCGTCATTAGAGACGAGGCGTGCGGGAGTCATGGACATAGCTTAGCAACTTAAAACCTAAAGATAATTCGCCTGGCTGCACGCGGCCTCACCTGCAAAAAGCAGGCGGCGACGCAGCCAGGCGAACTAAGGGCTGAAAAGCTAGAAGCGGATGGCGTCGATGGGCTTGACGCGGACGGCAATCGTGGCCGGGATGATGCCCGCCAGTGCGCCCACGAATGTCGCGACCAGCACGCCGATCACAGCAGCCGTGACGGGGTAGGCCACGGCACCGGTCTCCAGCGGCAACGACAGCATCTTATCCAGCGGCAACTGCTTGACCGTGATGATCGAGGCAATCACGCCAACCACACCCGCCACCGTCGTGGCGACAATCGACTCCAGGAACACAGAGATAAAGATCCTGCCTGCCGACGCGCCCATTGCGCGACGAATACCAATCTCACGAACGCGGTGGCCAATGGTGACAATCGAGACCGTGAGCAGCCCCAACGCACCAAGCGCAATCACAATGCCACCGATAATGCCCAGCGCAGTGGTGATGGTGTTATTCATCTCCTGGGAAATCTGCGTGTCCTTCTCCGACAGGGAGGTATTCACCTTCCAGCTGGGGCCGAGCTCCGCCTGGAAAATGTTGTGCAGCGCCTTCTGGTTCTCCTTCGCGGACTCTTCAGGCGTTGCGACGAGAAGTTGCGGCTCACCCACCTGTCCCTCGTAGCCGGCGTTGAGGAAGGAGTCATAGTGCGTGACAATGCTCGGGGCGTCCCACGAACCCAGGGACTTATACACTCCCACCACGGTGAAGGTAGTGTTGCCGGTTTCCTTCAACCTGAAGGTTGGGTGGTCGGCTAGTGCTGGGTTGCCCAGACTTTCGTAGAACTGGTCGTTGACCACTACGGGGTTCATTAAGCGCTGGCCATCGGCATCTTCCAAACGGCGTCCCTGCACGATGGTGCGGGCGTAGATATCGAACCAGCCCGGGTCAGCGGCGATCAGCTCGGGAGTACCTGGCGAAAAACACTCGTAATCATCTGGAGCGCAGTCATCCATATTTTGCTCGGGAGTCGCTGGCTGCATTCGAACTCGCGACCACAAGTTGGCGTGAGTGGTCTCCACCAGGCGGTGGGTGGCAGCGGAAAAGGCGTCGTTGATAGACCCGTCTGGGTTGATGACGCTCAAATCGTCCGGGCCGTTTCCGCCGGTGCCCTCGCCGCCGAAGCTTCCAAAGCTATCGGCCATTGTGCCGGCGCTGCCGTCACCGCTGAAGCCACCGTCGCCGAAGTTACCGCCTTCCTCGGAATCGGAATTACCCGCTCCGGCCGTCAACGTGACCGTTCCGGCGACACCCGTGCTCTGTGCGGTGACCGCATCCTGAGAGCTGGTGAGAATATTGCCAAGTGCGATAACCGTAGTCATCGCCCACACTGCGGCGGCCACACTGACCAGCGACAGCATGATGCGGCCACGGTTAATGCGCAGCTCATGCCACGCTTCCAGCAGAGCGCCGAGATAAGGCGTTGCTGCATAGAGGAAGGAAGGCCGTGACTTCGATTCGGTTTCATTATTCGTCGTCATCAGCAACCTCCTCGGAGCCGTGCATGACGTTGGCAGCAGATAGCAGGACGGAGTCGGCGTGCAACTGACCGTCGCGAAGCTCAAGCACCCGATCGCCGCGCTCGGCGACCTCTAAATCGTGCGTAATCAGAATCAACGCGGCGTTGTTTTCCGCCGCGACTTCTTCGAGCAGATCCATAACGATTTTCCCGGTGTCGACATCGAGCGCACCGGTGGGCTCATCGGCAAGAATGAGCTGCGGTTGGCGCACGAGCGCGCGGGCAATAGCCACACGCTGCTGTTCACCACCGGAAAGCTGGGAAGGCGTGGCCTCTAGGCGATCGCCCAGGCCGACGCGCTCCAGCATCGCGGCGGCGAGCTCGGTGCGATTCCAGAACTTCTCACCCCGGTCGTACATCAGCGGAACCTCGACGTTTTCCAGCGTGGTGCGGGAGGGGAAGAGGTTGAACTGCTGGAAGATGAATCCCAAATTATCGCCCCGGAGAGCAGCGCGTTTCCTGTCCGACAAGGTGGAAATATCAGTGCCGTCGAACGTGTACGTGCCGAAATCTGGCAAATCGAGCATGCCAATGATGTTCAGCAGCGTTGACTTACCCGAACCGGACTGGCCGACAATGCTGAGGTGCTCACCGCGGGGCACGTCGAGGTCGATGCCTTTCAAAATAGGCAGCTCCTCGCCGTTGGGGAGCGTCACTGTTCGAGTGACTGCGGTCAAACTAAGCATGGCGCGGGCCTACTTTTCAGAGCCAGCGTCATCGCCGGACTCATCGAAGCCAGTGTCACTGCCATCACCAGCGCCATCACCAGTGCCGTCGCCGGCGGACTCGTCCTTGTAGGAAGGGACGTACTCCAAGACCTGCTGGCCTTCCTTCAGGCCGCGCTTGATCTCAATGAAAGTGCCATCGTTGGCGCCCAGCTCAACCTTGATCTTTGTGGGCTTGCCGCCATCCTTAGCCGGAGCGTAGACGACACCTTCGCGGAAGCGTCCCTCCACGGCGGTCACCGGCAGTGCTGGGACCTCCGAGGTGGTGCCACTGCCAAGAATCAGCGTGGCAGGAACACCTTCGTAGACGGTCTGATCTGCGGGAATGTCACAGCGTAGCTGTGGGCCGCCCGAGGAATTCCCAGCAGCGGCGGCACCCATGCCAGCCCCATCTCCGGCGCCAGTGTTCTGCGAGCCCGCGCTACTTCCCGTGACAGTCTTCACCGAATCACACAAAAATGGTGCCGGGCCGTCAGTGATGGCGAGGCGGCCATTGTTAATCGAGTCTCCCAGCGTGTACAGCTGGCTCGGCTTAATAGGTGCTACGGCGTGGAAGCTGTTCGGCGAAATCGTGCCAATCTCCTGGCCGATCTCAACCGTCTGGCCGATGACGATATCCCACTGCACAGTGCCAGAGGCCTTAGCGGTGATGTTTCCCCAGGTCACGGTAGTTTCGGGTGCGGCGGCTGCGGCGCCTTCTTCATCGGAATCCGCGCCGCCGGAGGTGCTGGCAGTCTCAGATACCGAGGTCTTCTTCACCTGAAGCAGGTTTTGCCCCTCTACGGCGTTGCCGCCGCTGTTGACATAGGCGTCAGTGATTTCGCCGGAAGCGTTGGCGCGGATCACGGTGGGCTCGTCCGGGACGATGGTGGCAGACAGCTTCTGCGTGTTATTGATCCGCTGAGGGGATAGCTCCGTGGTGGGCTGGGAGAAATCACCGGTTGCTTGCGCATAGTCCTCGTCGTTAGCGGGGAAGAATGCGATCTTGAGAAGCGCAACGGTCGCCAGCAACGCCAGCGTGTACTTGAAGACTGTGAGCGCTTTCGCGCCCCTCCCTTGTTTTTTCATGTCTGCAGAAGTATCCGATCAGAATCCAAATTGACAGCGTGGTACGCGTGAAATCCTACCCTTAACCTCCGCGGGCAGTGGTAGTGCTGGCTATACCTTTTATTCAGTGCTGATAGGTATTGCATGAAAGCGCGGTAAGTGCTTTACGACGGTCATTGCGTGTGGTTTTTGTGGAGGAAATGTTGCCCTTTTTGGGTCGATTTTTGTGGCTGATACAGCGAACCTAATCGGACTAATAATTAAGTCCACATATCAATCGCGGGAGACTGATAGGAAAAATATGAAACTTCGTGTAGGGTGGAAAACGTCAGGGCATGTTGTGACTGCCATCTAGCCCCTGTCTTTAGGAGGAAATCCCCATGTCCAATCTCTATGAAGGTTCCAATGGTCCGACCACTCGCCTCAACGGTGCGCCGGTTCCTACAGAGCAGCACTCGCTAACCAATGGCCCACAGGGAGGTATTAACCTCCACGACATCCACCTGCTGGAAAAGCTCGCGCACTTCAACCGCGAGCGCATTCCGGAGCGCGTTGTTCACGCTAAGGGTGCAGGTGCTTTCGGTGAACTGACCATCACCGAGGATGTCTCCAAGTACACCAAGGCTGCAGTATTCCAGCCGAACACGGTCACGCCGATGCTGGCGCGATTCTCCACTGTCGCAGGTGAGCAGGGCTCCCCGGATGGCTGGCGTGACGTGCGCGGCTTTGCACTGAAGTTCTACACCGAAGAGGGCAACCTCGACATCGTGGGCAACAACACGCCAGTGTTCTTCATCCGCGATGGCATTAAGTTCCCGGACTTCATCCACTCTCAGAAGCGCCTGCCGGACACAGGTTTGCGCGACGCCAATATGCAGTGGGATTTCTGGACTGCCTCTCCGGAGTCCGCTCACCAGGTCACTTACTTGATGGGTGACCGCGGTATTCCGAAGGACTTCCGTCATATGGACGGCTTCGGTTCTCACACCTATCAGTGGATTAACGCTGAAGGGGAGCGTTTCTGGGTTAAGTACCACTTTAAGACTCGCCAGGGCTGGGAGTTCCTGACGGATGATGAGGCCGCCGAGCTGGTTGGCGAAAACACCGACCACGCTCGCCAGGATCTCTTCGAGGCGATTGAGCGCGGCGACTACCCAACCTGGGACGTCAAGGTGCAGATCATGCCTTACGACGAGGCCGCCAGCTACAAGGTGAACCCGTTCGACCTGACCAAGACCTGGTCTCAGAAGGACTACCCCCTGATTCCGGTCGGCCACTTCACCCTGAACCGCAACCCGGGCAACTTCTTTGCTGAGGTTGAGCAGGCCGCTTTCGCACCGTCGAATACGGTCCCGGGTGTCGGCTTCTCGCCGGACAAGATGCTGCTGGCGCGTGTGTTCTCCTACGCTGATGCGCACCGCTACCGCCTTGGTGTCAACAGCGATCAGCTGCCAGTGAACCAGTCTCGCTGCCCAGTGAATTCCTTCTCGCAGGATGGTGCGGCCACGTACTACTACTCGGATCCGAAGCTGCCGGTTCACGGCTCCAACGCCACCGCTCGCGGTCCGGAGGCTGATACCGCGGCTGCAGCTAAGGCTGCTGGCTGCCCAGTGCACTCCGGTCACGCGGGCCAGGTCGATGCTGGTGCCTTTGGCCAGTGGGAGAGCGTGGGCGAAGAGTTCTACGCCGGCGCTTACGTTCAGCACCCCGAGGATGATGACTTCTCGCAGCCAGGCGACCTTGTTCGCAACGTGATGGGCGATGCCGAGCGCGATCGCTTGGCAAACAACATCGTCGGTGCCATGCAGGGTGTCTCCCCAGAGGTGGAGCAGCGTGTCTACCAGTACTGGACCAACGTTGATTCGTGGCTCGGTGCCGAGGTGGAAAAGCGCTTTAAGGCAACGAAGTAAAGCAACCGCGTGGGGCTGTGCAGTAAAACCGCAGAGTAGAGCTGCGCAGTCACGCGGTAGGTCACAGTAAATAGAAAAGCGTTAGCCCTGCAGATGGTTTGACCATCTGCAGGGCTAACGCTTTATTTAAAACTTCTGTCTGTGCATGACAGCCACGGCTTTGTGGTTGCCTGCACGCCGGCCCGGTTTGGGCGGCTAAGGAACAACCCTAAGTGTGAGTTGTTTTAGGCACCGATGCCCGGCAGGCTCGGGGAGCCGTTGAAAAGCGACTTCGGAGCAGCTGCAGCCTCGTCAGCCTCTTCGGCCTCTTCGGCGGACTCGGACACCTCTCGGCCCTGTTCGGCAGCGTCGGAGACACTATCAGCCTCAACGCCGGAGACGTGGGTGGAGTTGTCATTGTGGGTGGACTGATCGTTCGTGATGTTGATGTCCATGAAGTCGCGGCCGAACGGAGCGTTCCAGTCACCGGTTTCCAGGAGGGTCAGGTCACCATCGATGGTCGGGTTAATCTCGAAGGTGACGTTGACGGTCGGGCCGGAAGGCATTGCTTCCAGAACCTCAACGATAGGAGTGACGTCCATTTTTGGTGTTCCTTTTAGACAGTAACGAAATGAAGAATATCGGTTTTAACTGAACAATAAACCGCAGTCTTTTTTAGAGACTGGCGGTTTATTGTGTCAAGGATTGGCGGAGCTATTGTCCTGCCATGAAGCCCAGGAGCTTACTTGGCGCCGATGCCAGAGATGCTCGGGTTCAGGAAGTCGAACTTACGCTGGTCGGACTTGTCGACGGTGGTCTCCGGGTTCAGGAAGTCGGAAACCTCGACGTCGTGGGAGTCGTGGGTGGAGTGGTCGTCGGTGACGGAGATGTCCAGGAAGTCGTTACCGAACGGCAGGTTCAGGTCGCCACCGACGTTAGCGAAGTTGACGTCGTTGCCAGCCAGCTGCTCGAAAGCCGGCAGCGGGCTCTCGACGGTGACGGCCGGAAGGGCTTCGAGGATGGTTGCGATATCTTCTGCGGAGCAGGACATGAGAAAATCCTTAGGTTCTCGGGGGTAAAGATTTTGAGTCGCTCTTGGCGAACTCACAGAAATTAAGTTAACCGATGGGGCAAGGGGCTGCAATGAAAAAATAAGTGCTTCGGCCCGCTTCTGGTCGGTTGTGTCCCCTGAATCTCGCTCATATTCGCCTAAAAATATTGGAAAGAGGGCGGTTTTGAGTCGGTCGGGACGACTCCGGCCTCTGCCTGAATATCGGATGACAAGAGTGTTGTTTTCTTAAAATTTACCGGAATTGCATTGATTGTTTTGTTCTTGGTGTCACAAAGGTGCAGGCAAACGGCGAATTCATCAAAAATGATAACTAAGGGGTCCCTAAGTAAGGAAAACCAAAGCTTAGTTAACGGCAAAAACTGCCGCTCAATTTGGGGGCATAAATGGGGTTAACAAGCGGCCTATAACCCATGAGAGGTACATCACATTGTGGGAGGCCAAAAGTGTGGGGAAATATACCCCCTTTTGGGTAGGCCGGGTGGCCTAAAGGGGGTGTCGGAGCGCGCTGAGGGGTCGCTGTGAAACTGGCCGCTAACGGTGTGTTCAGGACGTTTCCCGCGCCACTAGCTACCGCTCCGGGACGTAGTCCTCAGCGGAGCCGTCACGGGCACCCAGGACCGCGCGTCCAAGTACTTCGGAGGCGACGGTAGCGACGACCAGAACAGCAACAATGGCCAGAATGGCCGTGAGGGTTTTGCCCCACGTCAGGACTCCCTGGTCGGCCTCTAAGACCAAGTTGGCAATCACCAGCGCGGGGATGCCCACCATGATTCCGGCCGAAAGCTGGTTCAACCGGCTCAGGGCATCTTTAGAGCGCCACATGGCCACACCCGCCAGAAGCAGGTACAAAGATCCGCCAATGACCAGCACGGCAAACAAGATAGTTACAAGGATTGAAGCGATACTCATATTGCGATTCGTCCTTAATCGGTCTTAGCGGCGGCCACGGGAAATAACTCGGGCCAGGCCCACGGTCGACAGAATGCCAAGCAAGCCCGCCAGCATTGCAATATCGAAAGTAATGGCCGTAGTTCGCAGCATGGCAGTTGTGAGGAACACTCCCACCATGGGGTAGAAGGCGGCGTCGGAAAGCACTGCCCGTGAGACATTGCCCTTGACCCGGAAGATCAGCACGACGCCCACAAGCAGCGCCACTGAACACAGAGCAATGCCAATGCCGCTAATTACCTGTACTGCGGTGGGATCGATCAATGTGTCATTCATGAGCGTGCTCCTTTGTCTTCGCCATTGGAGGCAATGCCATCCGGCAGCGGCAGACCATGTTCGACCTCGGCAGCAACGCCGACGACGGCATCCGGGTCAATGAACTGGTCTGCGTTGTATTCCTCGAAGACGAACGCCTTCGGGCGGGGGACATCGCGGAGGCTGGGAACGAGGTGCTCCTCCATGTCGTAGAGGGAGTCGTACAGTGAGTCCAGGTCGGCACCGAAGATTGCGTGGATGATGAACAACCGCCCCGCATCGGTCTCACGGGCACCACAGACCAGCGTGCCCGGGGTCATGGTGATGGACTCGGCAAAGAGAGTGACCTCAAGGTCAGACTTCACACGCAGCGGCAGTCCAATGAGCACCGGCTGCTGCTTCTGGTTCGGGCGCAGAGTATCGAGCACCACGTCCGTCGCAGCCACAACAACCTGCCAGACCAGCCAGAGGGAATAGCGGATAACATGCAGAAACTTCATCAGTAAATACCTCCGATGGCGTTTTCAACTCCGCCGAGAGTCGCCTCGCGGTAGCCATCAATATTCAGCAGCGCATCAGCCGCGCCGGTGGTCGCCCAAGTGACGGCGCCGGCCGCGACGAACATGGCCACAGAAACAATTGCCAGCATGGCGGACGGCGCAACCAGCGTTCCCGGAACTCGAACAGAATCATCCACGCCCTGCATCGGTCGGCCCCAGAAGACCGCGCGCCACAGGCGAATCATGGCCAGCAGCGAGCCCAGCGAGGCAACGATGATTGCGGTGATCGCAACGATCGAGCGGGCATCGCCAGTGGCGGCAGAGGCAAAGACAATGCCCACCTTGCCCCACACGCCGGAAAACGGTGGGAAGCCCACAATGGAGAAGCTCATTGCCGCCATCACCCAGGCGACCGCCTGGTCGCGGCGAGCAAGCCCAGAAAGCCTGGAGAGCGTACCCGTACCGTAGGTCTCTTCCACTGCGCCGGAGCCCAGAATGAGGGCGCCGACAGTCACCATGTGGTGGATTGCGTAGAAAATACCCGCAGCCAGCGCCGCCTTGGCGCCGCCCCCGTCGTTAGCATCCGTGAAGGCGAGCACAATCAGAATGAACGGCATACCCGTGACCATCTGGTAGGCCAGCACCTCACGCATGGTGTTCTCCGCGAGACCAGCAAACGCGCCGACCAGCATCGAGATCGCCATGATGATAATGATCGGCCAGTGCCAGGAGGGATTCATGCCCACAATCACGACGTAAATGCGGAAGAGCATGTACACCGCAACCTTCGTATGCACCGCAGAGAACAGTGCCATCACCGCAGGGCTTGTCGACGGGTACGTCCTCGGCAGCCATGTGTGCGCCGGAACCAAACCAGCCTTCACACACAGCGCAATGATGACAATGCCCAGCGCGACCACACCCGTGCCGCCGGGGCCGCCCTCGCTGGCCATGTCGGCCAGCATTGCGATGTTCACATTGCCCGCCGAGCCGTAAATCAGCGCGACACCAATCAGCAGCACCGTGGAGGTCAAGAGGTTGACCAGCACGAAGTTACGACCAGCAGCCAGGCGGTGCCAGGTACCGGTTACTGCAATCAAACCGTAGGAGGGCAGCAGCATGACCTCCATGAACACGAAGAAGTTGAACAGATCGGCAGTCAGGAAAGCACCCGACATACCGGACAACATCATCAGTGTCAGGGAGGGGAAGAAGCGCGAAGTGTTTTCACCCGCGACGTGGGCGAACCAGTTACAGATGGCAACCACAGCTGCGGCCACACCCAGCATCAGCATGGAGAACGTGTCCGCCAAGAAAGGAATCGAGATACCACCGGGGAACGCGCCCACACCGTGGCCGACCGGGCCGTTGTCAGCGACGTAGAACATCACCCAAAACGCAGCCAGCGACGACAGCGCCGGAACGGCGATGCCCATCGTCGCACGCATCCACAGCTTCGGCAGGATGGCTGCGACCGCCGACAGAATCAGCGGCAGTGCTGCAAACAGCGGCAGTAGCGAAGACAGAGTTGAAGGGGACATTGCAGAGGTCATTGCAGAGGCTTCTACCATTTCTCGTCACCGCCGAATGTGGTCTCGCGCGGGAACTTATTCGGAGCCGAAGAGACCCCTGGGGTGCCGGTGACCGTGGAGTCTGAGTCCGACGGAATGTGCTTACCCGCACGACGACCAGCCGTCGACAGCTGCCGCATAGCCTCGCGGTCCTCATGGATACGAGTGTCGTCATCGCGGCCCAAACCAGCCAGTGCCAGCATGAAGGCGGTCACAGCCATGGTGATCACGATGGCCGTCAGCACGAATGCCTGCGGCAACGGGTCAGCCATCTGCTCGGCAGCGCCAGCGCCCGCAGTGGCTTCGTTGCCCAGCAGCGGCTCGCCGCGCCAGGCACCGACACCCGTGGACAAAATAATCAGGTTGGCGGCATGCGAAATCAGAGTCATACCGATAATGGTGCGCAGCATGCCGCGCTGTAGCACCAGGTACGTGCCACCGCCTGCGAGGACGGCAGCCATGATGGCGATAATCACTTCTTGGCCTCCTCAACGGTGGCATGAGCTGGGGCAGGGGTGCTCTCCGTTTCTGAGGCGAACACGCCCATCTCCGGCGGCACCCGCAAGCTCGAGCGGTCTGAGTAGAGATCCTGCAGCACATCGTCCGACCCGGTCATACCAGGACGGTTTGGGCCGCCCAGGAGATTCAGCGCGGTTGCCACAATGCCGATGACGGCCAGGTACACGCCGACGTCGAAAAGCAATGCCGTGGTGAGGTGCTGGCCCAGGAACTCGCCGTACAGCGGTGCCAAGAACGACCCCTTGGCGAAACCGATGAAGCCCGTGACGATTGCCGTTATGACACCCGCAGCGCTGAGCGCCACTGGGGTCTTCTTGCCGAAGACCAGCTCGTCGCGGTCCTTGGACAGGTAAATCAGCATGACGGCGGCGGCACCGATCAGCGCCGCGTTGAAGCCACCGCCCGGTGCGGTACCGCCGCGGTAGAGAACCACAGCGGACAGGGCGAACAGAACCGGCGACAGCCAGCGGACCAGCCAGCGCATCATGATGGAGTTCAGAGCGGGTTCCGCAAGCGGGGAAGGCTGATCGAGCAGGTGCGGGAAGCGAGGCATCGACGTGACAACCGCCGCCATCGCGACACCCGCCATACCGAGAACCGCCAGCTCGCCCATGGTATCGAAAGCACGAAACTCAACCAGGATCACGTTGACAATATTGGTTTCGCCCGTGACCTTCTCAGTGTTGTCGATGTACCACTGCGCAACCTCAGGCAACTGACGACGGCCAGTGAGGAACCACACCGCGCCGAACGTAGCCAAGCCCACGGCAACTGCCACGACCGCGGCGGAAGCCTGGCGGTTCTTTGAGGTCTCAGAGAACGCGCGCGGCTGGAAGCGCAGCACCAGCATCATCAGCACGACAGTCAGGATTTCCACCATGAACTGCGTCAATGCCACATCTGGTGCGCCCAGCAGGAGAATCTGCAACGTGACGCCGACACCGGTGACACTGAGCAGCACAGCCGCCTGCAGACGGTTCTTTGCCCGAAGCGTGGCCCACACACCAATCAGGACAACGACCAGCGGAATCAGATCGGTCAGGTGGTCGATGTCGTCGATCTTCGGTAGCACAGGAGCACCGCCGACACCCGGAGCGATTGCAATGGCCAGGGCGTACACCGCGAGCAGACCAAGCAGCGGCAGCAGGTGACGCGCCGGCTGATGCGAACGTGCCATCTTCGCCAGCGCGCGACCCACACGCTGCGAGACGCTCAGCGACGCATTGATTGCCTCCACGCCGGTGAACGGGAAGAGCTTGCGGTCGGCCATGATGGCGCCTACGCGAGCACGAGTGAAGATGAAGCCCACGCCGACAGCCAGCACAATCACAGAGATAATCAGCGGCACGTTTACTCCGTGCCACAGGCTCAAGTGCGATTCCTGAGTCGTGCCAGCCGGAAGCTGACCGACCGTATCCGCCACGCGGTCCAACGGACGGTTCAAAATAGCGCCGGCAGCGAAAGCTGCAGGCAGGCTCAGCACGCCAGGGATGGCAGCCGGAAGCCACAGGGAAATCGGGGCCTCATTGATGTGGTCAACGTTGCGCGGACCATCCACGAACGCACCGAACACCAAGCGTGCCGAGTACGCGAAAGTACCAATCGCACCAATCGCCGCCACTGTCAGCAGGATGACGACACCGGTGTTGGTCAAAGGTGCGCCCTCGAATGCGGTCAGCATGCCCTCCTTCGACATGAAGCCGAAGAACGGCGGAATTGCCGCCATCGATGCCGCACCGAAAATCATCGAGCCAAAGCTCCACGGCATCTGCTTCCACAGCGGACCCAAGCGACGAATGTCGCGCGTGCCCGCCTGATGGTCAACCACGCCAGCCATCATGAACAGCGAAGACTTAAACATCGCGTGCGCAATGGTGTGCACAACCGCAGCCATAATCGCGAACTTTGTGCCCACACCAATCGTGGCAACAATCCAACCCAACTGCGAGACCGTCGAGTACGCAATCAGCTTCTTCAAGTCGGTCTGCTGCAGCGCAAAGTAGGCCGTGGCAACAGCCGTCCACATACCCATGACAATCAGCAGCAACTGCCACACGCGCACGTCCGCGAAGACCGTGGAAAAACGCATCAGCAGGTAAACGCCCGCCTTGACGACGGCCGCAGCGTGCAAGAAAGCCGAGACGGGAGTTGCTGCCGCCATGGCCTCTGGAAGCCAGGCGTGGAAAGGGAACTGAGCTGCCTTCGTGAAAGCACCCAGGGCCACCAGCGCGGCAATGAGGCTACGCGCTGTCGGGTTGGCCTCCCACTCAGGCGAAGCCAAAACCTCGGTGAGGTTCGTGGAACCGGTCAGCCACACAGCACCGCCGAGGGCGGCCAGAAGCAGCAGGCCGCCGGTGAAGGTCAGCAGGAGTGTGCGCAACGAGCCCAACTCGCCCGACGAACCCGACCTTGCGATGAGCAGAAACGACGCCATCGAGACCAGCTCCCACCCGATGAAGAGGAGCATGATGTCGTCGGCAAGCACGAGGAGCAAAACCGCCAGCATGAACGCCGTCATCAGGACGTAGAAGCTCATCGCGGATTTCTTAGGCGGCAAATACGCGGTGGAGTAGATGAAGACTATCGAGCCCACCAACAGCGCCAAGAAACTGAACACCATGGAGAGAGGATCGAGCTTCAGCGCAAACGCCGCATTCAGTTCCGGGGACCAGACGCGGGACCAGGTGAAGGTGGTGCCGTTGAGAACATCGCCCGTTACACGCGAAAGCTGGACCACCGACGCGAGAAAAAACGCGACGATGGGCCAGCCTGCGTGACGACCAAGGATCTTCACAAACAGCGGGGTCAGCGCCAGGGCAACCGCGACCAGCAGCGGGACCGAAAAGAGGGTCAGGCTGTCGGCGGAGGCTTGGGCGGCTTGGGCTGCTTGGGCTGCTTGAGCTGCGAGCGTTGTTGCGTGCTCTGCGGAGCTGCTTGCTTGGGCGGTAATCGTTGCCGGGGCAGAAAGAACGGAATCTAAAGAATTCAATGTTGCCGATACGCCGCCGGACGCAAACTCAGAAGCCAATGTCTGGTCTGGTGGTGCGGTCGCCGACGGCGGACTGGCTGTAAAGGAGCTGGCTGATGCCAGAGCTGCTGCCAGGTGCGTCACTTGGGGGCTACTTTCACATTGCTGTTAAAAAGGTTCGTACTTCTACAGACTAACAGCCACGAAATTGCTTCACGCGGGGTGAAAGGGGCATTTGGGGGAGCGGGGAAAGTCTCTGTGGATCCAGTAGTGAAAATACATAGGAACGAGTGATGAACGGGGTGTCGATCCGAGTTACTGACTGCGTTTATGTCTGGTGACGTTGGATTGATCCGAGTTACTGACTAGGTTTATGACAAAAATGGCCCGAAAAATGGCTT
>NZ_KV836052.1:28320-45035 GCF_001838215.1 Corynebacterium sp. HMSC061H03
CATAAACTCACACAGTTTCACATTTGCAGCCCCGGAGTTTTCGGGTTGACAGTTTTGCCACGTAACTCCGGGCTGTGGTGCTGCCGCAGTTGGGGCCTGACTAGTCGCTACCTTGAGAACTGGACACACTCTTTGGCTATCAACCCGGAACTCTGCCGAAAAGTAGGCCCCAGCAGCCGACGACAAAACCCTCCCTCACTTGGATAATTCCCGGTGAGAGAGGGTTTCTACTTGGTCGGGGTAGCGGGATTTGAACCCACGGCCTCTTCGTCCCGAACGAAGCGCGCTACCAAGCTGCGCCATACCCCGAGGCCACAGACACAAACTGGGAACATACGTCTCAGTGCTGTGCTTGCGAGGACTTACTTTAGCCCGACGCCGAGTCAGAATGCAAAACGCCTGCTTAAAGGGCTGTGGGAACAAGCCGCGGTCTCCGCCGCACCCGACGAACTACGAACTGCACCCTTACAAACTACGGACTACGAACTACGAATCCCGCTCCACAACCTCAATCAAGGTCGCGGATGGGCGGCAGAACAAGCGCACCGGGGCGTAAGGGGAAGTGCCAAGGCCATTGGAGACATGCAGCCACGTCTTCTCGGTCCAGCGCGACAGCCCCGAGGCCCGCGAGCGGTCGATACCGCAGTTGGTCACAATGGCCTTCCCTCCGGGCAGACAGACCTGGCCACCGTGTGTGTGACCAGAAAGCACCAGGTCGTAGCCATCTTCCGCAAAAGCGTCCAACACGTGCGGCTCGGGGGAGTGCGACAGGCCGATAGCGATGTCGGCATCCGCATTCGGGGCACCGGCGATCTGCGAATAATCCTCCAACTCGTGATGAGGGTCATCTACACCGGACAGCGCCACCTTCACGCCACCCGCCACAAACTCCAGCCGGGCATGGGTGGCATCCTGCCAACCGTGTTCGATAAACGCAGCGCGCATGCCGCGCCACGGCAGTTCGACGCGCGAGGGCTTGCGCTTCTTGCCCGTCAGGTACTTCAGCGGATTGACAGGCCGTGGCGCGAAGTAGTCATTCGTGCCAAACACGAATGCGCCCGGACGGTTCAGTAGGGGGCCGAGCGCTGCGAGGACACTGGGAACGGCCTTGTCGCTGCCCAGGTTGTCGCCAGTATTAATCACCAGGTCAGGGTTCAGAGCATCGAGGCTGGCAACCCACTTCTGCTTCAGCTTCTGGTCGGGGATCATGTGGAAGTCGGAGACATGCAGAATCCGGAAAGGCTCACCCTCGCGCTTTCCCGCCCGGGCGAGCGTGCCGGGTGCCAGCACGGGAACTTGCACACGGTGGAGTTTAAATGCGCGCAATTCGATTTGGTTCGCGTAGATGAACGTCGTCAAGCCGAGCGTGGCGAGAGCTGCGGCAGACCGCAGAATTCGGTTGGAAAAAGCGCGCGATGTCATGACAGAGACACTATCAACTACAGCGGTAATCTAGGGCGTATGAGTGAACTGAAGAACACAATTGTCTCCGATATGACCGCCGCAATGAAGGCCCGCGACAAGGAAACCGTCGCGGCGCTACGCATGCTGAAGGCCGCTATCCAGACTGAGGAGGTTTCCGGCTCCAAGCACGAGCTCACCGATGACGAGGTGCTGCGTGTGATTGAGCGGGAGGTCAAGAAGCGTCGCGAGTCCGCTGAGATGTACGCCGAGAACGGCCGCCAGGAACTTGCCGACGCCGAACTCGCCGAAGCAGAGGTTTTCGCTCGCTACCAGCCCGAACAGCTTGACGACGACGCCGTGAAGAACCTCGTTGCGGAATCCGTGGCCGAGGTTGCTGGCGATGATGCGCCGAGCATGAAGATCATGGGCCAGGTTATGAAGGTGGCTAAGGAAAAGGCCGCTGGCCAGGTTGATGGCAAGCGGCTTTCCGAGGCCGTTAAGGCTGCCCTGCAGGGCTAATGCGGCCTTTCGCCGTTTCCCTTTTCGGCGATAAGCGTTGCAGCTGTTTCTTTGGCGCGGGTTGGAGCTGCCTCCCAGAGCGAACTAAAGCGAACTAGAACGGCAGCAGCGGAATCAGATCCCGCAAGCTCGGCGCTGGCGGAGTATTCGGACGAGGGAACTGCGGTAGTGGATCCGGCCGGGTCGTCGTCGAGTCCGGTCGCGGCGACGGCGCTGGTGGCGGGGTCGGACGGCGGGTGCCATCGGCCACGCGGATCGTGACGGTGCCACCCTTGAGTAGCAGCGGCGGCTGATCCAGCCCGACCACGATTCCTCGCGACTCGCCGGTGAGGGAGACTGTGCGTTCCTCTACCTTGTAGCCGGCCTTCTTAAGGGTCTCCCGAGCCTCGGCCTTCTGCATGCCCACCACATTCGGCATTTGGGTGATCGAGGTGCCCAGGCCGTAGTCCGAATCCAGTGGTGGGAGGTTCTTTCCGCCGTAGTCCTCGATGACTGGGCCAACTGCGCCGAACCATGTCCGCGCGGGCTCGCGACCACCAAAGAGGTTGCCGCTTGGGCACTGGCGCAGCGGTGACGTACACAGCTCCGTGACCGTCGGGGTGTCGTTGTAGGCGTACACCGATCCGGCCAGGCCGCCGGTGAAGCCCAGGAATGCCGCGGACTGGTTCGACTCGGTGGTACCGGTCTTAGCCGCGACTGGGCCTTCCCAATTCAGCTCTTTCGCGGCATCCTTCGCGGTGCCATCGGTGGCGTCATTGCTGAGCGCATTAGCAATTGCGTGCGCGACACCCGGCTCCACTGCCTGCTCGCACGGTGGCACATTCAGCTTGACCGCATTGCCCTTGGAATCCGTGATCGACTCAATTGGAGAGGGCTCGCACCAGCGGCCATTGCTGGCCAGGGTGGCAGCGACATTGGACAGCTCAAGGTTATTCACCGCCGTCGGACCCAGCACGAATGAGCCGAGCTTATGCTCCGAGACATAGTCCGCCACCGAGGACTCACCATCAAAACTGCCCGGCTCCGTGTATGAGCGCATGCCCAGGCGTACCGCCATGTCCATCACGCCATCAACGCCAACCAGCTCCGAAATCTGAATAAAAGGCGTATTCGGCGACCGCGCGAGCGTCTCACGCAGCGACATCGACGGCGGGAAACTACCCACGTTCTCCACGCAGTACAGGCCCGGCGGGCAGCCCTCTGCGCCGCCGGTGCCCAGTCCGGAGGCCTCATAACGACGCGGCACCGGGAAGTTGGTGTCAATACCCAGCCCCTTTTCCACCGCCGACGTCGCCGCGAAAATCTTAAAAATCGAGCCCGCGCCATTGCCCACCGGCGTAAATGGCTGCGGCTGCACGGTCTGCATTTGTTCCGCATCGAGGCCGTATACGCGTGACGACGCCATCGCGAGCAACTTCCTGGAGTCATCCCCAGGCTCAAGCAAACTCATAACCTCGGCTGCGCCATCCGCAGTCGGTGACGCCTGCTGACGCAGAGACTCCTGCACGCTGTCCTGCACACGCGGGTCCAGTGTGGTCTTCACATGGAAGCCACCGCGCTTGAGCTTATCGGTCTCAATACCGTGGTTCTCCAAGTAGGAGACCACATAATCACAGAAGAAACCCCGATCGCCCGCCGCGATACAGCCCTGCGGCAGGCGCTGAGGCTCTGGGAGAATACCGAGATCAGCTGCCTTGGCGTCCTGAGCCTCCTGCGGGCCAATTGCTCCCGTGGATTCCATGGCCGCAAGCACGTCGTTACGCCGTGCATGCGCACCTTCCGGATTTGTATACGGATCGAGCCCGGAGGACTGCTGAACCATGCCCGCGAGCAGAGCGGCCTGCGGGACATTCAGATCGGACGCGGGAATGCCAAAGTATGTCTGAGCTGCAGCTTCCACGCCGAACGCGCCATTGCCGAAGGGGACCAAGTTCAGGTACTTAGTCAGAATCTCGTCTTTCGTCAGCTCATCTTCCAGATCCAACGCGATGCGAATCTCGCGGATCTTGCGACCATAATCCGTGGCAGTAGCAGCGCGGCGCTCCGACTCCGACTCTGCGTCCACCAGCAGCGTGTGGTTCTTAATCAACTGCTGCTCAATTGTGGAGGCGCCTTCCTGCACCGACTGGGACATGAAGTTCTTTACCGCCGCACGAGCAGTACCCTTCCAGTCCACACCAGAGTGCTCATAAAAGCGCCTATCTTCCACGCTGACCAGCGCATCCTTCATAGCTGGCGAGATACGTTCCGACGGCACATTAAACCGCCGCTGATCATAGAGCCACGCAATTGGCTGATCATTACGATCCGTAATAGTGGTGACCCCCGGTGCGTCCTTAGAAATCACCGACCGCGACGCCGACGCGAATTCATCAGCCGTGCGCGCGACGAGGTAGGCCGAGCCGCCCACAAGAGGAAAGAGGGCGCTGGCCACAATCAACGCTGCCAACACAGTGGCAACGGAGAGCTTGAACAGCGTCGAACCTTTATTCACAGCAATCACACTACAAGGTAGGGCGGATTGAGCCGAAGTGAGTTTTCGAAAATCCGCCTAGAGACATGCCCGGCGAGCCCAGAAAAACGCCTGGCGAGCGGGGGAGGAGTGCTACGAGCGCCCTTACAATACCGGGCAACTCATCGTGTGGTGGTTTCCGGAAAAAGATTTTCATAGTGACGCAAATCACCCCCGTGCTTTTGTTGGAAAAAGTTGCCCCACCTGCATTGTTGTATTTAGAGCTGCGCCACGTCCACCCTCCCAGTGTGACCCAATCGACATTATTTGGGTGGTGTGAATAGACTTACAACAAAATTTCAGCACTATTTAGTTGAAACTATTTCGAAATAACGAAAATCGCAGGCACGAGGAGGCTACAATGACCGCCACGATTCCCGATCGCAACCGCACTGCTACTACGCCAGACTACGAGCTCGGTGTAGAGAGCTTCCGCGATCGTCAGGAGTGGGTCCCGCGCGCTAAGTGCCGCGATGTTGACCCGGATAAGTTGTTCGTTCGCGGCGCCGCACAGCGCGAAGCCGCAGTTATCTGCCGCCACTGCCCAGTGGTTCTGCAGTGCCGTGCCGACGCTCTGGATAACCGCGTCGAGTTCGGCGTCTGGGGTGGCCTGACCGAGCGTCAGCGCCGCGCAATGCTGCGCGAGCACCCGGAAATTACTTCGTGGGCCGACTTCTACGCTGAGCAGTACGCAGCTCAGCGCAAGGCAAAGCTGGCTAAGTAAAAACCGAACTTAAACCGAAGTAAAACTGAACCCCCAGCGCGCGAGGCTGGGGGACAGATAGAGTAGCTTCCATGACTACTAAATGGGAATACTTCACCGCACCGCTGCTCATTCACAACACCAAGGCCATCCTGGACAACTTTGGTGAGGACGGCTGGGAACTTGTCACTGTTCTCCCGGGTCCGACCGGCGAAAACCACGTCGGTTACTTCAAGCGCCCGAAGGCTGACTAATTACCTCAGTGTCTAGCACCTAACTAACAACGGCGGTTGTGCTTTCGATTGGCAGCTGACTAACAGTTGGCTGCCATCTTGCTTTGTCCGGCTTTATTCGTCGGGCCCCAGTCGCCGTGGAAAGGCTTAACTCAAATGAGCAACTCTGAATCTCGCACTCCGTCCCAGGCCCTCGAGGACCTGGGGCTTACTCTGCCTGCCGTTGCCGCGCCAGTTGCGGCCTACGTACCCGCAACGCGCACGGGCAACCTCGTTTTCACCTCCGGTCAGCTCCCATTCGTTAACGGCGAGCTCACCCACGTCGGCCACGTCGGCGCAGAAGTCACTGCTGAGGAGGCCAAGGAGGCCGCCCGCACCTGCGCTCTTAACGCTTTGGCCGCAGTCGATGCTGAGGTTGGCCTAGACAATGTCGCCCGCATCGTGAAGGTCGTCGGCTTCGTCAATTCCGCCGCCGGATTCACTGGTCAGCCGGGCGTTATCAATGGAGCCTCGGAACTCTTCGGCGAGGTCTTCGGTGAACGCGGCCAGCACGCTCGTTCAGCAGTGGGTGTGAATCAGCTTCCGCTGGACGCTCCCGTGGAAGTCGAGATCATCGTTGAAGTAGCCCAGTAGCTGCTGTGTTTGCTGCCGTGAGCAGCGGGAATGCTGCGTTCTCCGAGTCGTCGTAAAGCGTGTTTACACCCAAATGAGCCGAATTGGAGGACGTGGCGCGCTCCCCGGATTGCGCAACCACGTAGGATAGAGGACATGGAGCATCCTGCGTATAGCCAACTGCGTCAGATTTCTCAGTCTGTGGGCGTCGTTCTGTGCCCGAACCCCAGCTACTCTTCGCTGGAGGGTACGAACTCCTACGTTATTAAGGCTGAGGGGGATAGTCGCAGCATTGTCATCGATCCGGGTCCGGAGGACGAGGGGCACCTGAACGTCCTCCAGCGTTATGCCGGTGACGTCGCGTTGATTCTGCTGACGCACCGTCATGGCGACCATGCTGATGGCGCCGCACGTTTCCGCCAGCTCACCGGCGCGCCGATTCGAGAGCTGGAGTCTCAGTACTGTGCGGGAGGTCAGGATCCGCTTGTCGACGGCGAACGTATCGTCCTCGACGGAGTGACCCCGCAGATTGAGGTCGTGGCAACCCCTGGTCACACCGCTGATTCTGTCTGCTACTTCATCCATACTGGTGATGGCGAAGACGATGTTGAAGGCATCGTTACCGGTGACACTATCGCTGGCCGCCACACCACTATGATCTCGGAGACCGACGGCGACCTGGGTAAGTACATGGAAACCCTGGAAATGCTGGATACGCGCGGCAAGGGCGTACGTCTGCTGCCTGGTCATGGTGCTGACCTGCCGGACATCACTGTAATGACGCAGAAGTACATTGAGCGCCGTAAGCTGCGCCTGCAGCAGGTGAAGGACGCCGTTGCCAAGCTGGGCGACGAGGCTACGGTTGACCAGATTGTGGATGAGATTTACACCGATGTCGATCCGGTGCTGCGTCATGCTGCTGAGCAGTCGACTCGTGTGACCCTGCGCTACCTGCGTGATCACGGGGAGTAATTGGGGGCTTGGGCTGGGCTGGGCTTTGGCTTCGGCTTGGGCCAGTTGCTGGGCTGGTCTGGGCTGGGCTTAATTGAGGCTTGGCTGAAGCCGAGCTTGAGTGAAGCTGAGCTTGACTCACCGCATGAAAAGAGCGTGTGACCTGCAGTTTTGCGGGTTGCGCGCTTTTTGTTTGGGGTAGTGCTGGTTGGGGTGGGCTAGTGCCGGTTGGGTGGGTTGGCCTCGTCGGGGCCAGCTCAATCACTTATCGATGAGGTATCCACTTGTCGATGAGCTATAGCGCGCGCACAAGTGAACAGCGCATCGATAAGTGATTGATGCAAGGAGAAATCGGTGAATGGTGCATCGATAGGTGCCGGGAAAGCATCGATAAGTGGCAGAAAAGCATCGATAAGTGCGCCAAACTTGGCCGGCATGCCAGGTCAGCATGGCAGGCCGGCATACCAGGTCAGCATGCCAGGCCAGCGGGGGAAGACAACAAAAATCCCGCGAGCCTCATGCGTTTCATGTGCTCCTACGGGAACCGGGGATCCAAAAGCAGAGGCTGCGGGATGTGAGTCGTTTGGGCAGCGCCACAAGCGCAACAAGCTAACGTGCGCCACAAGCTAACGTGCGCGGCGGGCCAAACGCTCCGTATCGGAGATGAGCACGGACTTGCCCTCAAGGCGAATCCAGCCGCGGTGGGCGAACTCTGCCAGAGCCTTGTTAACGGTCTCTCGGGAGGCGCCGACGAGCTGTGCGATTTCCTCCTGAGTCAGGTCGTGGTTCACGCGGAGAGCAGAACCTTCTTGAACACCGAAGCGATTGGCCAGCTGAAGCAGGGACTTAGCAACGCGACCTGGGACGTCGGTGAAAATGAGGTCAGCCAGTGAATTGTTGGTGCGGCGCAGACGGCGGGCCAGCATGCGCAGCAGCTGAGCTGGAACATCAGGGTGTGAACCAACCCATTCCTGCAGCTGATCGGCACTCATGGACGCGGCGGAAACTTCGGTGACGCAGACCGCCGAGGAGGTGCGCGGGCCCGGGTCGAAGATGGAGAGCTCGCCGAACATGTCGGACGGGCCCATGATGGTCAACAGGTTTTCACGACCGTCGGCTGAGCGACGAGCCAGCTTCACCTTGCCATCAATAATGATGTAGAGCCGATCGCCCGGCTCACCCTCATTGAAGATGGTGGTTCCACGCGGGAAGCGAACCGTCTCGAGCTCACCGAGCAGGGCCTGCACAGCCTCCTGGTCAACTCCCTGAAATACACCGGCCCGGGAGAGAATCTCCTTGACGTCATCCACGGTAAAATTCTCCTGTCTTTGGCCACTAACCACCGTAAATACAGGCCAGCAGCCGCCAAATTAGCACTCGACTACAGATTGCAGTGGCCAAACAGGAAGAGAAACTACCCCGTCCCACTAGTCCCACTACTTTCGGTCTTTCCCGGTAACGCCGCTGCCAGCTTTCAAGGCAGGTTCATCCCTGGGCGAATTTCACGACAAATCGCCTCTACAGATGCATCCCAAAACTACGCCGTCACCAAGATGTGATAAGCACCACTGTAGCAAAAGAGCCACTGCGCCTGTGGGGAATTCTGGTGAAAAGCCGCTGAACTGTGTATTTATAACTAATAATTCGCTAACGGTGTTCCAAGATGTGGTGGGGCATGACTTCTTTGGTTTTTGACCGAATATGCCCGAGCTGCTACCGGTCTTATCCGCATCCCGGATGAAACTAAGGATTCGGCCCGCGAAAGGTGCGCACGCGAATTGCAATCCGGGGTAGCCGATACACTACGACCATGGATACGACTGGCAAGGCATCGTCGTTAAGCACGCACCAGATAAGCAAACCTCAACCCACGCACCCGCAGGGATCCCTGACGTCGAAGAAGCGTCGGGCGGTGGGGGCGCATCCGGCGGCGCGAGGGAAGGAGACGCGCCTGGGTATGGTGCGGCGCGCGCGGCGGATTAACCGCACGCTGGCGGTGGCATACCCGAATGCTCACTGTGAGCTGGACTTTCGAAATCCGTATGAGCTCGCGGTGGCGACGATTCTGTCGGCGCAGTGTACGGACGTGCGGGTGAATATGACCACGCCGGCGCTGTTCGCTAGGTACCCCAGCCCGGCCGAGTTGGCGGTTGCGAATCAGGAGGAGGTCGAGGAGCTCGTTCGGCCGACGGGTTTCTATAGGAATAAGGCTGCGAACATTATCGGCTTTGCGCAGGGGGTGATGGAGCAGCACGGCGGCGAGGTCCCGGGCACGTTGGAGGAGCTGGTGAAGCTGCCGGGCGTGGGGCGAAAGACGGCAAATGTGGTGCTGGGGAATGCTTTTGGGGTGCCGGGTTTGACGGTCGATACGCATTTTGGGCGTCTGGTGCGGCGCATGGGCCTCACGGAGCAGGAAGATCCGGTGCGCGTGGAGCACGAGATGATGGAGGTGCTACCGCGCGCGGAGTGGACGTGGTTTTCGCACCGGCTGATTTTCCACGGTCGCCGGGTGTGCCATTCGCGCCGGGCGGCGTGCGGGGCGTGCTTCTTGGCGGCGGATTGCCCGTCGTATGGCATCGCGGGTCCGGCGGAGCCGGAGACTGCGGAGAAGTTGATTAAGTCAGACGATAGGGAATGGCTTCTCTACCTGGCCGGTCTTAATGACGGCTACAGTGGGGAGGAACTTTCCGCGCTTGACGACGGGGATAGCGCGCGCAACACCACAGCGACACAGGACTAGTCGAGGAGCACTTTTCGTGAATGAGCAGGGCGGTCATAGTCACAATGGTGGCCACTATGAGGATCGGCAGGCGGACGTTAACCGTTCGGCATCGCTGATTACGCTGCTCATCGCGGGAATTAGCATTGTGGGTCTGGTGATTTTCGCGATTGTGAATACCACTGGTGGCAATGACGAGGCCGACGGTGGTGGGACCGGATCTGGTGTGAGTGTCGATGCGGATGGCGCTGGCAATGGTGATGGCGCTGGCAGTGATGGTGAAGTGGATGGTGCACCGGCAGCGCCAGCGATGTCAAAGGATGAGATCGCGGCGGTAGCGGGTAGTGGCTCGCTGACCGGTGTGCGCTTGCCGCTGTTGGCGGAGTCGGGAGACTCGGCAAGCCAGGACAACGAGGCTGGGCAAGTGGAACTGGTGGACATGGGGCAGATCGTCGAGGGCAAGCCGACAGTGCTTAATGTCTGGGCGTGGAACTGTGCGCCGTGTCGCCAAGAGCTACCGCTTATTGAGCAATGGGCCAAGGACAATCCGGACGTGCAGGTGGCGACGGTGCATGCGGCTCGCGAGGCGGGGCGTGGCCAAGCCTTCCTGCAGGAAATCGGAGTGAAGCTACCGACCTACTCGGACACGGTCGACGTGGTCGGACCAGCGTTGAATCTACCGCGAGTTGTGCCCATCACCGTGGTGTTTAAGGCAGATGGCACGGTGGCGGCCATTCATCCTGGTGAATTCACCGATGCGCAGCAGATTACTGATCTCGTGCGAGGTGCATTGAAGTGACTCAGGGACAGTCGTGGAATCGTGACGCAAGCTCGGGGCTGTATCTGCCGAAGTGGTTGACCAATAGTTTGCCGCCGCACCTGGTCAGTGCTGATCACGACGCGGCAGGTCACGCCAGCAGCGCCAGCCACGCCAGCCACGCCAGCACCAGCCATGCCAGCAGCGCCAGCCACGCCACAACAGGCCACTCGGAGCAGCAGGTGGCCGGTCGCTCCGCTTCGTCGTCAAGCGTGAAGCGTGCGTTTGCGAAGTTGCGGCGAGACTCTTCGACGCAGGAGAAACCGTTGCGGAATCCGGCGCGGTCGGCGGTGTTGGTGCTGATCAGCGGTGATGCGGAGGCGCACCAACGGCCGGAGGATGCCAGCGTGGTGCTTACACACAGGGCGACAACCCTGCGTAAGCATGCAGGCCAGATGGCTTTTCCGGGCGGTCGTGTCGATCCCGAGGACGTGGATGAAATTGATACTGCGCTGCGTGAAGCCGAGGAAGAAACCGGCCTGAACCGAGAGACGGTGACGCCGGTGCGGGTGCTGGACTCGATTGACATTTCGCGGACTGGCTTCGCGGTGAATCCGGTGTTGGCGTATTGGCATGCACCGCATCCGCTGCGTGTGGTCGACCCCGCAGAGACGGAATCGGTGCTCAATGTGCCAATTAGCCATCTGACGAATCCGGACAACCGCATGATGCTGGGCTATCACGGCTGGACAGGGCCGGCATTTAAAGTTGGCGACTTCATCGTTTGGGGCTTTACCGGCGGCGTGCTGTCCTACTTGCTAGACGTGGCCGGCTGGTCGGAACCGTGGGACGACACCAACGTCCAGAAACTTTTGCCGGTGCTCGCGCGTTCCGCTAATGGTGAAAAACTGTCCGTACTGAAGGGAGGCCGACGATGATGCCTGCAATCGCTGTGTTTGACGTTGCGCTGCTGGCGGTCTTCATTTTCGCGCTTATCGTCGGCTGGCAGCAGGGCGCCGTCTCGTCGATTATGGCCATTTTGGGCGTTGTCCTGGGCTTGGTCATTGGTGTGCCCTTGGCGCCGCTAGCTATGGCGCAGGTCGAGAACCAGTCGGGAAAGGTTCTTCTGGGCCTCGGCACGGTGATTCTGTTGGCGTTGATTGGTCATGCGGTGGGAACAGTGGCGGGGCAGTCGCTGCGGAATACCATTCGCTCGCCGCTGGCAGTCGGCCTGGATTCTAGCCTCGGTGCCATCGTGCAGTCCGTGACGGCGCTGGTAGTGACATGGATGATCGCCGTGCCGCTGGCCACCGCCGTGCCCGGGCAGTTCGCCGACTGGGTGCGTGAGTCCAAGGGCATGAACCTCATTGACCAGGTCGCGCCCGACGAATGGAGTGACGGCTTCAGTGGCATCCTCCGTCAGCTTCGCGATGATGGAATGCCCGCCATCGCTCCGCCATTCGGCTACAAGCAGAACGTCCCCGATGAGCCCGCCGACCCCAATGTGATTTCACAAGGTGTCGTCGACAGTATTCGACCGTCCATCGTCCGCGTCTTGGGCGAGGCCCCGCAGTGTGAACGCTTGCTGCAGGGTACTGGCTTTGTCATCGCGCCGGATTTGATTCTGACAAACGCGCACGTGGTCGCTGGCGCCACCACTGTTCGGCTGGAAACCGTGGTCGGCATGGCTGACGCGAACGTCGTGCACTACGATCCGCTTGACGACGTCGCACTGCTCCGAACCACCGACCTACCCCTGGAGCCCATGCAGTGGGCGGATCAGGAAGCTCGTCCGGGCGATGACGCGGTAGTGCTGGGCTTTCCCGAGTCCGGCCCCTTTAAGGCCACACCTGCGCGCGTGACGGAGAACATCATTATTCGAGGCCCGGATATTTATTCGTCGACTCGGCACGAGCGTCAGTCCTATGTTCTGAAGGCAGATGTGCGCCACGGTAACTCGGGCGGCCCACTGATTACGCCGCAGGGCCAGATCCTGGGCTTGGTCTTCGGTGCCGGTGTGAACAATGACCAGACTGGTTACGCGCTGACGCACGCCGAGGTCCAGCCACACATTGATGAGGCGATGGATAACTACGGGGCGATCAGCACGCAAGAGTGCGTGGCGGGGTAAGCGGAAAGTTGTGTGGGGCGCGCCAGCCCCAGCCGAGCCGGAGTCTAAGACCCCTCCGGCAACCAGTGCAGGTGATCCCTGATTGCCTGCACCACAGCCTGAGGTTTCTCTGCCGGCAGGAAGTGCCCACAATCCGGCACAACGCGCACGTGACTCGAGCTGAGCTCCACTAGCGCACGTGGGGTACGAGTGTCCTGCTCGCCGACGAGCAGCACCGTGTGCTCATCGCTTTTCGACGAGCCCTCCACCGCACTCAACCACTTGCGGAAAGCGGCCGGAGCCGGTCGCGTCCACCAATTCATGTGAGCCAGTGCAGGGCGGAGTGCACCACTGGCCAGGCTGTCAGCCATGAGTTCCGCGGTCTGTTTTCCCTCGGAGGTCTCGGCGAACCCCTCCCCGGTGGTGGACATGGACTCGCGCACGATGCGGTCAATAAGCCGCTGCTGGCGAGCCTCAGCCGCCTGCGTGCTGAACTTATTGCGACGCAACTGCGGTACCCGTGGCCGCGAGTCCCACCACGAACGGCGCAGCAGAGGAGCCAGGCTACTGCGGAAGTCCTCCGACCACGGGCTCTTCAACTGGTTCAGCCACACTTTCGGATGTGCAGCACCACAACCAATAATTCCGGAGACAAGATTGGGCTGCCGCGAAGCCAACGTCCACGCCACCCAGGTGCCGAACCCCTGACAGACCAGCAGCGCGGTCGAATGCCCCAACGAGCGAATCGATGAGGCGATGTCCTGGGCCGCCTCAAACGGATCGTAGCCTTGCGGTGTTCGGTCGGACTGACCGTAGCCACGCATAGAAATAGCCACAGCGTGCACGGGGAGGGGGTCTCCCGAGTCGTCGTTAAGCAGTGGCAAAACCTCGCGCCATTCAAACCAACCGCCAGTCGAGCCGTGAATAAACAACACGAGCGGATCGGAGGGGCGGCCGCACTCCGCGATGTGTAGGCGCTGGCCGCGGACGTGAATGAGACGATGACGCCAGGGGCCAGTGAGAGAATCGCGGAGGGAGGTCATGAGGGGAAAATACCTTATCCGAAGGGCTTAAACCGGGACTGAATAAGACAAAAGGGCGAGACCAACAAAGTCCCGCCCAATTTCTTTCAAGCCTTTAGGTGTACATACCGTTCGACTGCGAAGACTTCTTCGCCGACCCCGACGGCACGACCCCCTTCAGCTCCTGCATCGACTCGATGGTCTTCTCCGGCTTGCGGATCGACTTGACCTTCTTCAGACCCAGCAGTGCTGCCACACCAGCGATGACCAGCATCAGAACGAAAACGATGAGGAAGGCAGCCCAGGTTGGCAGCCAAACATCCAGCAGCCAGCCGAGGAAGAAGAAAAAGAAGAACGAGGAGTACAGCGCGACGACGCCGGCAACCGCGAAGAAGCCACCGCCAACTGCGCCCTTCTTAGCCTCGCCAGCAATTTCGGCCTTGGCCAGCTCAATTTCAGAGCGAACCAGAGCGGAAATCTGCGAAGAAGCATTAGACACGAGCTGGCCGACGCTAGCATCACCCGATGCGTTGCTATCCACATCACTCAGCGGGATAGCGGTAACACGCGGTTCGGTGCCGTCGGTAAAGAGACCCTTCGTATCGTCGTTGCTCACGTGTACTTCCTCCTACGCAGATGGTTGGAAAAGATGGTTTGAAACTTTAAAACTGCAGTTACAAACTGCCATACTACCTCTGATTGTGGGTAGGGCGCGCCATAAGGGCGAAAAAGCCAAGAACTCGTTGAAGTTTTTCTCATCTTTGACCATTTCTATATAAGTTTGTCACTTACTTAGCGGTGAAGAATTAGGGTGTGGGATATGAACAATCAGCCTGAGAACGTGCGTGGAGCCGATGGAGTTGGTGCCGGTGCTGGCAATGGTGACGGCAATGGCGCCGGTGTCGGAAAGGGTGGCCTAGCTGGCATGAGCCTGGGTGTGTCCTCCGTGTCGGCGAAGAAGCGCGCAGAGCGTGAGGCAGCGCAGGCGAAGGCATCTGAATCGGGTGCCGGTGGCGCTGACAGTGCTCCCGCCGCTGCTATTCCGCAGCTTGACCCCAAGGACCCCCTCGCGCCCCTGTGGCAACTCGACGGCGTTGCGCACGCGGCTGATGTTGCGGCCAAGGCCATCCAGTCCGTCCATAGGCACAAGGCCAACCTGCGCAAGCACAACGTCACCGGCTCCGAGTCGGTCCTGCGTGGCGCTCGGGCATCGGCGTGGCTAGAAGGCGGCGAGCCATCGCTTCCCGACGACGGCAATATCACCGACCCCGTGCTCGCAGCAGCCCTGCGGGTTGCCGACACCATTTCCCCGGAGTCAATTGGTGAGACCACTCGCGTGTGGCAGCGCGCTCCGCAGCAGGTGCTGGCCAAGTTTGCGTTGAACGCATCGCCCGCAGGTGAAACTGAAGACGGTTCCGAGCCGCGGATGAAGGCCGGCCGTCCGGTCGGTGACGACAAGCTCTCATCCGCGATGAAGGAGCAGCGTCTGCACGTGCTCGGTGACTTCATCACTGGCCGCAGCCAGATCCATGCTGGTGTGCTCTCGGCGATTGTGCACGGTGAGCTGCTGACTCTGCGCCCCTTCGAGTACCACAACGGCATCATCGCCCGCGCCGCCTCGCGACTGACGACTGTCGCAACCGGCCTGGATCCGCGTGGCTTGGCCGTGCCCGAGGTCTACTGGACCCGCCACCGCCAGGAGTATTTCGAGGCCGCAGAGGGGTTTGCGTCGGGAAGCGCTGATGGCCTGCGTGCGTGGATTCTCCTGCACCTGGAGGGGCTGAAGGCCGGTGCCGTGGAAGCACGCGGTATCGCCGAAGCGGTGTAGGCAGGCCGGCTGCTGGATGGTGAGTTAGTCGGCCTTTGACTCGTCGTCGTTTTTGCGCAGTGCCAACAGCGTCGCACCCGCGCCAAGCGCCAGTGTGACGCCGGCAAGAATTGCAGCATTGCGTTTCGACGGCGCGCGAAACAGCGGGACGGGATTCCGGAATTGGCGCACAGGCCACTCACGCTCCGTCGCAATCTTGCGCAGGGCGCGATCGGGATTGACCACGACGGGATGGCCGACTGCAGACAGCATGGGCTCATCAGTGATGGAATCCGAGTATGCGAAGCATTCGGCCAGGTCGAACTGGCGCTTTTCCGCTATCCGACGCATCTGCACGGCCTTGTTTTCGCCTCGGCAGAAGAACTCCGTTTCACCCGTGAAGAGCCCATCGCGGACCTCCAGCTCGGTGGCCACCACGTTGTAGACACCGAGCGCCTGCGCAATGGGCTCAACAATCTGTCGAGCCGATGCCGAGATAATGAACACCTGATGCCCCTGTGCGCGGTGTTCACGAATGAGCTCCAAGGCCTCGGCGTAGATGTACGGAGTGATGTTCTGCTCTAGGGTTTCGATGGCGACCTGGCGCAGCTCCCTTGCGCTGTGACCAGCGATAAGGGCGGAAAACTGCTCGCGGGTGGCCTCCATTTGAGCCTCATCGTGCCCCTGCGACATGTACAGGGCATGGCTGAGCGCCATTTGCAGCATGTCTGTCGGCGAAATGATGCCGCGCTCGAGGAATTGCTTGTTGAACGCATATGCCGAGCTCTTGGCAATAATGGTTTTATCCAGGTCAAAGAACGCAGCGACGCGAGAGTCAGCGGTGGCGTGGAGGCCTGCAGCGATTTGGGCATCTTTAGAGCTGCTCGTGTCCGTAGAAGCGCGCGGCTGCGGCGTTGTTGAAGCCTTGTTCTCGCCGGTGTTCATAGACTCCGAGCTTACCCATGGATGTCGGGCACGGGGAGAGCATTATGAGTGTTTAACTGCTGGGTGGGGGATTGGGGCGATTGGGCCGGTGGCGGTCGTGGGTCTGGTGGCGTTCGGGTCGGTGGGGTTTGGGTCGGCGCGATTAATCGAGGAAACGTGACATCGAACATAATGGGCATTAAATCCTTTGTAAGGTATTTGCAGATTCCTCGGGATATGTAATACTTGGACGTGGCTGGCCCCTTCTTGTTCTTTTTAGAAACAGACTGCGAGGCCGCCCCGGCTCAATCCCCCCCCGAGCCGGTTAAAGACGCCTCGCGCCAATCCCCCCCCCGGCGCGGGGCGTCGCCCCTTTTTGGCCCAATGTTGAGGGGTATGTAGTAAAAATTGCGGGCTGCAAATGTGAAACTGTATGAGTTTA
>NZ_KV836052.1:45135-58818 GCF_001838215.1 Corynebacterium sp. HMSC061H03
GTGAAACTGTATGAGTTTAT
Organism: Corynebacterium sp. HMSC061H03; assembly: GCF_001838215.1. NCBI lineage: Bacteria > Bacillati > Actinomycetota > Actinomycetes > Mycobacteriales > Corynebacteriaceae > Corynebacterium > Corynebacterium sp. HMSC061H03. Next base: position 45,156 of record NZ_KV836052.1, read on the forward strand.
GACACTTTCAAGTCATTTTTCGTGCCATTTTTGTCATAAACACAGTCACTAACTCGCATCGACCCAACGCCACCTGACATAAACGTAGTCACTAACTTGCATTGGTCAGGCCGCGCAGTAGCCAGGTCGCGCAGTAGCATAAGGCAAAGGCGACGTGGCGTTCTGCAGTTATCCACAGTCTGAAAATTATCCACAGACAGCGAGGTTTTGGCCCCTTGCGGGCGTCATTGAATCCGCCCTGTAGTGCACGCTATGGCCATGGCAATCAAGAAACTGTCCATGGCTCATCGAACTGAGGCTCCAACAAATCCAGTAGTCAACGCCGTCGATGATGAGGCGCTGCGTGAAGAGGTTGCGCTCATAGTCGCTGCTACCGGTCGTGACTGTGTGCAGGAGACCGTGCCACCTGTGGCTGCAGCGCCAGTGGCCGCACAAACATTTGCTTCGCCGCCAGCATTAGCCACAGCGTTAGCCCCATCGTCAGTATCGACAGGAGCGGGAGTTTCATCGGCCCTGTGGCGTCGGGCACCAGCGGTGTTCGTCGATGCACCGGCAGCCCGAAGATTAGCCGGACGGCCTCATAGTGAGGGAGCAATCTTCCTGGTCCGCAGTGATACTGAGGAGGAAGATGCGCAGGTAGCGAAGGTTTTAGCTCCTGTTTACAGTGCTAGTTTGCCCGCGGGTAACGTCGATATTGTCGAGCTGCTCGGCCGTGGCGACGTACGCCCGGATGCTCCGAATCCCACCGATCACCAAAACGGCTCGAGCCTCCTGAACCACCATCAGAACCCAGCGTTACCTGCAAGCACCGACGTGATTACAGCGCCAGGTACAGAACCCGTACCGAACGTGCCGGCAACTACAACCGATGCCACGGCAACGTGCCTGATGTTGGTTCCTGCGGTCGGCGGTGCCGGTGCTTCCATCGCGGCGGCAGCAAGTGCATTGGTTCTTTCCCGTGAAAGGCCCATCTGTTTGGTGGACGCGGACGTGCTCGCGGGAGGCATTGATCTGGTGCTCGGGATGGAAACGGAACCGGGATTGAGGTGGCAGGACTTCTCGGCTGCTGATGGTCGTCTCGACGGAGCGGCACTCTACGAAGCACTGCCATCCTGCCCGCGATCACCCGCTCTGAAAGTGTTGACGTGGACTCGCAGTCGCACGCCCGAGACGACTTACAACCACGCCTCTGCGAACAACAAATTCGACAGCGCCGACAGAACCGACAGAATCGACAGGCCCGACGATGTCCGGCACATTGCCAGCACCATTAGTTGCCTTATTCATGCCGGAATTACGGTCATCGTGGACTGCCCGAAGCAGGTGGAGTACGTCACCACTCTCGGCGCGCTTGCCGATGACACCGTCATAGTCCTGCCCACCTCCGTTCGAGCCATCGCAGCCGCTGGCCCCTTGGCGAGCATCTGTGCACAAGCGGGGTTCACCCCAAATCTTGCAGTGAGGTACCAGCAGTACCGCGATATCAGTGTCGAAGAGGTGGAATACGCTCTCGACCTGCCTATTGTTGGTGAGATTGAGTACTGCAAGAAGGTAGCTCACGAGATAGATGTGGGCGGGCTCGCTGGGGCCGTCGGCAAGCTGACGCGGGGATTGGAAGCGATGTTTGCCCTTGTCGGCGGTGGTGGCGATGGATGACGTCAGGCTGTTGGCGGCGGTGCGGACGGCGCTTGCGGAGCGGCCTGGGGTGGCATCGCATAGCGAGGTCGCCGACATCATTCGCGCAGAGACCTCGGGGGTTGTCTCCGATGTGAAGGTGCTGGAGATTCTGCGCACGATTCGCGAGGAAACGGTGGGCGCGGGTGTGTTGGATGCGCTGTTGCGACGCCCGGGTGTCAGCGATGTGCTGGTCACCGCGCCGGGCGAGGTCTGGGTCGACGCCGGCAACGGACTGGAGCGCGCCGAGATTTCCTTCGCGGACGAGGGCGAGGTGCGCGCGTATGCGGTGCGGCTCGCTTCGCGGTGTGGACGAAGGCTTGACGACGCGCAACCCTGGGCCGACGGCCATATTCCTGGCGGTGTCGGCGGCTGTGGTGTGCGAGTTCATGCGGTGCTTTCACCACCGTCGGCGACCGGCACTCAGATTAGCCTGCGGGTGCTGCGTCCGGCTCGTCGCGGACTTGCGGAGCTATGCGATGTCGGGCTATTTCCACCAGAGATTCTGCCGGTGCTCCGGGGAATCGTGGCGGGACAGCTGTCATTTATTGTTGCCGGAGGCACGGGTGCGGGAAAGACCACGCTATTGGCGGCGATGCTCTCAGAAGTTAATCCTGACCAGCGCATTGTGTGTATCGAGGACACTCCGGAGTTGCAACCTCAGCATCCGCATGTGGTGAAGCTGGTGACCAGGGCCGCCAACCTGGAGGGTGCCGGTGCGATTGGGCAGCAGGAGTTGCTGAAGCAGGCGCTGCGCATGCGTCCCGACCGCATTGTCGTCGGGGAGATTCGAGGCGCCGAAGTGGTGGATCTGCTGGCAGCGTTGAACACGGGGCATCGCGGTGGGGCGGGAACAATTCACGCCAACCGCATCGGGGATGTCGTCGCGCGCTTTGAGGCCCTGGGGCTGATCGGTGGCCTTGGTCGCGCCGGGCTGCATGCGCAGTTGGTCTCGGCGGTGCAGGTGGTGTTGGTGGTCGAACGCGCTGATGTTCGCCGGCTGGCTCAGATCGGGCTGCTGAGGGGTAACCCACCGGAGGTTGTGGAGGTCTGGACTGCTCGGGATGGGCCTGGGCCGGGTTGGGAAGCGTTGCAGAAGTTGCTGGTCGGCGGGGAATAACCGGTGGAATGACCAGAGGAAAAGCCAGGGGATTAGACGGGGAGGTTAACAGCTATGGGGGAGGGATTTAGCGTGGCGATGCTCATTGGGGGCGCGGCTGCAGCAGTCGCTATCTGGCCGGACAGCTCGGCGGCGGTGCGCTCGCGAGCACTGGCAGGCCGTGCCCGCGAGGTGTCCGGCGGGCTGAAGTGGTTGCAGCGCATGGTTGGACTTGGTGCTGGTTCCACGGGGTCGAGTGCAGCAACCACTGGCAGTGCGAATCGAACTACAGGGCTATCAATCCTCATCGTTGCAGGCCCGGCGCTCGTGTTGTTGTGGCTCGCCGGGATTCCAGGTGTCATAGCCGGGCTGTTGCTGGGCCGCACCGCAGGGGCAGTAGTGCACGCTGTGGGGGAGAGGCGCTGCGAACGTCGGGAAGCGGACAGCGCTGCGGTAGCGCTGGAAACCTTGACCGCGCAGCTGCGCGCAGGTGCGGCGGCATCACGAGCGCTCAACGCGACAGCGGCGGAATTGCGCAGGTCAGGGGATGAGACTGTGTTGGCTGACCATCTCGCGCACGCGGCGCATCGCGCGAACTTCGCCGACCCGTGGGAGAGCGAAGAATCTTCGGAGCAACTGCGCCGGATTGGGCGTATGTGGACGGTGGCGCAGCAACACGGTCTGAGCTTGGCTGGGTTGCTGGACTGCGCGCGGGGTGATTTGCAGGCTCGTCAGGCGCATCGCTCACAGACGTCTGCCGCGCTGGCGGGACCACGCATGACGATTGCCATTTTGGCATCACTGCCGGTGTTCGGTTTGGTCATGGGGCAAGCGTTCGGAGCGTCCCCATTCGAGTTCCTCAGTCGCGGCATCGGAGGAATCGTGCTGGTCATCGGTGTCGGGCTGGTGTGCGCGGGCATCGAATGGGCCGTCGCCATCATCGATCGCGCGGAGGCCGGACAGTGATCGCCGCCGCACTTCTCATCGCCGTCTACCTCTGCTTGCCGACGTTCAATCCCGTCCGCAGCCGACTGCCCGAATTGGTAGCCGAGTCGGATGCTCGCGCGCGGGGAAGCGTACGCCGGCAGGTGGCCAATCGGGTGTCGCAAATTGTCGCACAGGTGCGGGAACGTGCGCGAACTGTCATTGGCGGTGAGCGCATCAGCCCGGTTGTGCTGCTCGATGCCGCAGCAGCCCTCGACATCATTGGCGCTTGTTTGAGCTCTGGCATGCCGTTGTCACAGGCCATGGCGGCAGCCGCCGATGGTGCAGACCCTGAGCTGGCCGAGCCACTTCGACAGTGTTCCGCCAGGTTGTCCGTGGGCGCGCACTCAGCTTGGGACAGCCTTGCTGCCACACCCGCGCTCGTACCCCTGGCGACAGCTGGGCGCCGCGCAAGCGAATCCGGCACCGTTCTGGCGCAGGCATTGGAAGACACCGCTGCCACGTACCGCAGTCAAGCGCACGATGCGGCGCAAGCCGTCGCCGAAAAGGCAGGTGTCCTCATTGCCGGGCCGCTGGCATTGTGCTTTCTACCCGCGTTTGTGGTGCTGGGGTTGGTGCCCACCATCGCTGGGCTTGCCGACGAAATGTTTGCAGGACTGATGCCGTCATGAAGCGTGGACACTTCTGCGCCAAGCCTCGCGCGCTGGCACGCGCCGAATGTAGTGCTGGTTGCGCTCTCAGCTGTGGCTTCGCTCGGGCGCGCGGGCCGCCTGCCGCGCCGCAATCCAACACGCACCACACCTCACAACTGACCTGTCACTCGACATCCACATAGGGGGAAACACTCATGACCACTCAAAACTCCAACCATCCAGCCAACCGTCCAACCAACCGTCCAACCAATCCGCTGACCGCTGCGCAGTCCCAGCTGCGCTCGTATTTGCACAAGCGTCTGCACGCTCTGGCAACTGAGGAAAACGGCATGTCAACCGTGGAATATGCTCTCGGAACGATCGCTGCCGCCGCTTTCGGAGCCCTGCTCTACACCGTCGTGACCGGCGGCGATATCACCCAGGCGCTCACCGACATCATCGAAAGGGCGCTCAACACCGATGTCTAGCCGCATCCGCTCTACGCTTCATCGCCTGTGCGTCGGCGACGAAGGCCAAACCACAGTAGAAACCGCTTTCGGTCTCGCGGCACTGGTCACGGTCATGGCCACGGCTCTGTCCGGGCTGGTCACCATCGCAATGTACCTAGGGCTTACCGACGCAGCCGGAGCCATCGCACGGGCTGAGGCACGGGGCGATGCGGAGACAGCAGCCGAGCTCCGCGCCGACGCAGATGGGCAGGTCGCGATATCGGAAACCTCCGGTACCGTGCGCGTGACCATTCGGCGCTCAGCGGGGCCATTTTCGCTGGAAGCACGCGCGGTTGCACTGCGGGAAAGAACGGCATCGTCATGAGAAACGTGACAGCCCGCCTTCTTCGCGAAGAAGAAGGTTCCACCACAGTCGCAGCCGCACTGTTCATCGCCGCTTTCGTCGTTCTGACTTTGGTCGGAGTTACGGCCGGGGTGAGGGTGGTGCAGGCGCGGCAGGCAGCGGTAGCAGCGGATCTGGCCGCGGTGGCCGGCGCTGTGGCTGCGCAAGAGAGCGACGATGCTTGCAAAGCTGCGGGGTCAATCGCAAAAGCTAACCACGCACGCCTTGTGGCCTGCGAGATTGATGGGGAGGACGTGCAGGTCAGCGTCCAACGAAAGGAGAGAAAAGCCATGTCCAGAGCAGGGCCGGTAGCGGTGGAGGATGCTGCTACTGGCCGTCGTTAAGCGCGCGCGACACCCCACTGAGCACCTTGATTGCGCCGGCCTTGTCCAGCGGATCGTTGCCATTGCCGCACTTGGGCGACTGGATGCACGATGGGCAGCCGGATTCGCACTCGCAGGCGGCGACGGCATCGCGGGTCGCGCGAATCCACTGAGCGAAGGCCTCGTAGCCACGGTCGGCAAACCCCGCACCACCAGGGTGCCCGTCGTACACAAAAACGGTGGGCTGCTGGGTATCGGCGTGCATGACCGTGGAAACACCGCCGATGTCCCAGCGGTCGCAGGTGGCAATCAGTGGCAGCATGCCGATAGCCGCGTGCTCGGCTGCGTGAAGAGCCCCCGGCGCGATGTCGGAGCCCACGCCCCAGGAGCGCAGGGTGGACTCGGGCATTGTGTAGGCCACGGCGCGCGTGACCAAACGCTGCGGAGGGTAGTCAAGTTCAACACTGTCGAGAATCTCGCCGGTATCCAGGCGACGAAGATAGGAGGTGACCTGGTGAAAGACCTCGACCTGGCAGGAAGCGACCTGTAGGCCCTGGTAGTGGCGCATATCGTCAACGTCCAGAATGCGGATGGTGGTGTCCATGCGCGAGCTGGTGGAATAGCGCGGCTGCTCGGGGTGGACCAGGGCGACGAGGCTGTCGAAGTCCAGCTGGTCGACAAGGTAGGACTCGCCGCGGTGCAAGTAGACGGCACCGTCGTGGACCTGCTGCATCGCACGGCCAAGATCGATGGTGCCAAGCAGTCGGCCATCGGTCTGGTCGACGATAGCCACTTCCTGACCATCGCCGCCACGGACGTTCACGGCATCGTGGGCAGTGGCAATGCGCGGTCCCTCATCGCGGTCGGTCGGGTAGTAGACGGGTTCTTGTCCTTCCCAGGTGCGCTTGCGCAACCAGCCTGCGGACACCATGTCTTCGGCTACGGGCATGGTTCCCCATGTCTGAAGCTGGCTGGTGGTGACGGGTTTCTCCACAGCCGCGCAGTAGAGGTGTGACCACACCACATGCGGGTTGCGGGGATCGAAGACGGTCTTTTCCACCGGCCTGCCCAGCAGTGCGGACGGGTTGTGGACCAAGTACGTGTCCATGGGGTCATCGCGAGCCACCAACACCACCAGTGCGCCCTGACCACGACGACCCGCGCGGCCGGCCTGCTGCCAGAATGAAGCGACCGTGCCCGGGAAACCGGCCTGTACCACCGCGTCGAGGCCACCGACGTCAATGCCCAGCTCCAGGGCATTGGTGGTGGCGACACCTAGCAGGTTGCCGTCATCGAGCATGCGCTCGATGTCGCGGCGTTCTTCGGCCAGGTAGCCGGCGCGGTAAGACTCGATGCGCTCAGCGATATCGCTGCGGCGGCGCTTCTCCAGGCGCTCGCGCACGCCGAGCGCTACCTTCTCGGCACTGCTTCGCGAACGGGTGAAGGTCAGGGTGCGGGCGCCCTCGACAAGCAGGTCGGCCATGATATCTGCGGCCTCGGTCGGGGCGGGGCGGCGCACGGGGGCACCGTTCTCGCCTTGGAGGTCGGGGAGCAGGCCGGGTTCCCACAGGGCGATAGTCCGCTCACCGACCGGGGCGCCGTCTTCGGTGACGGCCTCGACAGGCTCGCCGATGAGGCGACGAGCCTGGTCAGCAGGGTCGTTGGTCGTCGCAGAGGCAAAAATCACGGTCGGCGAGGCGCCATACTCCCGGGACAGCCGCAGAAGGCGACGCAGAATTTGGGAGACGTTGGCGCCGAATACGCCTCGATAGGCATGGCATTCGTCGACGACGATATAGCGCAGGTTGCGCAGCATCCGCGTCCACCGAACATGATTGCCGAGGACCGAAACATGCAGCATATCGGGGTTGGTAAACACCCAACGGGCATGGTCGCGAATCGCGCGCCGGGCGTCTTGCGGGGTGTCGCCGTCGTAAAGCGAAATCAGCGAGCTCAGCGACGCCGGTGCCATCGCGCGTGCCGTGTCCAGCTGATCGGCGCCCAGTGCCTTGGTCGGGGAGAGGTACAGCGCGGTGGCCGCGGGGGTGGCGGACAGTTCTGTGAGCACGGGCAGCAGATAACCGAGCGATTTACCCGACGCTGTGCCTGTCGCGACGACGCAGTGCACGCCCTCGCGGGCGAGGTTCGCGGTTGTCGCCTGATGAGTCCACAGGTTCTCAATTCCGCGATCTACCAGCACTTCTTTCAGCCATTCCGGCACCCATTCAGGCCAAGGTGCGGTCACACCAGCGCGTGCAGGAAGATCCGCAATGTGCGTCACCGTCGCCCGCGGATGCGCACGAATAACCGGCCCCAGCAGCTCCCGTCCAAATGACTCCACCGACACCGCCCTTTCCTATAAACGCGCACTTCATATGCTTGACGACGCTTCCTGCCAGCCACATTTTCGCCTTTCGACAACCCAGTTTCTCCGGGCCCCGAACGCGGGTTTACGGGGGTGGCAAGGAGCTGTTCCTAATCGGCGCTTGCGCCCCAAACGTGGCAGACTTTTTGAGTGTATCGCCCGCCAAAGGGCACCCAGCAAAAGCCCGCATGAGGTGGAAAGGGTGTTCGGGTCGTGGTCGCCCCATTGTGAGTGGCCAAATGTGTGTGGCGAATACTTGTTTTATCGAATCCTGAAGTTGGGAAGTTTTGTAATGGCACAGGGTACTGTGAAGTGGTTCAACTCGGAGAAGGGCTTCGGGTTTATCGCCCCAGCTGACGGTGGCAACGACGTGTTTGTTCACTACTCCGAGATCCAGGGCACTGGTTTCAAGACGCTGGAAGAGAACCAGGCAGTCGAGTTCGAGATTGGTGAAGGCCAGAAGGGCCCGCAGGCTCTGGACGTGAAGCCTCTGTAAAGCTTAGTAGTTCGGGGCTGAGTTCGGTTCTGAACTGGGCTTTTGTTCAATTTTGCTCGCGGAATTTTTGGCTTTTTCAAGGTTCATGTTGTGTTTATGGGGTGAGCCTTGATTCTCCCACGTGGAAAGTAATTTCTGCGTGGGATTTTTGTGTTTCTGGAGGGCAGTGGTTCGTTCCGAGTTACTGACTACGTTTATGACAAAAATGGCCCGAAAAATGGCTTGAAAGTGTCATAAACTCATACAGTTTCACATTTGCAGCCCGCGATCACGCGGCCGCTGCGCCCGCTGCGGCCTGTCGTGGCCAGCCACTGACAGCCACTGGGATAATCATGGCCAGCCGCACAGCAGCCGTCGGGTCGGCAACTGCCGGCCACCGGGATCCCCCACAGCAGCCCCTTCAGTCACACCCAAAATCCGCCCGATACTTGAGGAATCCACGCGACAAACTAGATTGTGTGTACGGTATTCCTTATATTCTTCATATTCTTTCCAGATAATCTTCCGGGGAGAACGCGGCCGGGAACTGATTTGCACTGATCGGAACCGGTTGGAACCGATTGCGGGCCTCTCACAGCTGAAGCCCAGCCAGAGTCCGGCCAAGAACCCCAAGATTTAAACGAAAACAAGAATCTAAACAGTCAAAAACATTCAACGTTGCAGGATAGAAAAACTTCTATGGCGAATTCAGACGGCCTCAAGCGCCTTGTAATTGTCGAGTCGGCGACGAAAGCTCGCAAGATTCAGCCGTATCTCGGCGATGATTACATCGTGGAGGCGTCGGTGGGCCACATTCGCGACTTGCCCCGTGGCGCAGCCGACGTTCCGGCTCGTTACAAGAAGGAACCCTGGGCTCGTCTGGGTGTGAATGTCGACAACGGATTCGCTCCGTTATATGTCGTCAGCGCTGATAAGAAGAAGAAAGTCGCCGACCTGAAGGCCAAGCTCAAGGAAGTCGACGAACTCTATCTCGCAACTGACCCCGACCGTGAGGGCGAGGCTATTGCCTGGCACTTGCTGGAGGTTCTGAAGCCCAAGGTGCCGGTGCGCCGCATGGTGTTCCATGAGATCACCAAGCAGGCCATCTTGGAGGCCGCGGCCAACACTCGTGAGCTGGACCAGAACCTGGTTGATGCCCAGGAAGGTCGCCGTATCCTCGACCGTCTTTACGGCTACGAGGTCTCCCCGGTGCTGTGGAAGAAGGTCATGCCGCGCCTGTCGGCAGGCCGTGTGCAGTCGGTGGCAACGCGCGTCATCGTCGAGCGTGAGCGCGAGCGCATGGCGTTTATCTCCGCTGAGTACTGGGACGTCGCCGCAACTCTGGACACCGGTTCGGCTTCTGCCGATGCCAACCAGCCGAAGGAATTCGTCGCAACCCTGACCAGCGTTGATGGTCAGCGCGTAGCGCAGGGCCGCGACTTCGATGACCGTGGCCAGCTGAAGAAGTCTGAGGGCATTCGGGTCGTCGATAAGCAGCTCGCCGAAACTCTGGCGGCGGACCTCGTGGGCTCCGAGCTCAAGGTCGCGTCGGTGGAGGAGAAGCCGTACACGCGCCGCCCGTACCCGCCGTTTATGACGTCCACGCTGCAGCAGGAGGCCGGCCGCAAGCTGCATTACACCTCTGAGCGCACGATGCGTGTGGCGCAGCGTCTGTACGAAAACGGTCACATTACCTACATGCGTACTGACTCCACGACACTGTCCAAGGCCGGCATCGACGCCGCGCGTAAGCAGGCGCTGGAGCTCTACGGCTCGGAGTACGTCGCCGATGCGCCGCGCCAGTACTCGCGCAAGGTGAAGAACTCGCAGGAAGCGCACGAGGCGATTCGCCCGGCGGGCGAGACGTTCGCAACGCCAGGGCAGCTGGCTGGCTCGCTGGATGCCGAGGAGTTCAAACTCTACGAACTAATCTGGCAGCGCACCGTCGCCTCGCAGATGGCCGACGCACGCGGCACGTCCATGAAGGTCACCATCGCCGGTGCTACCGACACGCACGCCGTCGAGTTCGCCTCCACCGGACGCACGATTCGCTTCCCGGGCTTCCTCAAGGCATACGTCGAGGTCTCCGCGCTTTCCGACGGTCGCAAGGTCGCCGACAACGCCGAGAAGCGTCTGCCACAGTTGACGGAAGGCCAGGGCCTGACGGCCACGGACTTCAGTGCCGACAGTCACTCCACTAACCCGCCTGCGCGCTTCACTGAAGCCAGCTTGGTGAAGAAGATGGAGGACCTGGGAATTGGGCGTCCGTCGACCTACGCGTCGATTATCAAGACCATTCAGGATCGCGGCTACGTCTACTCCCGCGGCAACGCTCTGGTGCCCTCGTGGGTGGCCTTTGCCGTGGTGGGGCTGATGGAGGAAGCGTTCTCCGATTTGGTCAACTACGACTTCACCTCCGAGTTGGAGGATGAGCTCGACGGCATTGCTGCAGGCAATAAGGATCGCACGACCTGGCTGACCGGTTTCTACTTCGGCGATGACAAGGATCACCGCCACAAGGGAGCCGACGCTATTGCGACCCACGGTGGTCTGAAGAACATCATCGATGTGAACTTGGAATCGATTGATGCTCGGAAGGTCAATTCGCTCCACCTTTTCGACGATGCCGAGGGCAACCCAATCATCGTTCGCGTTGGCCGCTATGGGCCGTACCTGGAGCGTACGCGCCCGGGTGCCGGTGAAAACGGTGCCGATGAGGTGCAGCGCGCCAACATCCCGGAGGCCATGACTCCGGACGAGCTGGATCTGGCCGCTGCCGAGAAGCTGCTGGCGATGCCGCAGGGCGGACGTGAGCTGGGCATTAACCCGGCCAATGGTCGCATGATTGTCGCTCGTGATGGCCGCTACGGCCCCTACGTCACCGAGCTGGTCACAGACGAAGAGCGCGAAGGTGTCGTAGCCAAGGCTGAGGAGATTATCGCAGCTGAGCGCGCCGAAGAGGACGCTCAGCGCGCTGCCGAGGGCAAGCGGAAGAAGAACTGGGAAACCAAGACCGCCGCCAAGCAGAAGGAAAAGCGCACCGCGGAAATCATCGAGGAAACTCTGAAGCCGAAGACGGCCTCGCTGTTTTCCTCCATGGAGCCGTCGACTGTCACGCTGGAAGAGGCTCTGAAGCTGATGAGCCTGCCGCGCGAGGTCGGTGTCGATCCGGTCGATAACGAGGTTATTACCGCTCAGAATGGCCGTTACGGTCCGTACCTGAAGAAGGGCACCGACTCGCGTTCACTGGCCAACGAAGAGCAGATCTTTACCGTGACTTTGGATGAGGCTCGTCGCATCTATGCTGAGCCGAAGCGCCGCGGTCGTGCTGCTGCGAAGCCGCCGCTGAAGCAGCTGGGCGACAACGATGTCTCCGGTCGTCCGATGTCGGTGAAGGATGGCCGTTTCGGTCCGTACGTCACCGATGGCGTCACCAATGCTTCGTTGCGCAAGGGGGATACCCCTGAGACGCTGACTGATGCCCGCGCCTGTGAGCTGCTGTCTGAGCGTCGCGCGAAGGAAGCCGCCGATGGCGGCACCAAGAAGGCTGCCAAGAAGTCGACTCGCAAGACCACAAAGAAGGCTGCGAAGAAGACCACCAGGAAGGCGGTCAAGCGCACCACCAAGCGAGTGGTGAAGGCGACCCGCCGGGGCAAGTAGGGCTTAAGGGGCCGCCGCGCCCGCCGCGCTCGGCGTACCCGGCGCACCCGGCGCATCCTGCGGAGCAGGCTTGGGGCCGCCGACCCCGGCCAACTCTGCCCGCATCGTCGGCCCGTACGACAGCCGGCGATGCACCTTCTCAAACGGACCCTGCATGCCGCGACGCTCCATCGCCCACGCGGCCAACAACGTCACCAGCCAGACACCAATAGCGATGAGTGTTTGCACAAATGCACCCATGTCGCGCGGGGTGTTCAGAGTAAACGGGTACACCAGCACAAAGAAGATCACCGACTGCATCAGGTAGCCCGTCATCGAACGCTTACCGAGTGCCACAATCGGCACCAGCCAACCAGGTACAGCGGCGCCCTCGTTCAGGCGTCGCTGGAGCGGCTGCAGTGCTAACGCCAGCCCGGCTAGGATGCCAGGACCGGCGAACACTCCGGCAAAGTTATTAATTACCAAGAAGGCCATGTGCTGTCCGGCTGGAAGAACTCCAATCGCTGCCAACCCCATAGGGATGCCGACACCGAAAGCCACGACCACAGCCACCACGAGCCACCGAATAAGCAGGGGGCGGTGCGCGTCAACGTCGTCAAGCACGCCCTTGCGAGCCCACACGAAGCCAATCATCATCACCGGCAGGTAGAGGAACAGCTGCAGCGGCAGGGTAGTGATGCTCATTGTCAGGACCTCGAGATTCGCGCCGAGCATATCCAGGTAACTCGTTTCAATCGCGCCGCCGTTGACGAACTCGCTCATGTCGGAGCCGGAGAGCCCGGTGTCGGGCATCGCAATTGTGAATACCAAAAACAGCAGGCTCACTGCAGCGTTGATCGTCAGCGCAATCCACGCGAGAATCGTCAGCACCTTGTTGCTGAGGCCCATAAGCAGCCCCAGGATGATGCCGCAGATGCCGTAGAGAAACATGATGTCGCCAAAGAACAGAAACAGCATGTGCGCGATGCCGAACAGCCCCAGGAACGCATAACGCTTTACGACGACCACCCGCGCCCGCGAGATTGGAAAGTTCCTCCTGGCCAAACTGCGGACGATGAGTCCCACACCGAAGCCGAGCAGCGTTGCGAACATCGGCAGCCCGCGGTTATGCGCGGTCACTGCGGTAAACAGCACGGTGGCCTTGTCGGCGATGCTGTCGCTTATGACGCCGCCGAAGAATGCTGCGGGCAGTTCGGGATCTGCAACCAGCCAGGGGCGGTGGCAATGTTCGCGATCGCGATGCCGAGGAGGGCGAATCCGCGCGCAGCATCGGGGACGAGCATGCGGGGTCTGGGGTCGGTGTTAGAACTGGGTCGGTTGTCAGTCATTCCTCCAACGTAAAGGAACTGCGGGTGGGTGCGCAGGTTGGCGGCGGACGGCGATTGTTGCAGGAGCCTTGCGGCATATCGAAAAGCGATATAGTATCGAAAATCGATACATCGAATAACGATGTGTTGGGGTTTGGCTGCAGCTCCAAGCGCCCCGCAGAATAATCTCACTAACCGCGCCAATTACGGTGCAGTAAGGAAGTTAGCTATGGTATCTCCACAGACCAAGAAGCCAAATGACCCGTATGTCAATCAAACTAAGGAGCGCCGGGATGTAATGAACTGCTCCCCATTAGTTGGACTGAGAAAT
>NZ_KV836053.1:0-455 GCF_001838215.1 Corynebacterium sp. HMSC061H03
TTAGGGATACCCTCACCAACAGTCAGGCGGTGGGCGCGACAAGCCGGAATTGAGATCCAGCACCAATCGCACTACCCGAAGTTATCGATGATGCATAAGCATCGCGTGATCTACGAGATGCTTATGGCCGGCTCATATAGTGTTGCCGAGATTGCCGCGCAGGCTGGGGTGTGCACAACCACGGTGTATAACCGGCGGGCTAGTTTAACCACTATGAATACCCGCAGTCGGATAACACCTGGTGATGTATCTCGTGTTGGCGCTGGTCGGCGGCTAGGGCTGACGGAACGCTTACTTATTGCCGATTGCCTGCGGGCAGGTCATTCGCACCGGCGTATCGCCCAGATAGTCTGTCGTAGTCAATCCACTATCAGTCGTGAAATCGCACGCAACAGCGTCGATGGTATCTACGATGCCTATCACGCTGATCAGGCCAGCCGCGGGCGTCTTGCTCG
>NZ_KV836054.1:0-916 GCF_001838215.1 Corynebacterium sp. HMSC061H03
TGAACTGCTCCCCATTAGTTGGACTGAGAAATCAGTTACCGACTAGTGGGGAGTAGTTGTCATTGAGAGCACGAAGTTCGCTAAGTGAGCAGCAGCGCGAGCAGTTGGTTGAGCTTTTTGAGCAGGGCATGGGCTATAGAGCCGCTGCTAATGCTCTGGGTGTCTCCAAACACGCTGCGCGCCGGCTCTATTGTCGGTTTGTGCTGCATGGCAGGCTATGTCTTGTGGAGAAACCGACTAAGCAGCAGTATTCGTTTGAGATCAAGAAGGAAGTTGTCCAACGCCACCTTGCTGGCGAGACAGCGATGGATCTTGCGCGTGAATTTGGCCTGTCATCACAGCAGCTGGTCAGGGGGTGGTCGTGGAAATGGCGCAAAGACGGCGATGACGCGTTGAAACCGAAGCCGAAGGGCAGGCCTAAAGGCTCGAGCGCACCAAAGCGGCTTACCGAAGAGGAGAAGCTGCGTCGCCAGGTTGAGCGGTTGGAAGCGGAAAACGCTTATCTAAAAAAATTGCGGGACTTGAGGAATCAGGGACGCGCCTGAAAGTCCAGGCGATTGTCATCCTCAAGTCTCACCACCGCTTGGAATATCTCCTAGAGGCAGCGGGTATCCCACGGTCGACGTTCTTCTACCACCAGCAACGACTCAGTAAGCCAGATAAGCACGCCGTACTCAAGCAAGCGATCCGGGAAAGCTTCGAGCGTAACAAGCATCGCTACGGCTACCGGCGAGTGCTGCTTGACCTACGCAACCAGGGCTGGGTGGTCAACCACAAACTCGTTTACAAGCTCATGCGCCAGATGGGTCTTCGAGCTAAGATTCGCCAGCGCAGGCCTTATGTTTCCTACATCGGGACGATCAGCCACATTGCTGACAACATACTTGACCGCAAGTTCACCCCGGATAAGCCAAAT
>NZ_KV836055.1:0-36664 GCF_001838215.1 Corynebacterium sp. HMSC061H03
CGGAAAAGACACACTTTTCTTTACTTAACCCCAAGTTGGCGTCTGCGCTTGTTATGCAACAAAAAGACCGGGAGGGTATTTCTACCTTCCCGGTCTGTATCGTGCGCCATCAGGGACTCGAACCCCGAACCCGCTGATTAAGAGTCAGCTGCTCTGCCAGTTGAGCTAATGGCGCTTACTGTTTCCTGCTTGGTGCTCTCTGTGTGAGCTCCTCGCCGGCAACGAGAAGATATATAACCAGGTTTCTGATTGTTTGTAAAATCGGCTGGTCAGAGGCTGTTTTTGAATCGATGTTTTTGCATGTTTTTTGAAGGTTTTTGCGCAACCGTTTGAAAAAAGTTCAGAAAAAGTTTGAAAATCCTCAAAGTGGGGTGGGGCTGTATCAAGGTCATCAGCGTCGGGAGTGTGCATAGATGCCGCAGTGGCGTTCGCCGGTGTTCAGTAACGCTCGGCAACGTTCGGTGGCACTTTTGAATAGCGAACTGATTACTTTTCGGTAACGCAGCCTCAAGGGTCCGCCGTTTTCCCAGGTCGGTTGAGGTGCCCCGTTTTTTTGGGGTTGCACAGCAGTTTTCCAGAGGGTTAACTATAGGAACCGTTGGGCTACTTTGCGTGCTGCGCCCTCTGAGGGGTTAACGACTGCGGTTGGGCAGTCAATAAGGCTTTTCAGTTAGGGCGAGCGTTTTACCGGTGGCTAGTGCTGCTGCAGGGTAGTCTGACTTTTTTTCGAGGGCGCACCAGGGGCTGTAGCAGGACTCCGCTGTGTGTCGCAGTGTGTCCCCGGGACTTACTACTTAATAATTGCACTGTTGGAGTGAAGCACGATCATGCGGCAATCTTTTAAGCGCCTGTCGATGGCGGTGGTGACATTTGCGGCCACCATTTCGCTAGCTGCTTGTACCGTCGGCGGAGATAATGCCGAGCAGCAAGAGGCGGAGAAGCCAGACGTTGGTCTTGTCGCCAGTGTGAAGGACGATGCCACTGATGTTTCGGTGGTTGACCCGATTTCGGTTCAGGTGGACGAGGGGCATCGCCTGGACAAGGTTGTTATGACCAACCCTGAGGGTAAAGAGGTCAAGGGCAAGCTCGACTCCAGTGGTACCAAGTGGACCACTGCAGAACCCCTGGGCTATTCAAAGACCTATGAGATTAACGCCACTTCGGGCACAGAGAAGCTGGCTACTTCTTTCACCACCGTCGAGCCGACTTCTCAGGTGAATGGTTACCTGTCCCCGCTGGATGGTTCCACCGTGGGGGTCGGTCAGACTATTGCGGTGAAGTTCAGTGCGAGTATTTCGGACCGCAAGGCAGCTGAGGAAGCAATAAAGGTGACCACCGAGCCAAAGGTGGAAGGGGCTTTCTACTGGCTGAATAACAGCGAGGTGCGCTGGCGTCCAAAGGAGTACTGGAAGCCGGGTACCAAGGTTACCGTGAAGTCCGATATTTACGGCACGGATCTTGGTGGCGACATGTACGGTGCGGATTCTGCTGAAACCAGCTTCACCATTGGCGATGAAGTGATCGCTATTGCTGATGATGCGACTAAGACCATGGTCATTAAGAAGAATGGTGAAGTCGTAAACTCCATGCCTATCTCTATGGGGTCGAATGTTCACCCGACTCCGAATGGCCAGTACATCATCGGTGATCGCAATGAGAGCATGGTGATGGACTCCCGTACCTACGGTTTGTCTCTGGATAACGGTGGCTATGTCACGCCGGTTAACTACGCAACGCAGATGTCCTACTCCGGTATCTACGTCCACGGTGCACCGTGGTCAACGTGGGCACAGGGCAGCGTCAACCAGTCTCACGGCTGCATTAACGTCACAGACGCCAACGCTAAGTGGTTCCTTGATAACACTAAGCGCGGTGACATTGTGATTGTGAAGAATACTATTGGTGGGACGCTCTCCGGCGTTGATGGACTAGGTGACTGGAATATCCCGTGGGAGACCTGGAAGAAGGGCAACGCCGACGAGACCAGCTCTTGGTAGCCCCTATCCCGTAGGTGAGGCTGTCACTTAAGCCACACGGGTTAGACCGCCTCCTATTCGCCCAACATTCCCAGCTCCTGCGCCCGAGCAACAGCCGCGGTGCGGGAGCTGACGTCTAGCTTGGTGAAAATATGTACCAGATGCGATTTCACAGTCGCTTCTGTGAGCACCAGCTGTTCTGCAATTCTCCTATTCGACATACCCCGCGCGACCAACTCGAGCACCTCGAGTTCGCGCGGGGTTAGTGCTGTATTGGGGTTACGCATCCGACCCATCAAGCGCCCGGCAACTCGCGTGTTCAGCACAGTCTCGCCGCGAACGGCACGACGGATACCGTCGATGAGTTCTTCGGGAGCGGCATCCTTCAGCAGATAACCAACTGCGCCTGCGGTGACAGCGCCGAGCACATCGGAGTCCGAAGAATAATTGGTCACCACCAACACTTCTGGAGCCTTTACCCCGTGCCCAGCCAGTGAGCGGATGGCTGCGGTGGCATCAACTCCGCCTGCGCGGGTAGCGGTGCCAGGGGCCTCACCAAAGCGAAGGTCCATGAGTACCAGATCGATGTGGTCGCAAGAGTCGTTGTCAAGCGATGCGCGCACCTTCTCGACCGCCTCATTACCGCTGGCCGCCTCGCCAACCACGACGATATCCGGCGCCGATTCAACGACTGCGCGAAGACCAGCGCGCACGATGGGATGATCGTCGGCGATGAGGACTCCGATGGGCTTGGTCACCTGGCTAACTCCTCGGGTGATGTGAATGGTCGTTTCTTACCTGCATACCAGGCGCGGGACTTTAAGAGGCGAGCTCGTGCGGGATGCTGACGCTGACACCACAACCGCGCCCCGGTTCCGACTCGATGGTGAAGGTGCCGCCGAGCTTCTCCACGCGTCGGCGCGCGTTGGCGATTCCCACGCTGTCGTCGTTAGTTGGTGCGGTGGGGTCGAAGCCGATGCCGTTGTCGACGCAGTCGAGCAGGACCTCGTCGGGCTGGTAGGTCAGGGTGACACGGCAGCGGGTGGCGTGTGCATGCTTGACGACGTTCGCCAAGCTCGCCTGGGCCACCCTGATGATGGTGGCTTCGACGGTGGCCGGCAGCCGCGTGGGTGTGCCGTCGACGCAGAAGCTGACAGCATCACCTAGCACCGTGGAGGAGCAGACTTTCTCCAACGCACCGGATAGGTCTGCGCCTTCGAGGGGAGCGGGCTGAAGTGCTGCAATGATGCGCCGAGTTTCGGCCAGATTGTCGGCCGCGACCTTGCGGGCGAGCTGTAGCGAATCCACCGAGGCCTGGTCATGCTGAGTGGGAGCACTTTTCATGCGAGACTCCACCGAATGCAGCAGCAGCTGGATGGAGGAAAGCCCCTGCGCCACGGTGTCATGAATGTCGGCTGCGAGACGTGCGCGTTCGTCTAGCTCACCGGCACGACGGGACAGTGCTTCCGAGTGGGCGCGGGCAGCTGAGAGCTCCTCCAGCGCCTTGGTCTTTTCGATAGTCTCCTTTTGCAGGAGCCGGAAGCCCAGCCCCACCGTAAGTACAAACGTCCCGCCTAGAATGGGGCCGAGGACACCACCAAATGTCAGCGGAGTATGGATAGCGATAGCGCCAATTGCCGTCGCCGTTGTCGCTGCCACCATGATTACGGCCGTAAGACCGCCTGTTACCTGCAGAATTACGAAAAACAGTGGGAAAACCAGGAACGAGGCATCCAGCGTCGCAAACGCCAACGCCGCCCAGCACAGCAGCAGAATCACAAGCCAGCCCAGCAGCAGGCCGCGCGGCTTAGTCAGTGCGACCTCGTTGGCTACGTTGCCATGCCGAGCCCGACCAATCGGCCCGACCGAACCTGCTATGTACACCGCTAGAAAACACGCCGCATAGGTGATGATTCGCCACTGCGGGTCCGGAACCACGCATACCGCTAGCAGCACCAGCACCAAAACATCCAGGGCAAACCGCAGTAATTGCCAGCTGCGGTTCAGGGTTTCAGGAGTATCCACGCCCTCGAGCTTAGGACAGTTCCACCTGCCAAAACACCGCTGACGAGCCGGAATTGTCAACATCAACCGAAAGTTGGAGACGAAGTTCAACCTCCCTGGCGATTAAATCCTCCTTTGAATTCACGACCATAATGAGTATGTACCAGTCAATGAAAGAACTTCGGGCCGCTCCAGGCCGTGCGGCACTGATCACCATCACTGTTGGCATGATTGCTGTGATGGTCACATTCCTCTCGGCTTTGGCTGCAGGACTGTCTGACCAGTCCGTTTCCGCACTTGACGAGGTCTACGGCAAAAACGATGCCGTCGTCGTCTCCGAAGGGGCTACGTCGTTGTCGTCGTCAAGCATGGGCGAAACGGCGCGAAAGAGCGTCCAGACGTGGGCGAACGATAATAACGCCGCCGTCCGCGATGTCTACGTCAGCCGTGCGCGCGTCGACCAAACGCCCGTCACCGTCATCTCCGATTTTTCGCTTAACGACGACCAGGTGGCCGTCACCGACGGTGTCAGTGAAACGGCCATTGCGGAAGGTGACTCGCTGACCCTGTCTGGCGCGATGGGTGATCATAAGGCCACGGTTGCACGACTGGTGGGGGATAAGTGGCTGGACCACCAAGCAGTCATTTATGCCGGGCGCAGTGTGATGGAAGACCTGACGCCGGGGCAGATGGTGCCGGCGGCAATGGTTGTCGACGAGTCTGCGGCGCAGCTGCCGGGTGTACCGGAAGGGACCATTCTGCGCGACGGCGAACGCAATAATCTGTCGGCTTCCTACCAGGGTGAGCAGACCTCGCTCAACGCGATGACCTCGATGCTGTATGTGATTTCTGCACTGGTGGTAGGCGCATTCTTTACAGTGTGGACTGTCCAACGACTGCGCGGTGTGGCTATCTCCTCGGCACTCGGTGCGTCCCGCTCAGTGCTGGTGGCCGACTCTTTGGCACAGGTCCTGGCCGTGTTGGCATTCGGAGTCGGTGGTGGTGTTGCGGTGACTGCAGCTACGGGCTGGGCTCTGCAGAGCGGCGACGTCATGCCAGTTGTGGTCGATGCTTCCACGACCGTTGTGCCGGGGCTCATTCTGGCCGTGACCGGCGTAGTTGGTGCGCTGCTGGCACTGGTGCCGGTATTCCGCGTCGATCCGACCACCGCATTGGCGAATGCATAGGAGTGCGTTACTGCGGCGGCTCCCTGCACCATACACACCACACACCACGCACCACGCGCATCACGAACAACCCTGCAACTGAGGAATTGAGGACAAAATGACTACCTACATCGACAACAAGGCTCCCGTGGCACTGGCGCTGAAGAACATCTCGCTGACCGTCCAGGACGGTGAAAACAAGCGCACCATTTTGGATGACATCTCGCTGAAGATTCGAGCTGGCGAGGTAGTGGGGCTGGTGGGGCCATCGGGTTCCGGTAAGTCGACATTGCTGACCATTGCCGGTTGCCTGAAGAGCGCCGATTCCGGATATGTCACTCTGTACTCCAACAAGCAGGACTCGAACGGTGCAGGCGCTGCCGAGAACACGGAACGAACAGCCATTGACTTGAGCGCTCGCGGCGCGGATGCTGCCAAGATTCGTCGCGAACACATCGGTATCGTCTTCCAGCAGCCGAATCTTCTGCCCGCCTTGACGGTTAAGCAGCAGCTCATCGCGATGCGGCGACTGGGCCGCGTCTTCGGTTGGCCCGCGGGTGGCCGTCGTGAAGCGGAGAAGCGCGCGGATGAGCTGCTAGAGGCAGTTGGCCTGGCAGGGCTTGGAGACCGTCGCGTAAGCCAGCTTTCCGGTGGTCAGCAGGCGCGCGTCAATGTTGCGCGGGCACTGATGAATGAGCCGGAAGTGCTGCTAGTCGACGAACCGACTGCGGCCCTGGATCAGAAGACCGCCGGTGCGGTGACACGACTGATTATGGATGTGACGCGGAAAATGGGTGTGGCCACCCTGTACATCACCCACGACCTGGGCCAGCTCCACGGCGCCGACCGAATCGTGGAGATGGTTGACGGCAAGCTGCAGACATCGGATGCAGGCTTGGTAGCTACTCGGTAGGCACTGGGGAGTAACGGGGGATTCGGTAGCTACCAGCAGCGGCTATCCGCTGGGTAGCTAACCGGTCGCGTCGGCTTACCAGGTGGCGGGAAATTACCAGGTGACGTAGGTATCCTTGCCGACGGTAAAGCCGTGGTCACCACTTACACAAGTCATGTTGTTGTCCTTGGAACCGCAAGTGACAGTCTCGTCGGATTCAAAAGACATCCGGACTTTGATTTTCTTGCCATCCTCGAGGGGTGTACCCGTACCTATCGAAGGGAAAGTTCCCTGCTGCAGCCAATTCTTCGGCTTGGTTCCCAACGGAGAACGCACTGGCATCCAGCCAACGTTGGTTGCCTTTGGCGGGTTCGGCATATCTCGGACACCGTCGTCAGCACGCTCATCATGGGGCCACTCACTATGGTCGCCAGGCACGGCACAGACAGCTTTGTCAACGACAAAGTGGCACTGCACCGTTTCGTCCGGTGTCATAAAACGCGTGCCTGCCAGTTCTCCAGAACCGTTTTGCGTGTAGAACATGGCATCGACTTCCTCGAGGTCGTCGAGGATGCTCGCGTAATCCTTGGCGCTATCTGCAGCGGTGCTCGTAGAGTTCGAGCTGCTTCCCGACGTCGAAGTCTCAGAGCTGGTCGAGGTACTGGAGTCTGATGAGCTCGAGCTAGAGGTACTTGAATCAGAAGTACTTGTGGAAGACAGGGTGGAAGAAGATGCGCTTGAACTGACGGCCTGCTCTGAGCTAGCGCTGCTTGCGTCGGAGTCGTCCCCGTTACAAGCTGTCAAGCTGCCTGCGATGGCAACACCTGCAAGCAATGCGGCTACTTTGCGGGGAATGGAGATTGGTGAGTGCTGGTGGGGTGCGGGGTTTTTGAAGGTCCTCATGCACGACAGAATATCCTCGCAGCTATAGCTGGGTAAGCGTTTTTCACCAATTTATTTAGGGTTAATAGACAAAAGTGCGCCTGATTCTCAAGATAGTGACTGGTCAGACCCCAACTGTGGCAGTTCCACAACCTGGGGGTAGGTAGCAAAACCGGAAAACCCAAAAACTATGGAGTGCACATGCGAATTCGGGCTGCACATGTGAAACTGCCCAACTTTATAGCACTTTCAGGTCATTTTTCGGGCCATTTTTGCTATAAGCGGGGTCAGTAACTCGCATGGGATTGTCGTTGCTGGCATAAACGCAGTCACTAACTCGCATGGAGGGCTTAGTAGCAAAAGGCCCCACCCGGTGACACGCTGGACAGACACACTTTTCTTTACTTAGCCCTATTAACCCGCGACCTGCGTAGGGCGGATTCTAGGGGGCGTGGACACAGAAGACCCTCGGCCGGGAAAAATTCCTGGCCGAGGGGCCTATTTGGGGTGACTGACGGGGCTCGAACCCGCGACACCCAGGATCACAACCTGGTGCTCTACCAACTGAACTACAGTCACCATTACCGCATCAAAGGAGCTGTGTTCTCAGCTCATCTCTGCAGCGAACTATATGGTAGCCCACAGTAGGCTGGAAACAAAAACAGCAGGTCAATCCGGATAAATTTGGAGAAGGGTGAGGTTTGGGGTCGTCGTAAAGCGAGCTAGCCGCGAATCTCACCGTACTTTTCTGTCGATTCCTTGCTTGCGGTGGAAATAGCGTCGGCGTCCGGACCGGGGTGGGGCAGAAGCATGGCGCGACGGTAGTAGTCCAGCTCGCGGATCGACTCCTTGATATCTGCGAGAGCTCGGTGAGCGAGACCCTTTTCTGGAGCGCCTTTGAGGACCTGGGGGTACCAGCGCCGGGCCAGTTCCTTGAAGGACGAGACATCAATCATGCGGTAGTGCAGGTGCTGATCGAGCTCTGGCATGTAACGGTGGATGAATTTGCGATCGGAGGCAATCGAGTTGCCTGCCAGCGGGGCGGTGCGGGGCTCGGGAACCCACTGGCGGATGTAGTCCAAAACAGCCTGTTCGGCATCGGCGACATTGGTCTTGCTTGCGCGAATTTCCTGATCCAGGCCGGACTTCGCATGCATCTTGGTGACAAAATCGTCCATCTGTGCCAATTCGGTCTCGGAGGCGTGTACGACGATGTCTACGCCTTCCCCGAGGATGTTGAGGTTGGCATCGGTGACGAGAGCCGCGATTTCGACAATGACGTGGCGCTCGGGTTCGAGACCTGTCATCTCACAGTCAATCCACACGATGCGGTCGAGCTCAGGGGAGAGCTGGAGGTCGGGATCGGGCTGAGTCATGATTTCACCTTTCGCTGAGATTCGGCATGATTCTGCAGCGTGCCTGACTTTGTGTCCGGACTGGGCTGCGGAGCGCGTGTTGACTACGCCCAGCTTAGCGATGTGGATTGTGCTGTGGCCGGGCGTGTGGTTAGTGGAGGGAATTGTGGGAGAAACGAAATTAACTGGAAAGTGAGGTTTTAGAATTGGACAACGGGGAATGAACTAAATCGACCTATTTGCCTGATAAAATTACTTCTGAGTTCGGATTCCAACGGGAGAAATAGTTACATGGATGAGACGAGGCGTGTTGGCGACGCTGCTCAAAGCACCACCGCGGCACAGAAACCATCCGTCGATGATGTCATCATTGCCGCTGCGCGCGAAAGCGTAATGACTGTTGGCTTGCGTAGGACTTCGATTGCAGAAATTGCTCGTAAGGCAGGGGTTTCGCGGCCGACCGTATATCGTCGATATGCCGACATCGGTGAGCTTCTGGCGGAAGTGACCAACCGCGAAATCCTGCACATGCTTGAGGGGCTTCGTTATGTCCCTGGCAATTCGCGCGCCCGTATGCTGCTTCGTATTCGAATCGTCGTTCAGCGCATCATCGAAAGTGACTTTTTCCCTGGTCTAGTCAAGACAGACCCTGACCGCGTATTGCAAGTGCTCACTGGAGAGATGAGTGACACGCAGATGGAGATTGTGGAGAAGTTCATTCTCCCCGGTGTCCGTCACGGGCAGGAAGATGGCACTATTCGCGAGCACGACCCATATCAGTTGGCACGCAACATTTACCGTCTGATTCAGACGATGGTGCTGGTGTGGCGTCCGGATGGAAAAGATGCTGCGCTAGACAAGAAATCTGTCGAAGAGGTTGTCGACATGGTTGACCGCTACTTGCGTCCGGATCCCGCGGATAACAAGAAGGACTAATAGCCAAGGACCAAAAGGTAAAAACCCGCCTGATACTGGTAGAAAACCAGTTCAGGCGGGTTATTTGTGCGCCCCCAGAAGGATTCGAACCCTCGACCAATCGGGTAGAAGCCGACTGCTCTGTCCACTGAGCTATGGAGGCCAGCTAAGAAAAGCATTGTAGCGTCTCTGGCACAGCCAATCACAACCGGTTCTAATCCCAGTGGTGTTACCGGTTCTGCTCTAGGAACTTTGGTCGCTAAGCTTAGGGCTATGACTGCCACGACCAAGGCCGAGACCTCTCCGCCTGTTAGCAAGGATAAGAAAGTCCGTAAATCTGCTGGTTGGTACGTTGTTTTTGTGCTTATCGGCGGCGTTCTAGCTGGTTTGCTCTCGATGGCGTTCAACATGGATTCGCGCGCCACGTTGGGTATTCCCGATCCCGGCACAATCACCACCTTCGGGTTCCCGTTCGCGAAGGCGGCTGGTGAGCTGCTCGCCTGCCTCGGTGTCGGTTCGTTTATGCTCGCCGCTTTCGGTACGAAGCAGCGTGCCGACGGCACTTTGGGCCTCGACGGCTACACGGCATCTCGCACGGGTATGTGGGCCATGCTCGGCTGGGGTCTCATGGCGCTGATGGAGATTCCACTGGTTCTCTCCGATGTATCGGGCCAGCCGCTATCGACGACGATTCAGCTGAGCAACTGGGCTGTCTCCTTGGAACAGACCAAGGAGGGCTTGGCGTGGCTGTGGGTAGCTATTTTTGCGGGCATTGTGGCGCTTGGTTCATCGCTGACTCGTAAGTGGATTTGGCAGCCGGTGTTCTTCGCCATCAGCTTGGTGTCGATGATGCCGCTGGCTGTTGTAAGCCACAACGCCTCCGGTGGTGCGCACGACTACGGCACTAACTCCTACATCTGGCACTTGACCTTCACTGTTTTCTGGGTCGGTGGCTTGATGGCGCTGGTTGGGCACGCGCGTCGTCGCGGTGAATGGATGCCAGAAGTCGTGAAACGCTACTCGTTTGTGGCGTTGGTGGCATTCATCGCAATGTCTGCCTCTGGCTTCATTAACGCAGCCATTAACATCGACTGGTCTGACCTGGTCAGCAACAACTACGGCATCATGGTGCTGGTCAAGGCTGTGCTCACCATCTTCCTGGGGCTATGTGGCTATGTGCACCGCAAGATCACCATTCCGGAGATTGAGCGCGCTCAGTCGAATCGTCCATTCTGGCGTTTGGCCATTGTCGAGGTCATCATCATGGCGCTGACAATCGGCGTTGCCGTTGCTCTGGGCCGTACTCCGCCGCCACCGAATTTCTCCGAACAGGCCGGTGGTGAGGGCCTGCCGTCGATTACACAGATGCAGGTCAAGCTCGGTTACAACCTGGAGATTCCATTCGGTTGGGAGGCCATGTTCACGCAGTGGCGCTTTGACATCTTCTTCGGCTCTGCCGCCATCATTGCCGCGTGGATTTACCTGTACTGGCTCTACCTGTTGAAGAAGCGTGGCGGAACCTGGCCACTGTCCAACACCCTGTGGTGGCTCGCCGGCTGTGCCACGTTGCTGTTTACTTCGTGCAGTGCGCTGGGCGTATACATGCCGGCTCTGTTCTCGGTTCACATGATTGCCCACATGCTTTACTCCATGGGTATTCCGGTCATGCTGGTGCTGGGCGGTCCTGTCACGCTCGCGCTACGTGCGCTGAAGCCGGCCGGCCGCGATGGTCTGCCGGGGATTCGTGAGTGGCTGGTGGTCTTCATCAATAACCCGGTGTCGCGTTTCCTCACGCACCCGGTTGTGGCAACGGTGCAGTTCGTCGCAGGATTCTACCTGCTCTACATGACACCGATTTACGACTTCCTGGCTGATGAGCACGCGGGCCACGTGTTCATGAACATCCACTTCTTGATCTCCGGTTACATCTTCTACTGGGTCATTATCGGTGTCGATGCTGCACCACAGCAGATTGAGCCGTCGGTCAAGCTGGTCACGCTGATGGGGTCGTTGCCATTCCACGCTTGGTTCGGTATTTCGCTGATGCAGTCGCAGAAGGTGCTTGCCGAGACCTACTACGCCAGCCTGGATCTCCCTTGGGCAGTGAATCTCCTGGAAGATCAAAACGTTGGTGGTGCCGTCGCGTGGGCTGCCGGTGAGGTTCCGCTCTACATCGTTACCGTTGCGCTGTTTGTACAGTGGCGGCGTTCCGATGAAAAGGATGCAGCCCGTTACGACCGCGTCGCAGACCGCAACAATGATGAGGAGTTGGCCGCTTACAACGAAATGCTCGCACGCATGAGCCAGCAGGTCGGTGTTGGTGGCGAGGACGAGCGTGATTACTACACCTCGGAGGTTGACGCGCAGCATCCGGTGCACATGGATAATCCGATTGATGCCTCGAAGAGGCGTGGAAGGTAGCGTCGCTAAGCTGATTTCGCATGCTTGACGACGAGGATTGCCGCGACTTCGCCCCTCAACTTCATACGTAGCCTGTGGATAGTTGTCTTTTCGACAAACTTATCCACAGGCTTTTTATGTACCTCTTTCAATTGTTTCTCGAAGCCGGAAAAGTAATTGGCACGGCACGAATGAGACACCTTCGAATTATTCGGCCGCAGTAGGTAAACGCTTTCTTTGGGGGAGGAGCCCGATGTCTGAGGCAGTTATTACCGTGGTGGGCAATGTGGTCCATCATGTGGAAAATCGAAATACCAATTCTGGGGCAAAGGTCTGCAAGTTTTCTGTGGCATCCAGCAAGTCATGGAAGGGGGAGAATGGTTGGGAGCAGTCGGAGACGTCATATTTTGATGTTGAATGCTGGGGCAAGCTCGCCGAGAACGTGAACAACACGGTGTGGAAGGGCCAAGCCGTCATTGTCCACGGTCACGTTCGTACGGATCGCTGGGAGGGCGATGATGGTACGAAGCACCAGCGCCAGAAGATCATTGCTAAGGCGGTGGGGCCGAATCTGCGCCGTCACCTGGCAACGGTGAAGACTATGACTGAGAAGCCACATGAGTCGCCAACTGGTCTTGGTGAGGCGTCGACCGGGGATTCGGAAGCTTCGGTTACGGAGACAGTTGCGTCTCAGGCCGGGGCAGTGCGCACCTTCGCTGCTGGTGCGGGCGGCGCTGGTGAGGCGGGGAACACTGGTGCAGCCAATTCTGAACAGCGAGAAATGGCTGATGCGGGAGTTAGCGCACCGTTCTAACCCAACAGCCAGTACATCGTTGTAGGGCGGAATTAGAGGGGGAGCCGCTGAAAGAAATGAAAGAGGGGAGGGGGAATTACTGCACGTGAGGTGACGCTGCTGAGAACGGGGAGGGATCGCATACGATTCGGCAGCGTGATCTCACAGCTAGTTTTGCTAGCAGTCTGGCAGAGATTTTGGTGGGAAAGGATTGTGGGTACGCCCATGTAGATTGTGCCTTTTGGTTCCTATGCGTAACCTCTACAGGGATTGCTTATTTCCTTTCTACGAGGGGACGAAATTCCACCATGGGTGAGTTCATCTACCAGATGAAAAACGTGCGTAAGGCGCACGGCGATAAGGTTATTCTCGACAACGTCACCATGGCGTTTTACCCGGGCGCAAAGATCGGCGTGGTCGGTCCGAACGGCGCAGGTAAGTCGTCGATTCTGAAGATTATGGCTGGCCTGGATCAGCCGAGTAACGGTGAAGCTTTCCTGGAGCCGGGTGCCACTGTCGGCATCCTGCTGCAGGAGCCTCCGCTGAATGAGGAGAAGACCGTTCGCGGCAACGTCGAGGAGGGCCTCGGCGACATCTTCGAGAAGAAGGCCCGTTTTGAGGCTATCGCCGAGGAAATGGCCACCAATTACACCGACGAGCTCATGGAAGAAATGGGCAAGCTCCAGGAGGAGCTCGACGCCGCTGATGCTTGGGAGCTGGATTCCAAGATTGAGCAGGCAATGGATGCGCTTCGCTGCCCGCCGGCAGACGAGCCGGTTACTCACCTCTCCGGTGGTGAGCGTCGTCGTGTAGCACTGGCGAAGCTGCTGCTGAGCGAGCCGGACCTGCTGCTTCTCGACGAGCCCACTAACCACCTGGACGCCGAGTCCGTACTGTGGCTCGAGCAGCACCTGGCTAAGTACCCGGGTGCTGTTTTGGCCGTGACCCACGACCGTTACTTCCTGGATCACGTCGCTGGCTGGATTTGTGAGGTCGACCGCGGCAAGCTCTACCCCTACGAGGGCAATTACTCGACTTACCTGGAGAAGAAGGCTGAGCGCCTTGAGGTTGCAGGTAAGAAGGACGCCAAGCTGCAGAAGCGCCTGAAGGACGAGCTGGCGTGGGTCCGCTCGGGTCAGAAGGCTCGCCAGGCCAAGAACAAGGCCCGTCTGGAGCGCTACGAGCAGATGGTGGAGGAAGCCGAGCAGTACAAGAAGCTCGACTTCGAAGAAATCCAGATTCCGACCCCGCCGCGCCTGGGTAACCAGGTTGTTGAGGTAAAGGACCTGGAGAAAGGCTTTGATGGCCGCGTCCTGATTAAGGACCTGTCGTTCACCCTGCCGCGTAACGGCATCGTCGGTGTTATTGGCCCGAACGGTGTGGGTAAGTCCACCCTGTTCAAGACCATCGTGGGGCTGGAGCAGCCGGATTCCGGTGAGGTCAAGGTCGGTCAGACTGTTCAGCTCAGCTACGTTGACCAGGGTCGTGAAAACATCGATCCGGAAAAGACCGTCTGGGAGGTTGTCTCTGATGGTCTCGACTACATCGTGGTCGGTCAGAACGAGATGCCGTCTCGTGCGTACCTGTCTGCCTTCGGTTTCAAGGGCGCGGACCAGCAGAAGCCGTCGAAGGTTCTCTC
This sequence comes from Corynebacterium sp. HMSC061H03, assembly GCF_001838215.1. Classification (NCBI taxonomy): domain Bacteria; kingdom Bacillati; phylum Actinomycetota; class Actinomycetes; order Mycobacteriales; family Corynebacteriaceae; genus Corynebacterium; species Corynebacterium sp. HMSC061H03. The sequence continues at coordinate 14,023 of NZ_KV836055.1, forward strand.
CGGTGGTGAGCGCAACCGCCTGAACCTCGCGCTGACTCTGAAGCAGGGCGGTAACCTGATCCTCCTGGATGAGCCGACTAACGACCTTGACGTCGAAACCCTGTCTTCGCTGGAAAACGCACTGCAGAACTTCCCGGGCTGTGCCGTGGTCATTTCCCACGACCGTTGGTTCCTGGACCGCACCTGTACCCACATCCTCGCATGGGAAGGCAACTTCGAAGAGGGCAAGTGGTTCTGGTTCGAGGGCAACTTCGAGGGCTACGAGAAGAACAAGATTGAGCGTTACGGCGAGGAGGCTGCACGCCCGTCGCGCGTCACTCACCGTCGCCTGACCCGCTAATCTGTTTCTCGCGAATCTGATTTTTGCCAACGGCAAAGTCCGGAACCTTGTGGACTGGCTCGCACCAGTGCACAGGTCCCGGGCTTTCGCTTTTTCGCAGGATCCGTAGCTCCAGAAAACGCCTATAGTTCTGGGTATGACTGAATCAGCACCATTTCGTACCAACGTCGCTATCCGCTGGTCTGATTTCGATCAGTATGGCCACGCTAACAACACCGCTTTCCTGGAATACGCCCAGCAGGCTCGTCTGGACTTTGTGATGCGCGGTCTCGGTGGCGGGGCAGGGATGCCTGCTGCAGTGGTTCGTCGCCTGGAGATTGACTACGTCCGCGCTATTTTGCCGGACACCCAGGAAGTTGTGGTTGAGACCGAGATCATCAACTTCGGTCGCACCTCTTTCACACTCCGCCAGACTATCGCCGACCAGCATGGTCACATCGTTGCTGTGCTCGAAACGGTGATGGTGATGTTTGATCTCAAGACTGCGAAGGCAGTCGAGCTCTCCCCGTCTGCCCGCCGTGAACTGGAGCGCTTTGCAGCTCCCGCAATCGAAGACAACAAAGAAGACCAGGACAAGTAATTCGCCGTGACCACTTCTCATCCCGCTGCCGAGCTGACCTTCGGCACTCCCGATGCCCTGAAGAATCTGGGCGTCCTGGCCCATAAGGCCTACGCCCTCGACGAGAACACGTTGCTACGCATCCGGGCACGTAAGACCGCCGCCGCTGGTATCAGTTCCTCCTCGGCACCCACCGCTGCGCCAGCGATGTCGCAGGTATGGGTGAAGACGCCCATCGGCCCGCTGGCCATGCGCACGGTTGCGCTGCAGGCGCTTCCCGACGACATCATCGTCACCGCCGCGGAGATTAAAGACATCGCGGTGCGTGCCTTTGCGCAGGCAAAAACTGCTGAGGACGCGGAGGAGAAAGAAGCCTCGCTCACCACGTTGCCATACCGCGTCCACGCGCAGTCGGCGTCCTCCTGGCCGGGATTCCTGCCAGTGCCGGAAGGATGGCAGGTTGTCGACTATGTTCCAGCCACTGCTTTCCGGACTCTCGAGAAGCAGGGGCGCGCGGTCGCCGTCGAATCTTCCGGCCCCATGGGCATGCCGCCGTCTTTGCTGGACCAGAAGGTTCTCACAGTCAGCGGCGGTACCGGTGAAGCCACTGTTGATACAGGGGAGGGGCAGCCGCAGGAGACGTCGGCAAGCGTGGTGGACGTAACCATGCGGGACGTGTTTGCGCTGTGCACGATGGGCTTTATCCCGGAGCAACCGGACGAAAAAGAGCCGGTGCGCGTGTCCACGAAGGGGCGGTGGCACCGGCTGGATGGACGGTTTGGCTCGGTCTTTACGCTCGAGTCCTTTGGCGTGCTGCCGCTGCTGAACTAGCGGGGCTGCTGAACTAACGGGGTAGGAGCTTAATTCCTACTGCGCGTCAAAGCGGTTGATGAGCATGTCAGCAACCTGCACCATGTGGTTCCACATGGCCTCGCGCTGGGGGCGGGGGAGCTCCTCATCAGAAATGTCTGCGATTGCGGCGCTCATGATCTCCAGCCAGCGGTCGCGTTCGGCCTCGCCGATGGAAAACGGCATGTGGCGCATGCGCAGGCGCGGATGACCACGCTGTTCGCTGTACGTACGCGGCCCGCCCCAGTACTGGACGAGGAACATGCGTAGTCGATCTTCGGCGCCCTCCCAGTCATCGCTGGGGTACATCGGGCCGATGAGGTCATCGGAACGCATGCGCGTGTAAAAACCATGGACGATGCGATTGAAGACATCCTCGCCGCCGACGGAGTCAAAGAGCGTCTGAGAAGTTGTCATGGCACCAAGTCTATCGACTTGATGCCACGAAAACGATAACGGCCAAAGTGCCGGCCGAAATCACTTGTTACTTCGCGTCGAACTCGCGGGCGCGAAGAGCGAGCTTCACCAGGAACTGCTGCTCAGAAATGATGCGCTTGACCGGCGATGCAGTCTCGTCGCTGTCGAGCAGGCGCTGAGCGGCTGCAATGGCCGATTCGCTGATCTCCCAAGTGGGGTAGAAGCCCTCGAGGAGAGTCTGAGCCGTCTCGGAGGAGAACTGCTTCCACCAGCTGTTGGCAACAGTGAAGAAGTGCTCCGATAGCGAGGTCGCCGACTGCTCCGCGTTGATGGTGGCGCGGGCGTCGTCGTCAAGCGCCTGCGCGAGCACCGCACCCGAGCCCGGTGCGTTGAAGCCAGCAAGCAGGTGGCGAATGACAAGGTTCGACGGGGCGTCGTCGCCGGAGACCGTCGCCTCTGCCCAGACGCGGGACTTGTTAGCGAGTGTCGGCACGGAGGCGCGGCAGGCGATGGCGGCCTGAGCACCGAGTGCTGAGTTGTCGGTCTTTTCAAGCTCTGCGATGGCGTCCTCGCCTTCAAGACCAGCGGAAACCAGCGACTTCAGGGCACGCCACTGCATGTCGGTGTCGACAGTGACAGCGGGGAAGCCAGCCTTGTCGGCGTCGCCGGCGTAGATGGCGCGCAGTGCGCCCACGACATCGCTATTCGACGAGCCCACGGAGGCCAAAGCGTTAACGAAAACCAGGGCGCGGTCGGCGTCGGTTTCCTTCTTCGCGTAGCCCAGCAGACCCTGTGCCAGCAGATCGCGTCCAGTGGAGTCGGCCCACTGTGGATCGGCGTAGACGTTGACGGCGCTGACCGCCTGGGCGATGACGCGCTCGAGGACGGAGAGCTTGTCCTCACCTGGGATGCCGCGGAGCACCAGGTTGACGAAGTCGCGTGCGCGCATCTGACCTGCGCGAACCATCTGCCAGGTAGCGGACCAGCACAGTGTGCGTGCCATCGAATCGGTAAAAGCGCCGATGTTGTCGATGACGGTGGCAAGCGAGCCCTCGTCCAAGCGAATCATGCTGTAAGTGAGGTCGTCGTCGTTGACCAGCACGACATCGCCGACTGGGGTGTCGACCAGCTCTGGGACTTCGGTGCGTGCACCGCGGACGTCGATTTCCACGCGCTTGGTGCGTTCGAGTACGGCATCCGCGCCGGTGCCGCGCAGGTTGTAGATACCCACGGCGATTCGGTGATCACGGAGTTCTCCGGCACCCGGCTCGGCACCATCCTGCGTGACTGCGAAGGAGGTGTATTTACCGGCCGACTGGCGGAAGTCCGGTGCCAGGGTGGTGATGCCAGTCGTGGTCAGCCACTGATCAGCCCAACCAGACAAATCGCGCCCCGAGGCCTCGGAGAGAGCGTCCAACAGGTCTGCGAAGGTGGCGTTGCCAAAGCGGTGGCGGGCAAAGTGAATACGAGCACCGGCGAGGAAGGCGTCCTGACCAACGTAGGCGGCCAGCTGTTTGAGCGTGGATGCGCCCTTGGCGTAGGTGATGCCGTCGAAGTTCTGCTCGACGGTATCAATGTCGCTGGCATCGGCGGCAATCGGGTGCGTCGACGGCAGCTGATCCTGCTTGTAGGCCCAGGCCTTTTCGACGTTGGCGAAAGTGGTCCAAGCGTGGCTGTAATCGGAAACCTCGACCTGAGCGGCGGCAGCAGACCAGGTAGCGAAGGACTCGTTGAGCCAGAGGTCATCCCACCACTGCATGGTGACCAAATCGCCGAACCACATGTGAGCCATCTCGTGCAGGATGGTGTCGTTGCGGCGCTCGTAGAGGTAATGGGTGGGCTTGGAACGGAAGACATACTCGTCGCGGATGGTCACGCAGCCAGCGTTTTCCATCGCGCCCATGTTGTATTCCGGGCAGAAAATCTGGTCGTACTTGCCGAACGGGTAGGGCTCGCCGAAGTGCTTGGCGTAGAAGTCGAAACCTTCCTTAGTCTCCTTGAACAGAGTGTCGGCATCGAGGTACTCGGCGATGGACTGGCGGCAGTAGAACCCCAGCGGAATAGCCAGTTCGCCCTCCGGCTGGTGCTCAGCAGGGGTTTCCGGGTGCGGTGCGACAGTGCCGGTCCACGAATCAGTGACCTCGTACCACGGGCCCGCACAGACTGCGACGAGATACGTCGACAGCGGAACATCCACCGAGAAGTCGAAGGTATCGGCCTCATTGCCGTGGACATCGGTGGTGGTGCCAGTCTTGGCCACCGAGTTGGAAATTACCTTCCAGCCCTTCGGTGCCACGACGTGGATTGAGTACGTTGCCTTCAAATCCGGCTGGTCAAAGCAGGCGAATACGCGCTTGGCATCGGCAGTTTCAAACTGCGAGTACAGGTAGGTTTCGCCATCGGCGGGATCCTGGAAGCGGTGAATGCCCTGGCCGTTGTTGGTGTAACGGCAGTCAGCGTCGATAACGACGGTGTGGTCACCTTCGGTCAGGTCCACGTTGATACCGGTCTCGCTGGCATAACGAGCGGCCTCCGTGGCATCGACACCGTCGATGGTCACACTCTTGACTACTGCATCACGCAGGTCAATGAAGGTGGAACCCGCGCGCTTCGCCGTCAGAGAAATTGTGGTCTTTGAAGCGAATGTTGGTGCGCTGTTCAGTCCACCGACAGGTGCGGTGGTGAGGTCGAGAGAGATGTCGTAGTGGGACACCTCGAGCATGGCCGCACGGTCGGCGGCTTCGGTCCTGGTTAGGTTCGTGGAAGTCATGCGACCAGTGTAACCACGACCCCGGATTGGAGAAGGATCCTGAGTGAGCGTGGGAAACATGAATGCGAGCCGAAAAATTCCCTCCTATAGTCGTTGATAAGTCAATCAATGATTTAGGAGGACTTTCACATGAGCAATCGAGACAAGGTCACTTTCTACTTCGACGTGTCCTGCCCGTTTTGCTGGGTGACGTCGCGCTGGATTAAGGAAGTCGAAAAGGTCCGCGACATTGAGGTCGAGTGGAAGCCGATGAGCCTGTCGGTGCTCAATGAAGGCCGCGACGAGCTGCCGGAAGAGTACAAGTTCATGATGCAGTGCAACTGGACCCCGGCACGCCTGTTCAATGCCGTGTTCTCCCAGGATGGTCAGGAGGCCGTCGACAAGCTCTACACCGCGCTGGGCACGAAGATTCACAACGAAAACCGCATCGATCGTCATGCGCATGTCGACGAGCCGGAGCACGCATTCGACGAGCTGATTAAGGAAACCCTCGCAGAGGTTGGCCTGCCGGAAGAGCGTCTGGCCCAGGCTCTGACCACAGAGTTTGATGAGCTCATGCGTGAAAACCACGCAGAGGCCATGAAGGAGGTCGGCAACGACGTCGGCACTCCGGTGGTCAAGCTCAACGACGTTGCCTTCTTCGGTCCGGTGCTTACCCGTATCCCACGCGGCGAAGAAGCCGGCAAGATTTTCGACGGCTCGGTTGCCGTCGCCAGCTACCCGTATTTCTTCGAAATTAAGCGCTCTCGCACTGAGGATCCGCGCTTCGACTAAGAAACCTGTAGCAGCTGGGGCGTGCGGCTAAGAGAGCTGACCCGCCCCAGCTTCAGCATTCTGCCCGGTGGAAGCCTGCCGTTCTTCTTCGCTCATCGCAGCCCACCGCGGCGGAATGTAGATACAGGTCGGGTCGGATGCCGTGTAATCCCCGGTCAACGCGTAGGCCGTCGAGCGGGATCCGCCACAGACGCTGTGGTATTCACAGACGCTGCACTTGCCGTGCCAATTGTCCGGATCGCGGAGAGCCTTAAAAGCCGGTGAGTTCGAATAGATTTCCTGGAATGGTGTGGCCTTCACATTGCCGCAGTGCAGCGGCAGGAAACCGTTGGGGTAGACGTCGCCGATATGGTCAATGAAGGCAAAACCGGAACCAGAATTGACGGCCATCGGGGAGCGCGGGCGGCGTGGCTTCTCCGGCACAGCGCCGAGCAGCTTCGCTGTTTCCTCAGTCAAGTAGCGGTAAAGCGCGCCGCCCTCATAAGATGGCAGCCCCTTTTCCTTCGCTTCCTCCTGCTGCATGACGACGCGTCGATACTGCGGCGCCTCCGTCGTCTTAATGGCAATTCGGTTGGACACATCCGATAGCCAATGCAGAACATCCTCGCGTTCCTCCGGTGACAATGCGCCCAAATCCGCACCGCGACCAGTTGGAACAAGGAAAAAGACGTACCACATCTTGGCTTGCATCTCCATGACAGTCTTCAGTAGCGCTGGTGCCTCATGGATATTTCCCTTGGTCAGGGTCGAATTGATTTGCAGCCGGTAGCCGGCCTCGTTGATGTGCGGAGCCATCTCAAGCGTCTTTTCAAAAGTGCCCGAAAAACCACGAAACTTGTCATGGGTCTGGGCAGTCGCGCCGTCGAGCGACATCGACATTGCCTTGCCACCGGCCTCGCGTAGCGACTGAATTCGCTCCGGCGTCAGCCGCGGCGTCACCGATGGCGACAGCGACATATTCAGACCGTGCTCTGTGCCGAATCGCACCAGTTCTTCCAGGTCATCGCGCTCAAATGGATCGCCGCCGGTGAGCACTACAAGAGGCTTCGGCTTGCTATACGACGCCAAGGTCTCCAGCAGTATCTTGCCCTCGGTGGTCGAAAGCTGGTGCGGATGCGGCTCATGCTGTGCATCCGCACGGCAGTGCTTGCAGACCAAGCCACAAGCCCGGGTGACCTCCCAAATGACAATAAATGGTTTCTTATTGATGTCATGTCGAACCGTTCGCACCACCGGTGCGTGATGATTCCCACGGGAGCCATGAGCTTCCGGATCGACTTGGAAGTAAGCCTGTGGCGCAGGAGACACGGTAAAAGCACCCAATTTCCGGTTTCGAAGACGTGCTGAGACGCAAATACGGTCACTTTTCACCCTATTCGGCTGCGCAGGGGACGTCGTCAAGCAATACCTAAAACGGGTGCAGGCGCCGTTGAATCCGTGGGAACCGCTAAACTTGCTGCCATGCGTATTTACCTTGGTGCAGACCACGCCGGTTTTGAGATGAAGAACCTGATTAAGGCCCACCTGGAGAAGGCTGGCCACGACGTCGTTGACTGCGGCGCTCATACCTACGACCCCGCAGATGACTACCCAGCATTCTGCATTGAGGCGGCTTCCCGTACCGTCGCTGATCCGGGCAGCCTGGGCATCGTGCTCGGCGGCTCCGGCAACGGCGAGCAGATTGCCGCTAACAAGGTCAAGGGCGCTCGTTGTGCGCTGGCTTGGTCGGTGGAGACCGCAAAGCTCGCCCGCGAGCACAACAACGCTCAGCTGATCGGCCTCGGTGGTCGTATGCACTCTGAGGAAGAGGCCCTGGCCATCGTCGATGCTTTCGTCTCCCAGCCGTGGAGCGAGGAGGAGCGCCACCAGCGCCGCATTGACATTCTGGCAGAGTACGAAAAGACTGGCGTCGCCCCGGAGCTGCCGGAGGCTTAAGAGGCCACTGTTCTCCATCCGGGGGATAGGTGTAGGAAAGGATAGGGGCTGTTTCCAGAAGATTCTGGAAACAGCCCCTATCTTGTGCTTAGGCGGAGTAGGAATTGGCCTATGACAATTCCGGAAGCACACCGCCGAGTAACTGTTGTACTGTTCCCCGGGTTCGAACTCTTAGACGTTTTTGGGCCAGTAGGAGTATTTGGTCATGTACCTGGGGTCGAAGTCGAATATGTCGCAAGCACTGCCGGCCCGATAACAAGCGCGCAGGGGGCGCAGGTAATTGCCGACAAGGGTGCCGCTGAACTCGAAGCTATCGACGTGCTTCTTGTACCGGGTGGCGTGGGGACCAGAGGTTTAACTGGTGATCCAGATTTCTTGGGTTGGCTCAAGAGCATCGGATCTCGTGCGACGTTAGTTGCATCTGTTTGCACGGGCTCTGCATTGCTTGCGGCGGCGGGGCTTCTAGAAGGGAAGCGGGCAACTAGCAACAAGTTAGCTTTTGATTGGGCCACCTCGTTCGGAAACGAAGTGACGTGGGTGAAAGAAGCCCGATGGGTTGAAGACGGAAAAAAGTGGAGCTCGTCAGGAGTCGCAGCGGGGATGGATATGGCGGTTGCTCTTGTCAACCGCCTGTTCGGCAACGATGCTGGTCACGATGCAGCCAGAAAAATTGAATATCAGCCACGAGAAGACAGCACGGACGACCCCTTTTCGGCGCTAGCCAACTAGCATGGCGATACTTATTCGCCGAAGCCGTCAAAGCCGCCGTCGAAGAAGCCACCACCGTCGCCGCCTCCGAAGAGACCGTCGAAAAAGCCGCCACCGTCGCCAGCGTCACCGGCATCTGCAGCGCCGCCACCGAAGTCGCCGCCAAAGTCATCTCCACCGAAATCGTCCCCACCGAAGTCTTCGGCGCCAAAGTCCTCGGTGCCGCCGAAGTCATCGGCGCCGGTGCCCATGCCGCTGGCGAACTCATCAGCGCCGTAGGCAACGCCGGCCATACCGTGGAAGAGGGTAGAGAACAGCAGCATCGAGCCTGCGGTCCAGACACCGGTGCGGAGTGCGGACTTCCACCAGGGCTCGGAGTACCAACCGGCTGGAACCGGACGGCCAGCGACACGGCCACCGGGGTAGTAGTTCGGGGTTTCCGGGGTGGCGTATGGCGAGGCGGTAACCGAGTGGCCTTCGTGCTCAATGGTGCGGGTTTCGGTCACAGAACCAGCGGCCTTCTGGCCCTCCAGCGGCGGCAGTGTCGGCCCCGCTGGCAAGCCCATAATTTCGCGAGCCGCATTGATGTAGTGCAGACCTTCCAGCGCCGATTCGCGCGCCATCCGGGCCTGTGCCGGGGTGCGTGCAGTAGAAATCTGCGAGGAAGCGGCGTTGTAGCGCTCGGATGCGTCAGCAAGAGCCTGCGTGGAAGCCGAATCGGTACCAGCCAGGTTCAGTACCTGTGAGCCCAGCCGCTCAATCCATCGGCGGGCGTCTGCGACGGCGTCTTCCAATTGATTGTTCTGGCGGGCATCAAAAGCCCTGTTAGAACGGTTTTGAGCCATCGACGCGATGATAATTGCGCCGCCGACGGTGATAGCAATCAGGATTAAAGCCCCCATGGGCTAGGCCTCCAAAACAGGAAATTGCGGGTACTGCTTGTAATTACTTGAGTTAACGCATGTAGAGCGAAAAAAGTTCCCGAGCTGACATATCTGTCGGACAGATGTAGCTCGGGAACCAGGAAATGATTGGGGATGGGCAGGTATCTATGACTCGGTGGAGTCGGTGCTCTTGGTGCGGCTCTTCCGATTGGCATGCCATGCGCGAACTTCTTCGGAATCCCACAGGGTCAACCCATGAAGCTTCGCGACAGGCTCGGGAGCCTTTTTGCGGCCAGCGTAGCTGGTGAAAGTGCCACGTGCGGTGCCGGAAAAAGCAGCGCATTCGACCGCGGTCCATAGTTCGTGTCCAGTATCGGCATCGATAATGGTGGGCTTCATGGTGCCCAGGGTACCCGCGGCGCTGGATTGTGAACAGAGGGCAAAAGGAATTTCTGGCCGGTGGCATTGGCTGGGAAGACAAAAACCGGGGAAAACAAAAAACCGAGAGCAGCGCTCCCGGTTACGTGGAGGGGATGACGGGAATCGAACCCGCGTCTTCAGCTTGGAAGGCTGAGGTATTAGCCACTATACGACATCCCCGCAGACGAAATTCTGGCTTGATCCGCACTCGCATCAACCAGACCGTGTCTCGGTACAAGGCATATTAACCCGTTAAAGCGCACATACAAAAATCGATGCCAAGTTTCGCTCGAAGGCTTTAGAGAAAAACTGGCTGTGGCCGGGAAAAACAGAAAATGAAGCTAAAGCAATGTGGGGTATATGAAACAGGCGTATAGCCGTTGATTACACTGTCACTCGACTCAACAAAGGGGCAGTCTTTTGGGCGGTTTCTTTGGAGAGTCGGCCGACGAATGGAGTGTTTGCAGTAAACGAGGCCGCCAAAAGCAGTGCCGAGGTGATGCAAACGCCCTGTGATATGCATGGATTTCATGAAACCAGTGATGGTTATCAGGTTGGCTCTCGATGGCGTCGTAAAGCGTCTTCAGACGGAGTATCGACCTGGTTGAGCCCGTGGTTTTGTGATTTCGTTAATCGTCAGGTAAATCTATACGGGTCCGTTGTGGAAACGCGATTTCGCGACTATGAGGGCCCCGGTGCAGATGCTCCAAAGGGGTTTCTGCTAGGTTTCGAATGACGCATACGGGGTATGGCGCAGCTTGGTAGCGCGTCCGCTTTGGGAGCGGAAGGCCGTGGGTTCAAATCCCGCTACCCCGACCAGTATCACGGGCACTCCCGTGGTCTATGAATTAATCATCGAGTTGCAGGAGAGTGCACCAGTGAAGTCTTCCGTTGAGAAGCTCAATGAGACCCGAGTAAAGATTACCGTCGAGGTCCCGTTTGACGAGCTGAAGCCAGAGTTCGACAACGCCTACAAGGCGCTGGCTCAGCAGGTCCAGATTCCGGGCTTCCGTAAGGGCAAGGCACCGGCAAAGCTGATTGAGGCTCGCTTCGGCCGTGGCCCAATCCTGGAGCAGGTGCTCAACGACATGGTTCCGTCCCGCTACGACGAGGTCGTTCGCGAGGAGGAACTGAAGGTTATCGGTCAGCCTGAGGTCGATATCACCAAGCTGGAAGACGGCGAGCTCGTTGAGTTCACCGCTGAGGTCGATGTCCGTCCGGAGATTGAGCTGCCGAAGTTCGAGGACATCGCAGTTGAGGTTGACCCGCTGGTCGCCGACGAGGAAGCTGTTGAGGCTGAGCTGCAGAACCTGCTCGCTCGCTTCGGCACCCTGACTGGCGTCGAGCGTGCAGTTGAGAAGGACGACTTCGTCTCCATCGACCTGTCCGCCACCATCGACGGCGAAGAGCTGGAAGAGGCCTCCACTGAGGGCCTGTCCTACCAGGTTGGCTCCGACGATCTGATTGACGGTTTGGATGACGCTGTTGTTGGCCTGTCCCAGGGCGAGTCCAAGGAATTCACCACCAAGCTGGTTGCCGGCGAGCACGAGGGTGAGGACGCCCAGGTCACCGTTACCGTTCAGTCCGTCAAGGTCCGCGAGCTGCCGGAAGCTGACGACGACTTCGCCCAGATGGCTTCCGAGTTTGACACCATCGACGAGCTGAAGGAAGACCTGGCGCGCCAGGTTGAAAACACCAAGAAGGGCGAGCAGGCTCAGCAGGTTCGCGACAAGGTTCTGGCTGCCGCTATGGAGCAGACCACCATCGCTCTGCCAGAGGGCGTTGTCAAGGAGCAGGTCGAGGGTCAGCTGCAGCAGCTGCTGGGTCAGTTCGGTGGCGACGAGAAGGTTCTGGACTCCATGCTGGAGGCCCAGGGCACCACTCGTGAACAATTCGACGAGGACTCCCAGAAGTCCGCTGAGGAAGCTGTTCGCACTCAGCTGTTCCTGGATGCACTGGCTGAAGAGATCCAGCCGGACGTTTCCCAGCAGGAGCTCACCGACCACATCCTGTTCACCGCTCAGTCCTACGGTATGGACCCGAACCAGTTCATCCAGCAGATTCAGCAGTCCGGCCAGCTCGGCAACCTGTTCGCAGACGTTCGCCGCGGCAAGGCTCTGGCCACCTCGATCCTGAAGGCTTCCGCAAAGGACACCGAGGGCAACGAAATCGATCTGAACGAGTACTTCGGTGAGGTCGAGTCGGAGACTGAGAATGCTGAGTCCGACAAGGCTGAGGACAACTCCGCAGAGTAAGCCCGCAGCAGTGGCGAATTCCTGATGCTGCAACGCTTATAGCGAACAAGGGCCGTTCCTGAAACAAAGGGACGGCCCTTTTCGTTACCCTCTAGTGAACGACAAACTCGCACACGTACGAAGAAGGAGTACACAGATGAGCGATAACGCCCAGATGTCGACGAACACAGTTTTCGACAAGCTGCTCAAGGAGCGCATTATTTGGCTGGGTGAGCAGGTCGACGACGAGATTGCCAACAAGCTCTGCGGTCAGATGCTGCTCCTGGCAGCTGAGGACCCGGAGGCGGATATCTCGCTGTACATTAACTCCCCGGGTGGCTCCGTCACCGCCGGCATGGCCATTTACGACACCATGCAGTTTGTTCCGTGCGACGTGGCTACCTACGGCATGGGCTTGGCAGCTTCCATGGGCCAGTTCCTGCTCGCCGCAGGTGCTAAGGGCAAGCGTTACGCACTGCCGCACGCCCGCATTATGATGCACCAGCCATCTGCAGGTATTGGCGGTACCGCATCCGACATCACCATTCAGGCTGAGCAGTTCGCTGCCACCAAGAAGGAGATGGCTCGTCTGATTGCGCAGCACACCGGTCAGCCGGTCGAGCGCATTGAGGAAGACTCGGACCGCGACCGCTGGTTTACCGCAGCTGAGGCTAAGGAATACGGCCTGGTTGACCACGTCGTGACCGCTCTCAAGGACACCGCACGCTAAAAGCGGACAGTAGCGAATAATTAGAGGCGATTTAATCAACATGGAGATGAACAATATGCAGATGCCGCAGTCGCGCTACGTGCTTCCTTCTTTCGTGGAGCACTCCAGCTTTGGTGCTAAGGAATCCAACCCATACAACAAGCTCTTCGAAGAGCGCATTATCTTCCTCGGCTCCCAGGTCGATGACACCGCCGCTAACGACATCATGGCGCAGTTGCTGGTGCTTGAGGGCCTGGACCCGGATCGTGACATCACGATGTACATCAATTCCCCAGGCGGCTCCTTCACCTCGCTGATGGCCATCTACGACACGATGCAGTACGTGCGTCCCGACGTGCAGACCGTGTGCCTGGGCCAGGCTGCCTCCGCGGCAGCTGTGCTGCTCGCTGCAGGTGCACCGGGTAAGCGTGCAGCTCTGCCGAATGCGCGCGTGCTCATTCACCAGCCGGCTACCCAGGGTATCCAGGGTCAGGTTTCCGACCTGGAGATTCAGGCGAACGAAATCGAGCGCATGCGCAAGCTGATGGAGGAGACGTTGGCTCGCCACTCCGGTCGCACTGCAGAGCAGATCCGCAAGGACACCGACCGTGACAAGATCCTAACCGCTGAAGAGGCCGTCGAGTACGGCATCATCGACCAGGTCTTCGAGTACCGCAAGCACAACGCCTAAAAGGGGACATGGTCTCTTTGGAGTGCTGCGCACTGGCCGTCGTAAAGCGCCGGGCGAGATCGCGTGAAATTCGCCTCGTCCTTGGCGTGGAAGCCGGTATTTGCGCACACTCACGGTAGGCTGGTCTGAAGCAGTTATTGGCAACGATGCGGAAAGGCGGCGGCGGGAGCCTCATGGCGCGTATGCAAGAAAGTGCGGATTTGCTGAAGTGCTCTTTCTGTGGAAAGAGTCAGAAGCAGGTCAAAAAGCTGATTGCCGGACCTGGTGTGTACATCTGTAATGAGTGCATCGAGCTCTGCAACGAGATTATTGAAGAGGAGCTTAACACCGGCGGCGAGGCAACTGGCAACGACGACCGCCTGCCGCGTCCGCTGGAAATTCGCGACTTCCTCGATGAGTATGTCATCGGCCAGGACATGGCAAAGCGCACGCTGGCCGTCGCGGTCTACAACCACTACAAGCGCCTTCGTGCTGCGGAGACCAAGTCGGACAACGACGTCGAGCTGCAAAAGTCGAACATTCTCCTGCTTGGGCCGACCGGCTGTGGCAAGACCTACCTGGCACAGACGCTGGCTCGCAAGCTGGATGTGCCGTTCGCAATCGCTGACGCCACCAGCCTGACCGAGGCCGGCTATGTAGGTGAGGATGTGGAGAACATCCTGCTGAAGCTGCTGCAAGCTACTGATTTCGACGTCGAGAAGGCACAGCGCGGCATCATTTACGTCGATGAGATTGACAAGATCTCGCGCAAGTCTGAAAACACCTCCATCACCCGCGATGTCTCCGGTGAAGGTGTGCAGCAGGCGCTGCTGAAGATTCTCGAGGGAACCGTAGCCGCCGTGCCCCCGCAGGGTGGGCGCAAGCTGCCGAACCAGGAGTTCATTCAGTTCGACACCTCCAATGTCCTGTTCATCGTCGCCGGTGCGTTTGCCGGTCTGGAGAAGGTCGTGCAGGAGCGTGTCGGCAAGAAGGGGCTGGGCTTCGGCGCAGATGTCACCTCGGCTAACGACGCGGACATGAAGGATCCATTCCGCGATGTGCTGCCGGAGGACCTCGTTCGATTCGGCCTGATTCCTGAGTTCATTGGTCGCCTGCCCGTCATCGCATCAGTCACCAACCTCGATGAGGATGCGCTGGTTCGCGTACTCACTGAGCCCAAGAACTCCCTGGTCCGCCAGTACCAGCACCTGTTCGACATGGACGGTGTGCGCCTCACCATCGACGATGAGGCACTGCGCGCCATTGCTGCCAAGGCGATTAGTCGCAATACCGGCGCCCGTGGTCTGCGCGGCATCATGGAAGAAATCTTGGTTCCCGTGATGTTCGACGTACCAGAGCGTGACGACGTTGTGGAGGTCATTGTCCACAAGGAATGCATCACGGACGGTGCAGCGCCAGAACTCGTTGAACGCAGCGAGGATAAGAAGACTGCGTAAAGGTAGCTAAAAACCCGGTTAGAGCGCCTGCTCTAACCGGGTTTTGGTGTCTGTATGGAGCCCTAGTCGTCCATGCCGTAGATGTCGCGGTAATCCGGGGCATCATCAGCAGCCAAGTCGTGAGTCTCTGGGTTGGGCTGATCGCCATAGACCTCTGCGCCAAGTGCGGACGAGTTCGCACCATGGGAGGCCAGCAGGGAAGTGTACGAGCTTCCCGGTTCGTTGCGAGGCGAGGATGTCAACAGACTGGTCACGGTGTCCTGTGCGAACTCACGCAGCTTGTCCGACAGCACCGTCGACTGCATTTCAATGCCGTAGAGGTTTTCAAAAGTCCGTTGGTGCAGGGTGGGGAAGGTGGCCAGCGACAGCACGAGAATATAAAGATCAAGTGCGGAAATGTCAGTGCGGAATGCACCGTAATCGCGGCCGAGCAACAAGATGCGGTCAAACTCCAAAACAATAGGGCTCTGACCACCAAGCCCAGTCACGCCTTCAAGCGGCAGGACTGGGTGTAGGTTTTCCTGAATGATGAACCGCACGGCAAGCGGGTTCGCCGAGAAATAGTCGTAGATAACGCCGACTACATGCTGCAGGGCTTCCACCGGCACATTGGAGTGCGGACGCAGGGCGTCGTCGTCAGGCCTTACGGTCTCCAGCACATGTGCCCACGTCGCCCTGTAGAGTCCCATCTTGTCACCACAGTGGTAGTGAAGCATGCGCTTGGAGACACCAGAGGCGGTAGCAATGGCATCCAGACGGGCATCTGCATACCCCTTTGCGGTGAATTCTTGAAGTGCTGCCACCAAGACTGCATGGGGGATTGCATCAGAGGAGCCTGGAGACTTCATGAAAATCCTTTGCTTGGACTAGAGAGCGACTACGGGGTTTTGGCTATCTAACGGGGGTGAAATTGGTCAGTCGCGGACTTCTTTCTAGTGAAATGAGTACACGACCGTAAGTCATGCCTAATGCTATCCGTTTTTCAGAATTGTACTGAGCCCGTCGCCCCCGTCTGCGCCAATTCCGCAGTCGCATTAGAGTGGGCAGCGAATTGATTCTCTCTCGAGAAAGGCCTGTAGTGAACAAGACTCCCGTAAAGGTTGCAGTTACCGGCGCCGCCGGACAGATCGCTTACTCCCTGCTCTTCCGCATTGCCAGCGGTTCGGTTTTCGGCCCTGAGACCCCGGTTGAGTTGAACCTGCTGGAGATCACTCCGGCGCTGCACGCCACCGAAGGCGTCGCCATGGAGCTGTTTGACTCCGCCTTCCCACTTTTGACTGGCATCAACATCACCGATGATCCGGCAAAGGCATTCGACGGTGCCAACGCCGCATTCCTGGTCGGTGCAAAGCCGCGTGGCAAGGGTGAGGAGCGCTCCGCACTGCTGGGCGCCAACGGCAAGATCTTCGGCCCGCAGGGCGCGGCACTGAACGATCACGCAGCAGACGACATCAAGGTTCTGGTTGTCGGCAACCCGGCTAACACCAACACCATGATTGCCGCTTCCCACGCTAAGGACATCCCGGCAGAGCGCTTCACCGCTATGATGCGCCTGGACCACAACCGTTCCCTGTCCCAGCTGTCGCAAAAGATTGGTGTTCCGACCACTGAGATTAAGAACATGATCGTCTGGGGTAACCACTCCGCAGACCAGTTCCCGGACATCACCTACGCCACCATTGCAGGCGAGAAGGTCTCCGACAAGGTTGACGCTGCATGGGTCGAGCAGGACTTCATCCCGCGCGTCGCCAAGCGTGGCGCAGAAATCATCGAGGTCCGCGGTTCCTCCTCCGCAGCTTCCGCTGCAGCTGCCGCAGTTGACCACATGCGTGACTGGGTCACGGGTACCCCAGAGGGCGAGTGGGTCTCTGTCGCACTTCCGTCCGACGGCTCCTACGGCATCGACGAGGGCTTGGTCGCTGGTGTTCCGTGCTACGCCAAGGACGGCGAGTGGGTTCGCGTTGAGGGCCTGGATCTCTCCGAGGCTCAGCGAGCTGGTATCGAGCGCAACGTCAAGGCACTGCGCGAAGAGCGCGACGCAGTTAAGGACCTGCTGGTCTAAGGGCCGCTTAACGCCTGTTTAAAGGTGCCCTCTTGTGATGGTTTCGCAAGAGGGCACCTTTTCATTTACTGCGGTAATCGCGGATGGGCTCGGGGAGTGAGTAAAGCTTGAATTCGGCGGTGCGTAAGTCGCCGATAGCAGATATGGGTTGGGGCGCAAGGGTCGTCGTAAAGCCCCTGGAAAAACAAATCCGGGCAAGGCGCTAAGATGTGACGCGTGACTGAGAACAACGTGGACCTAAACAGAGCAGATAAGTTGCCCAAGTCGTGGAACCCGGCTGACGTGGAGTCGGACCTGTACCAGGGCTGGGTAGACGCTGGCTATTTCGAGGCTGATCCGTCTAGCTCCAAGCCGGCTTACTCTATTGTGCTGCCCCCGCCGAATGTGACGGGTCAGCTGCACATGGGCCACGCACTGGACCACACTTTGATGGATGCGCTGGTGCGCCGTAAGCGCATGCAGGGCTACGAGGTGCTGTGGCTGCCGGGTATGGACCACGCGGGTATCGCAACGCAGACCAAGGTCGAGGCGATGCTGAAGGAGTCCGAAGGCAAGGACCGCTTCGATTATGGCCGCGAGGAGTTCGTGGAGAAGGTCTGGGAGTGGAAGCACGATTACGGCGGACGTATCGGCAACCAGATGCGCCAGATTGGTGACTCCCTGGATTGGTCCCGTGAGCGCTTCACTCTGGACGAGGGGCTGTCCCGTGCGGTTCAGACGATTTTTAAGGAACTGTTTGACCGCGGCCTAATCTACCGCGCCAAGCGTATGGTCAACTGGTCTCCGGTGCTGCAGACCGCAATCTCGGATATTGAGGTCAAGTACGAGGACGCTGAAGGCGAGCTCGTCTCCTTCCGCTACGGCGATGGGGAAGACTCCATTGTTGTGGCGACGACTCGTGTGGAGACGATGCTGGGCGACGTGGCAATTGCCGTGCACCCGGAGGATGAGCGCTACACGCACCTGGTGGGCAAGGTTTTGGACCACCCGTTCCGCGAGGACCTGAAGATTCAGGTCATCGCCGATGACTATGTGGACCGCGAGTTCGGTACCGGCGCGGTGAAGATTACGCCGGCGCACGATCCGAATGACTTCGCCATGGGGCAGCGCCACGACCTGGATATGCCGGAGGTCATCGACACCACTGGTCGCATCTTTAACACTGGCACGCGTTTTGACGGCATGGATCGTGCGGAAGCCCGCACTGCGCTGACGGAGGCGCTGCGTGAGCAGGGGCGCATTGTCAAGGAGGTTCGCCCATACGTTCACTCGGTCGGTCACTCGGAGCGCTCGGGTGAACCGATTGAGCCGCTGCTGAGTCTGCAGTGGTTCGTTAAGGTCGATGAGCTGGCCAAGATGTCCGGCGATGCTGTTCGCGAGGGCGACACGGTTATTCACCCGGCATCGCAGGAGCCGCGCTGGTTCGACTGGGTCGATGACATGCACGACTGGTGTATTTCGCGCCAGCTGTGGTGGGGCCACCGCATCCCGATCTGGTACGGCCCGAATGGTGAGGTCGTCTGTGTCGGGCCGGATGATGAGGTTCCGACGGGCGAGGGCTGGACGCAGGATCCGGACGTACTGGATACTTGGTTCTCCTCTGCGCTGTGGCCGTTTTCCACGATGGGCTGGCCGGACGCCACCCCGGAGCTGGAGAAGTTCTACCCGACATCCGTGCTGGTCACCGGCTACGACATTCTGTTCTTCTGGGTCGCGCGCATGATGATGTTCTCGACTTTTGCTGCCACCCTGCCTGATTCACCGCTGGGCAAGGGCCGCGACGGTCGTCCGCAGGTGCCGTTCAAGGATGTCTTCTTGCACGGTCTGGTCCGCGATGAGCAGGGCCGAAAGATGTCGAAGTCTCTCGGTAACGGCATTGACCCGCTGGACTGGGTGCGTGACTACGGTGCAGACGCACTTCGCTTCACGCTGGCGCGTGGCGCTAACCCGGGCTCTGACCTGCCGGTTGGTAACGACGCCGCACAGAGCTCCCGTAACTTCGCCACCAAGCTGTTCAACGCGACCCGCTTTGCGCTGATGAATGGCGCTCACGTGGGCGAGCTGCCGGATCGTGACCAGCTCACTGACACCGATCGCTGGATCCTGGATCGCCTGGAACAGGTCCGCGCCGAGGTCGACTCTGCACTGGATAAATACGAGTTCTCCAAGGCCAACGAGGCCCTCTACCACTTCGCATGGGACGAGGTCTGTGACTGGTACCTGGAGATGACCAAGGTTGACTTCCCACGCCTGAACGACGGCGAGACCATGACCGAGGAGCAGGCCGCCCGCGCCGCCTCCACGCGACTGGTCCTCGGCCGCGTGTTGGATACGCTGCTGCGTCTGCTCCACCCGTCCATGCCGTTTGTCACAGAGACGCTGTGGAAGGCGCTTACCGACGGTGCGGAGGGCTTCGAGGACTCTCTGGTAATTTCTGCCTGGCCGGATGCCACCATGACCACCGACGGCGCTGCTGTCGACGAGGTTGCCGCACGTCGTATTGCCGATGCCCAGAAGTTGGTCACCGAGCTGCGTCGTTTCCGCAATGACCAGGGTGTGAAGCCGTCGCAGCGCGTGCCGGCACGCATGAACCTGGCGGATGCTGATCTGACCGCTCAGGAAGAGATGATTCGTTCGCTAGCTCGTGCTGAGGCACCGGAGGATGGATTCACCGCTACCGCTTCGATTGAGGTGCGCCTGTCGCAGGCCACTGTCCTGATCGAGCTGGACACCTCCGGCACTGTCGACGTGGCCGCAGAGCGCAAGCGTCTGGAAAAGGACCTGGCCAAGGCGGAGAAGGAACTGGCCGGCACCGAGAAGAAGCTCGGCAACGAGGCCTTCTTGTCCAAGGCTCCGGAGCAGGTCGTGGAGAAGATTAAGACTCGCCACCAGTTCGCACTGGAGGAGATTGACCGCATCAAGGCTCGTTTGGAGGGACTTCCGCAGGCATGACCGAACCACGGGATGAGACTGCAGGCGAGATTCGTCTGAATCTCGGCGGCGAGGACGACTCGGTGACGCAGGATGAGACTGCGGCACGAGAAGAGTCCACCGCAGCGCTTGAGTTCGAATTTGATCCGGCTGATTCCCAGATCGTCGAGGATCTCGAACCGCGCGAAATTGCCGGTGTGATGGCCGATGACCGCATGCCCGATGACATGCGTCTCGGTGAGGTCTCGGTGTCCGAGGAAGGCCTGAGCTTGCCCGTCGACGTGGATCGCCCAGTCAATGAGCCGGCCCCGTTGGAGGCCACCGCAGAGGAGCTGCGCGAGCTCGCAGAGGTGGAAGCCGAGCTGGATCAGCGCTGGCCGGAGACCAAGATTGACCCATCGCTCGAGCGGATCGAGATGCTGATGGATATCCTTGGCCATCCCGAGCGTGCCACCCCGGTCATTCACGTTGCGGGCACGAATGGCAAGACTTCCACTGTGCGCATGATTGAGTCGCTGGTGCGAGCTCTTGGTCGTCGCACCGGCCGCACCACCAGTCCGCATCTGCAGCTGGTTACCGAGCGCATCGCCATCGATGGCCAGCCCATCCATCCACGCGATTACGTGCGCATCTGGCGCGAGATTCAGCCCTACGTGGAAATGGTTGACGCCAAGTCCGCGGAAAAGGGCGGCCCACAGATGAGTAAGTTCGAGGTCCTCACTGCCATGGCCTACGCCGCTTTCGCCGACGCTCCTGTCGACGTTGCCGTAGTGGAAGTTGGCATGGGTGGCACATGGGATGCGACCAACGTGGTGGAGGCCGACGTGGCAGTCATCTGCCCAATTGGTCTCGATCACACGGAGTTCCTTGGTGACACCTTGGCTGAAATCGCTGGCGAGAAGGCCGGCATCATCAAGTCGCGGTGGAACAAGGATGACTTGCTCACGCCACCGGACAATGTCGCCATTGTCGGCGAGCAGGAACCGGAAGCAATGGACGTCGTTTTGCGCCGTGCCGTGGAAATGGACGCCTCCGTCGCCCGTGCTGGGGTGGAGTACGGTGTCGTCAGCCATCAGCTGGCGGTCGGTGGGCAGAACCTGACGCTCAAGGGCCTGGCCGGCGAGTATGACGACATCCATCTGCCGCTGCACGGTCCGCATCAGGCGCGCAATGCTGCCACAGCACTGGCTGCGGTGGAGGCGTTCTTCGGCGCAGGCCCGGGACGTCCGCTCAACATTGATGCGGTTCGCGAAGGCTTTGCGACGGTCGCATCGCCCGGCCGTCTGGAGCGCGTGCGTTCGACCCCGACGGTGTTTATCGACGCTGCCCACAATCCTCACGGTGCTCGTGCGCTACGCACGGCCCTCTCCGCTGAGTTCGACTTCCGCCGTGTCATCGGTGTGCTGTCGGTGCTGGGAGAGAAGGATGCTCGCGGGCTGCTGGTTGAGCTGGAGCCGTACTTCGAAGAAGTGGTTATTACCCAGAACACCTCGCCGCGTGCGCTGCACTACGACGACCTGGCTGACCTTGCAGAGGAGATTTTCGGCGAGGAGCGCGTGCATCGCGTGCCTACGCTGCCGTCCGCCGTTGAGCTGGCGGTTGCACTGGCTGAGGAAACCGACACCGGGGACGGTATTGTCTCTGGTTCCGGTGTGATTGTCACTGGATCTGTTGTCACTGCGGGCGAAGCCCGGACACTATTTGGAAAGGACCCGCAATGAGCGAATCTCAGGCGAGCCAGCCACAGGGCAATGGCGCGGAGGATTACACCGCTGCCGACCGCGAGGCTCTGCGCGCCTACCGCGAGGGGCGTGACCTGAGTGAGGGTGGTAAGTATGGCCCGCTCGGTGCGGGACACGATCCGGCTAAGGACCCGCTGAAGGGTCTGCGCGGTGTTATGTCCGGCACGCTGATTATGCAGGCTATCTCGGTGCTGCTTGGTCTGACTGTGGTCACGCGCATTCCCGACGGCCAGATTAACCAGACCTTCTCGGTTACGTACATCACCATCCTGGGCGTGGCTCTGATTGTGATGGCTTTCCTGCAGAAGCAGCCCTGGGCGCTGAAGGCCAACATTGTGCTGCAGGTCTTTGGTGTGCTGGCTATCTTCACGCACGTGTCCATGGGCGTGGTGGGTATCTTCTTCGCACTAGTGTGGGCCTACATTCTGCACCTGCGGAAGAACCTCATCCAGCGTATGGAGCGCGGTCTGTTGACCACTCAGCACTCGTAGCTCTCCAGCGCTCGTAGTCGCGCTGTTTCACGTAGCTTTACGCTGTGATTTCACCCCGCTGCACCACCACTCCGGTGTAGCGGGGTTGGTCATAGTATGATGCTCACCATGACTGAACGTACTCTTATTCTGATCAAGCCGGACGGCGTTTCCCGCGGTCTGGTCGGCGAAGTTATCTCCCGCATTGAGCGCAAGGGCCTGAAGCTGGTCGCGCTTGACCTCCGTGTTGCTGACGAGGCAACTGCGAAGGAGCACTACGCAGAGCACGTCGATAAGCCGTTCTTTGGTGAGCTGGTTGATTTCATCACCTCTGCACCGCTGGTCGCTGGTGTTATCGAGGGGCCGAACGCAATCGCTGCTTGGCGTCAGCTCGCTGGCGGCACCAACCCGGTTGAGGCCGCAACCCCGGGCTCCATCCGCGGTGACTTCGCACTTGAGGTTGCTAACAACGTTGTTCACGGTTCCGATTCTCCGGAGTCCGCTGAGCGCGAGATTGGTATTTGGTTCCCGAACCTCTAAGCGTTGACGGTTCAGCATTGACCCATAAGCGTTGATTTGGCGCCGAACTGAGCAAGCAAATTGTTTGCCGGTTCGGCGCTTTTTGCTTGTCGACGACGGTGAGGCGGCCCTTCAGCGGGCTGCACGTGTGAAGGCCTGCACGGGCTGCAAATGTGAAACTGTGTGAGTTTA
>NZ_KV836056.1:0-510 GCF_001838215.1 Corynebacterium sp. HMSC061H03
CCTTTTAGGTTGGTTGGTGTGTGTGATGCTGGGGACCTGAACTGGTAGTAGCCAAGTGATGGGGTGACGCAGGAAGGTAGCCGTGCCACGTGATGGATATCGTGGTGTAAGCGTGTGGCCCGTGTTCTAGGTAAATCCGGAGCACATGTGGGTGAGGCGTGATGCGTACCCGTTTTGGGGGAAGTTGGTGATCCTATGCTGCCGAGAAAAGCCTCTAGCGATGTGGATATACGGCCCGTACCCGAAACCGACACAGGTAGTCAGGTAGAGAATACTAAGGCGATCGGGAGAACTGTGGTTAAGGAACTCGGCAAAATGCCCCCGTAACTTCGGGAGAAGGGGGGCCATGACTGGTGACCGACGTGGTTGAGCTGGTTGTGGCCGCAGAGAATAGAGGGAAGCGACTGTTTACTAAAAACACAGGTCCGTGCGAAGACATTCAAGTCGATGTATACGGACTGACGCCTGCCCGGTGCTGGAAGGTTAAGAGGACCTGTTAGACCCCTTTTG
>NZ_KV836057.1:0-1380 GCF_001838215.1 Corynebacterium sp. HMSC061H03
GGGTTAAGTAAAGAAAAGTGTGTCTTTTCCGGGCGTGTTGCGGTTATTTGATCCAGCCTTTTTGGATGCCGAGGTTGTGTTGGTAGCTGGTGTCGATGGCGGTGTCGTATTCTGCTGGTGCACCGATGTCATTGGTAGTGGCTGTGGTGTTGTGGGTGATCAGGTCTGTTGCTGTGGAAAGTGCGTCTTGACCCCATCGTTGGTCCCTGGCGATCTTGACCGGATCGTCAGGGACTTCTGTATGTAGATACAGCCACCAATCCATCACTGTGCGTTGATGCGGTAGTGATAGTCCGCGGTGTCTGCGGGCTAGTTCTTTTATGGGGGCGTTGATGCCACCTTCGAGGCTGTTTGTTGTTGCTGCAAGGTTGTCGGGGTCGATGGTTGTTGGTGGGGGTTGCAGGTAGGTAAACAGCAGGTCTCTGCGGTGCAGAGATAGCAATGATTGATAGGCCGCTCGGACGCGTTGGTGGGTGTAGACCTTGGTGTAGGCGCCGGTAGCAGGGTCTTTGATGGTGGTTTTCTCGTTCATCCATTCCCGGTAGGTGTGGTCGAATTCGTGCAGGTGGGCGACCCATGTGGATGCTTGGTCAAGGTCGGTGATGCGAGTGAGTTTCAGGGCTAGGCGGTAGAGGGTTTTGCCGGCATCGGTGCGGGGGTTGCTGGTGGTGTGGCGGCGGACTGTTCGTTGGGCGTGGACGAGGCAGCGTTGGATGCGTGTTGTTGGCCAGCAGTGGTGGATGGCTGATTGGGCACCTTGTCCGCCGTCTGTGACTGCGATTAGTGGTGCGGCAATGGGGCGTAGGAGTTCGGTGTAGGCGGCGGTGGTTTCGTGTCTGGCCCAGGTCCAGTTGATGACGTGGGTTTTACTGGCTGCGATCAGGAGGCATCCGGACTTTAGATAGGTCGCGTCGAGGAAGATTTGGTCATGGATGCGGAATGAGTCGATGGTGGGTGTGGGGATGATCCACCAGCACCATCGGAATCGGTGGTGCATGGTTTGCCTGGTTACGCCATGGTGTGCGGCGAAGGTGGTTAGAGATTGGGTGCCGGTGGCCCATTGGATGAACAAAGCCATGGTGGCGGTGTTTTTGTTGTGGGTTTGGGTGTTGCGGGTAAAGGAGTGTCCGCAGTGGGTGCAGCGCCAACGGGTGGTTGATTTGCTGGTGGTGCCGTTTTTCTTTGTGTTGTTGCCGCATAGTGGGCAGCTGGGGCGGTTGGTGGTCATCCTTTAATCCAACCGGTGTGCGGTTAGCACAAATGTGGCCGGAGGTGCGGGATGGTGTGGGTAATAGCTTTCGGGGAGCTATTCTTTGGTGATTTGTGGTGTGTGGTCTGGGGTTATGGTGGCATGCGGACACACTTTTCTTTACTTAACCC
>NZ_KV836058.1:0-246 GCF_001838215.1 Corynebacterium sp. HMSC061H03
GCTGCTCACGTGGTGGTTGCCCTGGTTGGGGTGGTTGTCTTCGTGGGTGTGTGTTGTGTGAGAACTCAATAGTGTGCCGATGTACTAACTAATACTTTTTTGGGAAAGTGCTTGTTTGGTTGTCGTTTGCGCGTGTGTGTTGCTGGTGGGTGCCGGGGGCCTTTGTTTGTTTTGGGTCCTTTTGTGCTTGCGGGTGATGGATTGCGTGGCGGCGCCTTTGTTTGGGTGCTTTTCGCGTGGTTTTTT
>NZ_KV836059.1:0-89353 GCF_001838215.1 Corynebacterium sp. HMSC061H03
GGTGATGCATTCACCGCCTGAACCTACCGGGCTCAAAGTGTCATAAACCTAGTCACTTTCTTGGCGTTATAGATGGGCATACGCCGCGCGGAGGCGGTCGAACCACCAATCGCGGCGGGGGCCCGGCGCGGCGAGCTCGGCCAGGCGGGAAGGGTCGGGCGCGGGGTTGGTGACGGGCAGTCGGCCATCGATAAGTGGCCGGGGCTCGATGACGTCCTCGATAAACAGCGAGGACGTGGCCAACCCCGCCGCATTCGGCTCCGGCTGCAGCTCGGTAGCAGGCAGGGCCGCCGCCGTGAACAATCCCGCGGCCATACCAACGCCGGTATCCAAGGCGCTGGCGACGGTCACCTTCATCTCCAGTTCCTCGGCCAACCGAAGCAAACGGCGTGGCCCGCCAAGCGGCGCAACCTTCATTACGCCCACGTCAGCAGCCTGCTCGCGCGCAACCAAATACGGATCCTCGGCCTTGCGAATCGACTCATCGGCAGCAACCGGGCAAAACTCCCCCACTGCGTCGCGGACCTCGCGCAGCTCGGCGACAGTCGCAACGGGCTGCTCCATGTACTCCAGCGGCCCCAACTCATGAGCGGCGCGGATGGCCTGCTCCACCGACCAGCCACGATTCGCATCCACCCGCACCACAGGTTCATAGCCATAGGCTTCCGCCACCGCGGTGCGGACGGCGGCTACGCGCTCGATGTCGTCGTTAAGCGATTGGCCGCTCTCTGCGACCTTGACCTTAAACGTGCGGCACCCGGGGTAGCGCGCCACGACCTCCGGCACCTGGTCGGGTGTGACGGCGGGGATGGTGGCGTTGACCTCGACAAACTCGCGCTTCGGGATGGGCAGGCCGACGTATGCGCATTCGATGGCCGAGCGCAGCCACGCGGCGGCCTCGGACGCCTCGTATTCCAGGAAGGGAGCGAACTCGCCCCAGGTGACGGGGCCGTCGATGAGGAGTGCCTCGCGGGTGGTGACGCCACGGAATTTCACTGCCATGGGCAGCGCGACGACGTGGGCGCGGTCGAGGATGTCATCGATGGGCGGAAGCTGGATGTTGGGCGCAGCGGACACAGACATACCCCTCATGCTAGAGACCTTTATGCTGGAAGCCATGACTGATACCGCGAAGTACTCGACCGATAACCCCTTCCGCCCCGAGCAGTGGAAGACGGTTGATGGTTTTGAGGATTTGACCGACATCACCTACCACCGCCACGTCGGCGAGGGCCGCGAGAACGGCATTGTGCGTATTGCGTTTGATCGCCCGGAGGTTCGTAACGCGTTCCGTCCGCACACTGTCGACGAGCTCTACCGCGCGCTCGACCACGCGCGCCGCACCCCGGATGTCGGCGTAGTGCTGCTGACCGGTAACGGCCCGAGCACCAAGGACGGTGGCTGGGCATTCTGTTCGGGTGGTGACCAGCGCATTCGCGGTCGTTCCGGCTACCAGTACGCGACGTCCCACGAGCATGACGACGCTACCGCGGACGCATCCACCATCGATACCGCGCGCGCCAAGGTCGAGGGAGGTCGCCTGCACATCCTGGAGGTGCAGCGCCTGATTCGCACTATGCCGAAGGTTGTTATTGCTGTGGTCAATGGCTGGGCCGCAGGTGGCGGACACTCCCTGCACGTGGTGTGTGACCTGACGCTGGCATCACGCCAGGAGGCTCGCTTTAAGCAGACCGACGCTGACGTGGGATCTTTCGATGCCGGCTATGGCTCGGCCTACCTGGCGAAGCAGGTTGGTCAGAAGTTTGCCCGCGAAATTTTCTTCCTCGGCCGCTCCTACGACGCTGAGACCATGCACCGCATGGGTGCTGTCAACGAGGTCGCGGACCACGCTGAGCTGGAAGATGTCGCGGTCGAGTGGGGTCGCATGATCAACGGTAAGTCCCCGACAGCGCAGCGCATGCTGAAGTTCGCCTTCAACCTGACCGATGATGGCCTGATGGGTCAGCAGGTCTTCGCGGGTGAGGCTACTCGCCTGGCGTACATGACCGACGAGGCCGTCGAGGGCAAGGAAGCGTTCCTGGAAAAGCGCGACCCGAACTGGGACGAGTTCCCGTTCTATTACTAGGCCTGTTGGGACACTGCTAGGGCTGGCTTAGCGGCGTGAGCCCCCAGCCCTACTGCACCCCAGCCCTACTGAACCTTCGTAACCTCAAAACGCTGCTCCGGGTGAACGTAGGCCTCCTGCGCGCGCACGAGCTCCAGCTCGCCAGAGCCGGACTCGTGCGTGACCTTCAGCAGCTCAAAGATGCTGGCCGCGGTGTTGCCCAACGCGACCGACAGGTCACCGTCAATA
Source organism: Corynebacterium sp. HMSC061H03 (assembly GCF_001838215.1). Classification (NCBI taxonomy): domain Bacteria; kingdom Bacillati; phylum Actinomycetota; class Actinomycetes; order Mycobacteriales; family Corynebacteriaceae; genus Corynebacterium; species Corynebacterium sp. HMSC061H03. The sequence continues at coordinate 2,315 of NZ_KV836059.1, forward strand.
CCGCGACCGCGCAGCAGGTTGCCCGCAAACAGCGCAGCCGTGACATCGCCGGAGCCGTTGCGCTTTAGCGGCAAGTATGGCGTCGCTACCAGCCATGCGCCCGAGCCGTTGACGGCGAGCATCTCAATCTCGCCCTCCTTGCGCTCCGGACGCAGCACGCTGGTGACCAGCACGGCCTCCGGGCCCATCTCACGAGCAGCATGGGCTGCCGCAATGGTGGACTCCAGGTCGTTGACCTCGCGGCCCGTCAGGTATCCCAGCTCAAACTGGTTCGGCGTAATCACGTCTGCCACCGGCACAACCTTGTCGCGCAGCAGCGGCGGAATGTCATCCGAGACGTGGCAGCCGCTCTTGGCATTTCCCATCACCGGGTCACACGAGTAAATGGCCTTCGGGTTGCGCTGCTTGGCCATCGCCACGGCCTCGATGATGACATCCGCAATATCGCTACCGCCCTGGTAACCGGAGATAATCGCATCGACGTCGTCAAGCTTGCCCAGCTCATCGATACCCTTGATAACCTCGCGCACATCCGTGGCCGGAATCATCGGGCCGCGCCACTGGCCGTAGCCGGTGTGGTTGGAGAAATCGACGGTGTGGACCGGCCACACTTCAAAACCTGCGCGCTGCAGCGGGAAAACGGCAGCGGAGTTACCCACATGGCCGTAGCTCACATGCGACTGGATGGACAGGATCGAGGGCACGCGGTTGAACTCCGCGACGGCTTCAGCTGCCTTTTCGGTAGGGACCTGATTTTCGTTCATTCCTCTATATTGCAACGGATGCACGAAAATCCCATATCCCCTAGTAGGCGCTGGGGCGACGTCGGCTGGCTTTGAGCTCGGAGCGGCGTTGCTTCTGCGCTTTACGACGCGCAATCGAGGCCCGACTCGGCCGAGTCCGCCGGCGCCTCGGAGGCGGTGGCTGCACGGCTTCCCGAATGAGATTCGCCAAGCGACGCCGGGCTTCCGCGCGGTTGCGCACTTGGGAGCGCTGCGTGGTGACGGACACGGTGAGTGTCGTGCCGTCGAGTCGGTGGCTGAGATTCTGGAGAGCGCGGCGGCGGTAGACGTCGGAAAGCACGCTGAGCTCGGCGATATCGACCGATAGCTGCACCTTGGAATCCGTGGTGTTAACGCCCTGACCGCCCGGCCCTCCGGAGCGCGCGAAGCGTTCGGTGAGCTCCGCCGCGGGGATGACGAGGCCCTTTGGGATGCCGGGACCTGGTGGGATGTTCAGGGGTTTCATGGTGGCCAGTGTAGAGGGCGCGTTTGTAATCAGGGCGCGTTTCCTCTAATCCGCGGTTAAACAACAAATACTCACCTAAGCTGGCAAATAACATTTATCCACTTATAAAAACAGCAAGAAAAGGCAGGATTGAGACACCATGGCCACTTCTGATTCCCCGTCCATTTTCATCTCCGGCGGCGCGCAGGGCATTGGCCGCGCGGTGGCCGAGAAGTTCCTGGCTGCAGGCTGGACCGTCGGCGTCTACGACATCAATGAGGATGCCCTGGCGAAGCTCAAGGCTGAGCGCCCGGAGGTAATCGTCGGCAAGCTGGACGTGACGGACTTTAAGCAGTGGGAGGACGCGCTTGCGGACTTCACCTCCCACACCGGCGGCAAGCTGACGGTGCTGGACAATAACGCGGGCATCATCGGCGATGGCGATATCACTGACCAGTCGCCGGAGATTATTCGCGCGCAGGTGGACATCAACTGCACCGGTCTGACTCTGGGCGCGAAGGCGGCGCACCCGTACCTGAAGCGCACCAAGGGGTCTCACCTGGTCAACATGGGTTCGGCTTCGGGCATCTACGGCCAGCCGCACATCGCGCCGTACTCCGCGTCAAAGTTCTACGTCTCTGGTCTGACGCAGGCTCTGGATCTGGAGTGGCGCAAGGACAAGATCCGCGTCGTCGCAATCATGCCGCTGTGGGCGAAGACCAAGCTGGCGGACGTTTCCGCTGGTTCCACCCGCCGTCTTGGCGTGCGCATCACGCCGGACCAGGTCGCTGATGCCGTGTGGAAGGCAACGCACCCACAGAACTTCATTGAGCGCCAGCGCCACTTCTACTCGGTGTCGGCAGCGGACTTTATCCTGCGCTACCTGGGCAAGATTGGTCCGCAGTTCCTGTCCCGCCCGGTTAACGCAATCATCGCGGGTTAAGAGGCAAACTAGACCTATGCTCTTTGATCAACTCCCGCGCGATGATGCCCGCATCACGCCGGGAGTTGTTCATCTTCCGGGTTGGCTTCCCCTGGACCGGCAGGCGGGCATCATCACGCAACTCCGCGACATCGCCCGCGACGTTGCCGGCACTCCCCTGGCCATGACTCGCCCGCAGCTCAAAAGTGGTCAGATGCAGGTCTTTATGCTGCATCTCGGCCGCATGTGGGCCACCAATCCCTACCGCTACGTCACGCACGCAGGCGGCGTTCGCGTCCCGCCCGTGCCTGACAACCTGCTACAGCTCGCTACCGAAGCACTCGGCGCTGCCGCGCTTTACGACGAATCCCTCAGCCAGTGGCCCACCACTTTTCGGCCCGACATGGCGTTGGTCAACTACTACCCGCCCGGGGCCACCATGGGGATGCACCAGGATCGAAACGAAAACTCCCCTGCCCCGATTGTGTCACTCTCTATCGGCGATGAGGCTCTGTTCCGCATTGGCGGGACTGAAAACCGCAACAAACCCTGGGATGACGTGACTCTCGCCAGCGGGGATGTGATTGTGTTTGGTGGTTCGAAGCGGCTTGCGTTTCATGGTGTGCCCAAGACTCGTCCGGGCACGCTGCCGGAAGGGTGCGGGCTTAAAGAGGGCCGCATCAACATCACATTCCGGCAAGTGGAAAACTCACACTAAACCGCGCAAGCCACCGACCGCTAGCCTAGACACATGCAGCGCACCGCTTCCTCCATGCACGCACAGCCTGCCACCGCGCAGACCCCTGCCCCACTCGACTGGCGCAGCCGGGTACGTTTCTTTGTCGGCTCATTCCCAGCTGCCGATCTCGCTATTGCGGCTTTTTTCCTGCTGTGCTGCTGGTTGAGCATGACGCCGCTACTTACTTATGGCCCGAGCTTCACATATGTCACCAATGTGATTCTGTCCGCGATGATTGCCGGAGCCGCAGCGTTTCGTCGTAAAGCAGTGCGCGCATCGTTTGTGGTTACGTACAGTGCCCTAGCGGGTCTCGCCTTGCTGGTGTGGCTATCCCCAGTGAACCTTGGGCTAGACCCCATTATTGTTGCTGCCCCACTATCACTATGGGCTGTGAGCAGGTGGGAACCGAATCGCACCTGGGGCATCGTTGGGCTGTTTTTAGGGTTAATTGGCAGCTTCCTCAACCCGGCAGTTCCTGCCTTCGGCTTTACCCCGGAACGACTATTGGTCTTCGGACTACCGGCGGTGCTCATCACGGCGAGCGCGTACGCAGTGGCACTGTGGCTGCGCATCAACGCCGAGGAACATGCCGCAGAGTTGGAGAACGTCGTGGCGCGCAACAAACTGGAGTTGTCCCGGGAGCTTCACGACGTCGTGGGGCACGGACTCACCTCTATTAAGGTTCAGGCCCAAACCGCTCTGTACCTGGCGGAGATGGATGGCTCACGAGCGGAATCCGCTGCTGAAAAGACCACGCTGGAAGGTATTGCCCAGACCGCAGAACAATCGTTGCGGGATGTGCATGCGCTTGTCGATGCGCTACGTGATGGCGGCGAGATTAGCGCTGACCCGAATGAGATTCCGCGTCTGGTTGCGGCAGTTTGTCCGCCGGGTCGCGATGTTTCGGTGACTCTGCCGGAGTCTTATGGAGACCTGGCGGATTGGCCACTCGCGAAGCGTTTGACTTTGGTGCGGGCAGTGACGGAGTTGGCCGCGAATATGGCCAAGCACTCATCGGGCGCTGGTCAGCTGGCACTGGTAATCGATCCACCTGCCGATGCTGATGACAGCCCGGCGCGGGTACATTTGGTGACCGCAAATCGGGCTGCGAGCGATACTTTGGAACCCAGGAAGCGAGCTGGCGCTGGCCTGATTGGTCTGGATGAACGCGTGGCGCAGCTCGGTGGTGAGATGACTTATGGTGAAAGCGACGGCATGTTCCGCGTCAGTATTCGGCTGTAAGCAGTTCGACCGAAGCAAGGCTGACTGGCGATTCTGTCGAGAAAGACGAGCAATGGGTGTAATTCGAGTACTAGTGGCTGAAGATCAGGCTCTGATTCGACAGTCTTTCGCGCAGCTTATTGATGCCCACCCGCAGATGAAAGTCATTGGTGCCGTGGGCGACGGCGCCGAGGCTGTGCGTCGTGCCTCCGGTGCGGATGTGGTCGTCATGGACATTCGAATGCCCGTGATGGACGGTATCGAGGCCACACGACAGATTGTGCAAGGCGTGCCGTCCGGAGGTGCGGCTCGCACATCCACTCCGAAAGTCCTGGTACTGACCACTTTCCGCGAAGAAGACCTGGTGCTCGGCGCTTTAGAAGCTGGGGCCGCAGGCTTTTTGCTCAAAGACTCCAATCCCCGTGAGCTGCTTTCGGCCATCATGCGTATCCACCGTGGTGAAGGAGTCATCGATCCGAAGGTGACGCCGATGGTGTTGCGGCATGTTTCACCGCGCGCACCGCACTCAGGACAGCCAGCGAGAGCGTTCTCGACACATGGCGCTGACTCAGACCCCACTCACACAGGAACCCAATTCACACCCCGCGAACAGGAGATTTTGAACCTCGTCTGCCAAGGGCTTTCCAATGACGAAATTGCTCGCAGGTTGGTTGTCGCTACAACGACAGTGAAAACCCATGTGAAATCCCTGTTGACCAAGACGGGCTCACGCAGTCGCGTGGATCTTGTCATTTGGGCTGCGAAAAACGGGCTGCTGTAGCTTCTCCTCGCTGGTACCGTCATCCTCGCTATCGTCTCCTCCCTAGGGAGGATATTTCCGCCACCTCATCCTCAGGGAGGGCGCGAACCGTGCCAAACACTCCTATTACTTAAGGCATGAACGCACCAACCCCTACCTCAGGCCCTTCCGCAGATGCCGCCGCTCCCCTCCTTCAGCTGCGCGGCATCACTGTCTCCTACGGCAAGAACGAACCTGTCCTAAACGGCCTCGATATGAGCGTCCGTGCCGGCGAGGTCTACGGACTATTGGGACTCAACGGCGCAGGTAAATCCACGTTGATGAGCACGGTGCTTGGGCTAATTCCCTACTCCGGTGAAATCAGCATCGCGGGACACCCGTGGTCCGTTGTCGACCTGGACCGCATCGGCGCCTCCATCAATGGCCCGGCGTTCTACCCACAGCTCTCAGCCACCGACAACCTCAAGGTTCACGCGCACCTGACCGGCACGGACAAGAGCCGTATCGCCGAAGTCCTCGACATGGTGGGGCTGCACTCGGGCAACAAGCGTGCCCGCGCTTTCTCAACGGGCATGAAGGTTCGTCTCTCGCTGGCGATGGCGCTGCTCACCGACCCCGACATTGTGCTTCTCGACGAGCCCACCAACGGCCTCGACCCCGAAGCTATCGTGGGCCTGCGCACCTTGTTGCGAAATCTTGCCGCTAGTGGCAAGGCCGTCGTGGTGTCCTCCCATCAACTCGGAGAGGTCGAGAAGAGCGTTGACCACCTTGGCGTCCTTGCTGGTGGCCGACTGGTCTACGAAGGCCCGCTGGCTGACTTTGCGGCTGCTGGTCAATCCCTCGAGCAAGCTTTCTTCACCGCAGTAGGTGTTGCCCGATGAGCACTCAACCGCACACGCGCACTCTTAACACGCGCACCGTTCCTGCCCGCCGCTACTTCCGCGCCGAGCTACTGCGGGCAAAGTGGTCACTCACCATGTTTCTTCCCATCATCATGGTGGCAATCGCTCTGGTCAGCATGGTCTTTTCTAGAGGCGTTGACGCCACCGCCATGGCGAGCGCCCACATCTACTCGCTTATCCTGCTTCCTCCCCTGGCTGCTATTACGTCCGTCATCGGCCAAAACCGTGAAGAAAAACTCCGCCAAGGCGGCCTAATCTGGCGCAATATCTCGGGCACTCGAGTGCTCCTTGCCCGCGCAGCCACTGTCATTGCCTCCGCGGCCCTCGGTCACGCATTGATGGCTGCACTCCTTGCCCGGAGCGTGAGCACCGCATTGCAATTCACGCTCTTTAGCACGTTGTCATTCTTCGTCTTCTGGACATTCGGCCTTGCCCTATGGCGCCTTGTGCCACGCGCAGCTCTCTTCCTCGCTCCGCTCGCTTCCATCGCTTGGGCCATCGCAGGAACACTGGACGCCATGAGCCCAAACTGGAAAGTTCTCCCGTGGACCTGGGCAATCCGCCCAACGTTACCTATCCACGGAGTGCAGGCTAATTCCATCTCGGCTCCCGCCGACAGCGAGATCTGGAACATCGCCATCCTGCCGCCCGCGTTGCTGCATTTACTCCTCGGGCTAGGTCTATTTGCCATCGCATTGCTTGCGCACGGAAAATCTCTCAGCTTGCCGACGGGCCGGGAACGCAGCACTTCGTCGTTAAGCCATGGCATGAGCGCGACCCTTCCCTGGCGCACCTGGTGGAGTCTCGCAGCGCTGATGCTTGCCGGACTTGCGGTCGTGCGTGTGGTGTGGAACCCGGAGTATGCGCTGGGGCTGCTGAGTTTCGTCTGCGTGCCGACGGCCGCAACCGTGGTGGCCATCATGACATGGACTTCGCAAGCCGATGCCTGGCCAGCACTGATGTATCGGCGTGCGCGACGCAGCATCACGCTCCGACTGTTTGCCTTGGATATGGCGTTTCTCCTGCCGGTGCTGGTGGTTGCGGTGGTTATCAGTGGTGCAGGCGGCGAGACCAATAGCCAGACGGGCATTAACCCCTGGCCGTACCAGGCGGTAATCGCGTCTCTTGTGGCCGCGATGATTGTGGCCGTGACCGGCTTAATTGCGCGTCGAAGTGTGGCGGCCGCAATCTTTGTCTCGGTCGCGCTCGGCGGTTGGGCGGTGATGGTTGGCGGTGATGTCCTCAGCGCCTCACCGTTGTGGTGGACCTCGGAATGGGGATGGACTTGGGTAGTCCGTGATTACCCCGAGCGGTGGCCAGTGATGGTTCTCGTGTCCGCCATTGTGATGGCGGCGTTCGTGGCTTGGGCTCGGGCGACATCATTGAAGGCGATCCGATCCCAAGACTGACGGCGGCGCTACGAGCAGCCCACCTACTACTCGATCGCCTCGCGAACCTCTTCGACACTGAGGTTGGAGTCTTCAATCTCCTCGCGGGCCTCCTTGTTCCGGCCACGGCGGACCAGGCGGAAGATGCGCTTGCGGCGGGAAGTCTCTTCACTGATGCGCTCGCGGCCGCGCAACCAGGCAACAAGCATGACAGTAATGAGCAGCAGACCGATGTAGCCCAGGATTGGGTAGACCCAACCGATTAGGTTCTGGAAGCCCATGAAGCTCAAGGCGAAACCGAGCAAGACCAGCGCGACGTAGACAATCTTGAATTTTTCCGGGTGATTTGCGGTGACGCGACGCCCCAGTGCGTAGAACATGCCAAGTGCCGTGTTGAAGATCATGCCAAGGATTACCACGGCCATGGCCTGGCCTAGCCACGGGTGCAGTCGATTAATGACGGTGAGCATTGGCACGGCATCGGTGGCGACGGTACCAACAGTGTGGAACAACGTGATGGTGGTGATCAGCAGCATCGCGGAGTAGATCAAACCACCGGTAAACCCACCGGCTCCAGCGGCGCGGGGATTGAACAGGCTACCGCCAATAACAATCGCCATGGAAACCGCAACCATCAGGTTAAAACCGACATAGTTCACTGCGGCGACAACCCAGTTCGGCAGAGTGGTCGGGACTTCCGCAACGGCAGCTGCCTGCTCCGCGGCTGGGGTGGCATCGGTGAACGCCAGCGTATAAACACTGGCCAGCAGAATAAAGCCGACGATAAACGGCGTGATGGAACCGATCACTGTGGTCACTCGGTCAACATCGAGGAAACCGGCTGCAATGGTAACCAGCACCATGATTACGGCACCGATCCACACGGGGATGCCCCACTGCTGCTCCATGTTGGCACCGGCACCGGCGAACATGACGAACCCTGTGGCGAAGAGCGTGATAATCACGCCAATGTCCAGTACTCGCGAGAAGATGGGGTGCGATACGCGTCGGAAAACTTCGCCGTGCTCGCTGGCCTGAAAGTAGCTTCCCAGCTGCAAAATGATCATCGCCATCAGGCTCATGATCACCGCTGAGAGAACGGCACCCCAGACACCATTGATGCCAAAGGCGACGAAGTATTGCATGATTTCCTGACCCGTCGCAAAGCCCGCGCCGACGACCACGCCGACGAAGGCAAATGCAACGCGCAGTACTTGCTTCACCACAAGGGTTCACTCCTATTCGACTATCTGATTGATATAACCACCTTACTTTTCTCAGTGAGTTTTACTAATCGCGACTGACCGTTCTAAAAAGCTTCGCCTTTAAATTCCGCAGGCCACGCCGGTCGAATGCACTGGGCAGTAGCCGTTCGGATTCTTAAACAAGTACTGCTGATGCTCATCCTCGGCTCGGTAGTACTCCCCTGCCGGAGTCTCCGCGAGTGGCTTAATCTCCGTGGTGATGGCCCCCAGGCCAGCGTCGGCAAGCTTCGGCGCGTAGGCATCGGCGATCTCCTGTGCCCGGCGCGCTTGCTCGGGCGTCGTCGTGTAGATCGCGGAACGGTACTGCGTGCCGACATCATTACCCTGGCGGTAGCCCTGCGTGGGATCGTGGGCTTCGAAGGCCTTGGCGATCAGCTGGTCGAAGCTAATCTGCTCCGGGTCGTAGACGACCTCCACAATCTCGGTGTGGTTGGTGCGTCCGGTGCAGGACTCGCGGTAGGTGGGATTTGGCGTCACGCCACCGGCGAACCCGACCGATGTGCTGAGCACGCCCGGTGTTTCCCAAAACAGCTTCTCAGCGCCCCAGTAACAGCCAATCCCGATGTAGACGACCTCCTGGCCTTCCTCCCATGGGCCGGTGATCGGCGTGCCGAGCACCGCATGCGGCTTCGGATTTTCCAACACCGGGTGCGAGCCGCCCTTGAGCGCCTCATCTTCCGGCACCAGCTCTGCGGACCTGCCAAAAATCCAACCCATCTTCTACGCCTTTCTATCTATGACTGTCTTTGGTCTGCGCAACGCGCCCGAGGCCACGATTGTTCCGACCTCGCCACCAGAAACTACGGCACAACACGGGCTATGGTTTGGGTTGTGCGTACGCTCAGCCTGCTTTCCGTCAATCCCCACGACCCGACCGCCATCCTGCCCGACCTCCGCGCCGCGCTGGACGGTGAGGTCTCTCTTCTTCCCGTTCCGCTTCACGACGGCACGCGCGCCTCAATCTTGCGGAACTCGCAACGCGCAGGTGAGCCGATTGATGAGTCCATCGCGCTTGTTGTCGGCACTTCCGGTTCCACCGGCACACCGAAGGGTGCACAGCTGACGGTGGATAACTTGGTCTCCTCTGCTACCGCTACACATCAGTGGCTCGGCGGTGAAGGACAGTGGATGCTGGCGATGCCGGCCTACCATATCGCTGGCCTGCAGGTTCTCATTCGTTCGCTGCTCGCTGGCACGGATCCGGTGTGTGTGGATGTGACCGACGGTTTTGATGTTGCCGCATTCGCCGACGGCGCCGAGACCCTCACCAGCGATCGCGCCTACACGTCGCTGGCTCCGATGCAGCTGGCCAAGGCTATGGAAGAACCCTTTGGTGCGGCAGCCCTGCGCCTGTTTGATGCCGTCCTTGTCGGCGGCGCAGCTTTGAACCCGCAGGTGGCAGCGCGGGCCGAAGAGCTCGGCATCAACGTCGTAACCACCTATGGTTCCTCCGAGACAGCCGGCGGCTGCGTCTACGACGGACAGCCCATCGAGGGTGCACAGGTCGCCATCGAAAATGGTCGTGTTTGGCTGGGCGGGCCGATGATTGCACACGGTTACCGCAACGCGCCCGGTCACGAGGCTTTCCATAAACCAGGTTGGTTCGCCACCTCCGATGCGGGCGAGATCCGCGATGGCCGACTGGTCATCACGGGCCGCTTGGACACCATCATCGACTCCGGCGGGTTGAAACTGCACCCGGAAGTTCTCGAACGTGAACTGCTCGCCATCGACGGAGTAACAGGTGCCTGCGTGGTGGGCGTGCCGCACCCACGGCTCGGCCAAGCCATCGTCGCAGCGTATGAAGGCACGGCTGAGCTCGGCGATATTATGGACGAGCTCGGCGATGCTGAAGACGCCGGGCGAATCAATCACTGGATGATTCCGAAGGACCTGCGTCGTGTGGAGGCTCTGCCACTGATTGGTCCGGGCAAGGTCGACCGGAAGAAAGTCGCGGCGCTCTTTTAGCTCATTCAGACACGCATTAGTTCAAGGCATTTGGTGTCACGTCCTATTATTAATTCATGTCTGAAGCACCAAAGAGTCCTGCAACGGCGTCGTTAAGCGATTGGCTGGAAGGCGCGCGCCCCCATACCTGGGCGAATGCGTTTGCGCCGGTCATCGTCGGTGTCGGAGCGGCATCGACGCACGCGCCGATTATCTGGGGACGTGCGGTGCTCGCGCTGGTTGTCGCATGGGCGTTGATTGTGGGCGTGAACTTCGCCAACGACTACTCCGATGGCATCCGCGGCACTGACGATGACCGCTCGGGCCCGCTGCGCCTGACGGGTTCTGGTCTGGTCGAGCCGAAGGTTGTGAAGTACGCGGCGTTCGGTTCCTTTGGTGTCGCCGGTCTTGCCGGTGTGGCGCTGTCCCTGATGAGCGCGTGGTGGCTCATTCTGGTCGGTGCACTGTGCATCGCGGCTGCGTGGTTCTACACCGGCGGTAAAAATCCCTACGGTTATCGCGGACTTGGCGAGGTCTCGGTCTTCGTCTTCTTCGGTCTCGTCGCGGTGCTCGGCACGGAATTCACCCAGACGGGCTCGCTGTCTTGGGTCGGCCTGGCCTGCGCAATTGGTATTGGTTCGGTGTCTTCTGCCGTGAACCTGGCGAACAACTTGCGCGACATCCCCACCGACGCCGCCACCGGCAAGATCACGTTGGCAGTTCGCCTGGGCGACTTCCGCACCCGCATCGTCTGGCAGATTCTCTCCCTCATGCCCGCCCTGGCTAGCATCTTTATCGCGTTCTGGCGCCCATGGGCCCTGGTGGGTCTGCTCATCGTGCCGCTGTGGGTGAAGGCCTCCGAGCCAATCCGCATGCATAAGAAAGGCAAGGAGCTCATCCCGGTACTGGGGCTTACCGGCAAGATGATGCTTGCCTGGTCCGTCATCACGGCACTCGCACTCGCGCTCAGCTAGGGGGTACCGATGGACTTCCGCACACTGACACACAAGGCGCTTGACGACGCCAAGGAGGCCGCAACCAGAGTTGGCGACACAGCAGCCAAGGCTCCAGCTTTCGCCCGCAGCGCTGCTCTGCGCCTGACCAAATCGGGACGCCGCCGACTGGCGCTCGAGCACGGCGCGCTGCATTCACAGACTCGCACACCGGGCCTGACCAATCTCACGTCAACCGGCGTGGTGCATATCAAGACCGCACCGGTCACAGCCGAGATTGCGACCAAGGATGACGAGCGGGAAGCCAGCGACAAACCGGATGCTGTCACCACCGATATTCCGGTGCACTGGTACGAGGTTGAACCTAGCGAGCCCGCCAAAGAACCCGTCACCATCGTCTTTATCCACGGCTTCACCCTGGCTGGCGAGTCCTGGTACCGGCAGTTCAACCCGCTGCGAAAGTCGCACCCGGAAGCACGCCTGTTGACTATGGATCTACGCGGCCACGGCCAGACCGGAGCGGTTCCGGCTTCACTCTGCACAGTCGAAGGTGCTGCGGCCGATGCGCTGGCCGTGATCGCGGAGCGTGCCGCGACCGGAAAACTCATCGTTGTTGGGCATTCACTGGGCGGTTTGATTGCACTGCACATGGTTCGGGCTGCCGAGGAAAGTATTCGCCGTCGGATAGCGGGTGTGGTGTTGATTTCCACGTCTATCGACAAGCTAGCCGCCCAGGGTGTACCGCAGATTCTCGCGTCCCCGGTCGCGGATGCGGCGCGCAATGCAATTGAGTCCTCACCGAAGGAGATTCGCAAATTCCGCGAGGCAATCGCGTCGCTGATGGCGCCGTCGTTGGCAGTTGCTGTATTCGCCCGGCGCACCGATTACGAGATCATCGAGTTCCACGCGGCCATGATCAATGAGACGCCGCTGGAAACTTTCGTGGGATACCTAGACGACCTGCAGGAACATGACGAGTTCGCGGCCGGACCTTACTTGGCGGGTTTGCCAGGGGCAGTACTGGTGGGCACTAAGGACGATGTCACTCCCCGCAAGCAAGCAGACCTAATTATGGAAAAGTGGCCGGACGCCGAACTGGTTGAAGTCGACGGTGCCGGCCACATGCTGCCGCTGGAAGCTCCGGAAGCAGTGAACCGAGCAATCGAGCGGGTGTTGGAAAAGGTGCGCTAGTTTTCCTCGCGGTCCTTAATCTGCTGCGCAATGTATTCCTTGTGCGCGCGGCGGTTCTCCGACCACGCTGCAACCGACTCATTGGCCTGGACGCGCAGCTTCGGGAACACAAACACCGACAGCGGCATCGCAATAATCAACGCAAACACAGCCGTGATTGCAGCCGGAATCTGCACATTAACGAGGTAAATAATCACGAGCAGAACGAAGAACAGCACCAGGAACAGCAGCAGACGCGCAAGGCCGTACCAGAACAGACCCTTCATGGCATTGCCGCGACCAGCATTCTTCGGACCAGGAGCTGACTGCTTCGGAGCTGCCTCCGACTGAGCCTCAAAAGCCTTTTTGTCCTGCTCTGCTGGATTGGTCATTAAACCCTCACCTCTACGTGTTACGCCTGTGCTGCGCCCGACGTTGTTAGCGTCCATGGCTGTTCGTGTCCAACGTTCCTTTGTACCCTAACGAACTCTGTACGCCGTACCGCCTGCGTTGCGATACCCCTCGTGGGCACTACGGGACTCGTTGCGTATTCTAGTCGGTAAATCCAGGAGGTTAGCTATTACATGGGTCGGCTCATTCTGCTGCTGTTCATCATCCTTGTCGTAGTCATGCTGTGGAAAGCATTTGGCCCCGGCAGTCGAGGCAACGGCATGCGACGTATTTCTGCTCCGCAACCGGAACCCCGTCCGCTCGCTCCCGACGATGATCCGGAGTTCCTCTGGAAGCTTAAGAAGGCCGAATTCGATCGCCGTAAACGTGAGCAGGAGCTACAGGAACGGCGCGAACGCGAGCAGGACGACAACCCTGATAATCCCGGTGAAACCGCCTAAACGTCCTTGCCTCTCAGCAACAACTGCTGCAGATACTCCCCGTAGCCGCTGGCGCTGAGGGTGTCGGCACGCGCGCTAAGCGCTGCATCGTCAATGAACCCCATGCGCCATGCCACCTCTTCCGGCGAGCCAATCTTTAGCCCCTGGCGCTGCTCAATCGTGCGCACGAAATCGCCCGCGGCCATCAGATTGTCCACCGTGCCCGTATCCAGCCACGCCGTGCCGCGCGGCAGCACCTCTACCTGCAGTTTTCCACGCTCCAAGTAGGCGCGGTTAACATCCGTGATTTCCAATTCGCCGCGTGACGACGGTTGCAGCGAGCGCGCTATTTCTACAACCTCGGCGTCATAGAAGTACAAACCAGGCACCGCGAAATGGCTGCGTGGTTTCTTCGGCTTCTCCTGAATCGCCACGGCCTTGCCGCTTTGATCAAAGTCCACGACTCCATAGGCGGTGGGATCTGCGACCCAGTAGGCGAAGATCGCTCCGCCATCGACGTCATGGAAGCGGCGCAGCTGCGTGCCCAAGCCAGCACCGTAAAAGATGTTGTCGCCGAGGATGAGCGCAACGGAGTCATCGCCGATGTGGTCCGCACCGATGATGAATGCTTCAGCGAGACCACGGGGCTCGTCTTGGGTTGCAAAGGTGAGGTTGAGGCCCCACTGCGAGCCGTCGCCAAGTAGACGCTCAAACTGCGGGGCATCATGTGGCGTAGTGATGACAAGGATGTCCCTGATTCCTGCTAGCATCAGCGTGCTCAGCGGGTAGTAAATCATCGGCTTGTCATAGACGGGAACCAGCTGCTTGCTTACACCAAGTGTGATTGGAAACAGCCGAGAGCCGGTGCCACCTGCGAGGATGATGCCCTTCATAGTGCTCGCGCCTTTCTGCCTTACTGCCCAGCCGCTTCGTTGGCGATTGCCCATTCGTCGCGAGCCATGTTCTCCAAATCCTTGCAGTCAAACTCGCTGGGGAGCTTATTACCTTCAGCCTCGAACTGCTCGATGGTCGGAGCCTTCTGATCGCGCTCGGAGAGAATCATGTCCGCTTCGGTGAGACCACCCTTGGCCAGTAGCGCGGCCAGGTCAATTCCGAGAGTCGGGTCCTGGATGCTGACTGCACGCTCAGCCTCCGGTTTGTAACCGGTGGAAGTGAGGTAGGTAAGCACGGAGTCGTCGGCAAGCGAGACGAAGCCATGTCCGATGCCGTTGGGCAGATAGACCACTCGGCGGGTCTTGCTGTCGAGCTCGAAAACCTCGACCTTGCCGAATGTGTCGGAGCCGCGACGCAGGTCAACTGCGATGTCGAGGATGTGGCCCGCGGAGCAAGTAACCAGTTTGGCCTGGCCGGGGTGACCATCTGGCGCAGTGCTGACGTCGGCGAAGTGAAGGCCGCGGACAACACCTGCGGCGGAGACACTCATGTTGGCCTGCTCCGGGAAGAACGGGTAGCCCGTGGCCTCGGCGAATGCGTCGAGGCGATACCACTCGTGGAAACTACCGCGGCTATCGCCGTGGATGACCGGTTCGAAGGTGAAAACGCCGTCGATGGAAGTGGGCTGGAATGTGCTCTTAGGGCTCATGGGTAACAAGTGTAGACGCGGCATCCGGGCTGTGGCTGTGGCACGCGTTGAGCGTGCGCTGAGGGCGTGCGCTGGGAGTGTGCTAGGCGTGCTCCGACAACGAACTACAACTCCTACAACTCCTGCTCGCGCTCGGCGTAGCCAGCCTCAGCGGCATCGTAGGCCGCAGCCCACCAGGACTCGTTGGCGCGATACCAGTCAATGGTCTCGGCGAGACCCGCGGAAAAGTCTTGGTAACGCGGCTGCCAGCCAAGGGTATGGATGGATGCGGGATCAATCGCATAACGACGATCATGCCCCGGGCGGTCAGTGACATGGACGAAATCGGACCGCACACGTCCGAAGCCCTCCAGGATGTCTCCGACCACGTCGAGGTTGGAACGCTCGCCATCGGCACCGATAAGGTAGGTCTCCCCCACCTCGCCGGCAGCCAGGATTGCCCAGACCGCATCGTTGTGGTCATCGACGTGAATCCAGTCCCGAACATTCTCGCCGGTGCCGTACACACGAGGGCTACGACCGCGCAGCAGACCACAAATCTGCCGAGGAATCAGCTTCTCCGGATGCTGCCTAGGGCCGTAATTGTTCGAGCAGTTACTAATCGTCGCAGCCAGCCCAAAGCTACGCACCCACGCCCGGACAAAGTGGTCCGCAGACGCCTTGGAGGCCGAATAAGGGCTGGAGGGTTTGTACGCGGTGGCCGTCGTAAAGCGTGCTGGATCATCGAGAGCGAGATCGCCAAAGACCTCGTCTGTGGAGATGTGGTGGAGGCGAACATCGTGGGTGGCACAGGCCTTCGCCAGATTCACAGTGCCCATGACGTTGGTGGTGACGAAGGGATCGGCATCCACCAGCGAGTTGTCGTTATGGCTCTCGGCGGCGAAGTGGATGACGACGTCGAAGCGGGGAACGAGGCGATCGATCAGCTCCGCGTCACGGACATCGCCGCGAATAATTTCGCAGTCCGCCCCATCCAAGCTGGCGGGGTTCGCGGCATAGGTGAACGCGTCAAGCACCGTGACATTCACATTTGGCCGTGTAGCCAGAGTTCGGAGAACAAAGTTGGAACCAATAAAGCCGGCACCACCGGTGACGAGAACACGCATGGAAGCGATTCTAGTTCACCCGGCGGTGCCGGCTTGTACAAGTATGAAAGCTTAGTTCAGGCCAGCGTACGAGTGCAGACCCGAAACCACCATATTGATGAAGAAGAGGTTGAACACCATGGTCGCGAAACCGAAGATATTAATCCACGCGGCTTTGGTATTACGCCAACCCGAGGTCGCGCGAGCGTGCAGGTACA
Organism: Corynebacterium sp. HMSC061H03; assembly: GCF_001838215.1. Classification (NCBI taxonomy): domain Bacteria; kingdom Bacillati; phylum Actinomycetota; class Actinomycetes; order Mycobacteriales; family Corynebacteriaceae; genus Corynebacterium; species Corynebacterium sp. HMSC061H03. The sequence continues at coordinate 18,545 of NZ_KV836059.1, forward strand.
GAGCGTAGATAATCCAGGTAATCAGAGCAGTGGTCTCCTTCGGATCCCAGCCCCAGTAGCGGCCCCATGCGGACTCCGCCCAAATAGCGCCCAGCACAATGCCCAGACCGAACAGCGGGAAAGACCAAATAGCGGTGCGGTAAGCAATTGCATCCAGCTTCTGCGCGTCCGGCAGCGGCGCGACCAGCTTGCCCAGGAAACCCTTTTCGTTGTCCTTGCGGTTGTACATCCGCAGCATGTAGAGAATCGACGCGACACCGGAAATCAGTGCAATACTGCAGCCGATAGAAATAATCGAGACGTGAATCGGAATCCAAATCGACTGCAGTGCCGGCACCACTGGAGCAGCCTCAACATATAGGTTCTTACCCCCGTAGAACATCAGCGCCAGAATCGGTACCAGCATCCACGGCCAGAACACGCGCATGGCCTCACGATGCAGTACGCCAGCTGCAATTGCCATAGCAAAGAGGATTGAAACTGATACGTACTCGTAGAGGTTGCCCCACGGGAAACGCTGCACGGCCAGGCCACGCAATAGCACCGATGCAAAGTGCACGGCTACACCGACGTAAATCAGCATTTCCGTCACAACGCCGAGTCGGTTCGTCAGCGCCTGGTTCCTAGGCTCGCTTGCCGACAACTTCATCGCCGACTCCCCCGAGTCAGCAACACTAGCGGTGGTAGCTCCATCACCAGCGCCGGCGGCTACCAGCTCGCGTTCCGCAACCTGGCTCTTAGCTTCAGCGGCCGCGATACGACGGCTGTAGTAGGCAATGGATACAACAAAGGCCAAAAGATAAAAGGCGAAGGCCGTGAAGTACGACCAGTCCGAAAACTGCGCCAGTGTCTTATTGACGAGCATGTACTTGGCTCCAAAGTGTGGAATTAGCGGAATACTTCTTCAAACCCTAGTACTAAAGCAGGACTAAGCAAAAGGGGACCGGGGACACGGGGGACGCAAAAATGCGCGGAGGCGCAATTCTCGCCCCCGCGCATTCACCCTGCAGTAATGATGGACCAGACTTAGTGGTCAGTTAGCTTTTGTCCTTGTCGTCCGCGCTCTCGTCGGTCGCAGCATTGTTGTCAGCAGCATCCTCGTCATCACTGTCACGTTCCAGGATGTCATCTACGATGTACTGGAACTCCTCGCCCCAACCTGCCTTGTCGGTGCGGGCAAGGCCACCGAACTCAACGCGAGTGCGGCCATCTTCCAGCGGGAACATGCGCACCCAAACACGTCGGCGCTTAATGCCCAACGAAAGAACCATGCCCGCCAGTGCGGCCACAGTTGCCACCAGCACCCAGAACTGCGTGGGATCGTGCGAAACCTGCAAGTTGACGAATTCCTTCGCACCGAGGAATTCAATCTTGGTGCCGTCGGCAAGCTCGGTGGATTCGCCCTGCTTGAGGTTGACGCGGGCTTCCTTAGCCAGCTGACCCGAGTGCATCAGATCGCGGTCGAGGGAAAACAGCCCCTGCGAACGACCGGTGTCCAAGCCCGCGTCGCCGCGGTAGATGTCGACAGCCACGGCCGGGTCTTGCATCGCCGGGTAAGAGGACTGCAGCAGAGCACCCTTTTCACCAGTAAACTCCGCGGTCGGAGCGAACAGTCCCTCGATTGCAATCTGGTTCTGGCGGCGCTCGAACAAGTCCGGGTACATGCCTGCTGGTGGGTCGAAGCGCAGCGCACCAGAGGACAGGAAGAAGGTCGGATCATCCGGACGGAACTGGACAATCGACGTACGCGACTCGCCATTCGGCCAGGTCACCTTAAAGGCCGGGGCAAAGCCGTGCCCCTGCAGGTACACACGGTCACCGGCGACGCGCAGCGGATGGTTGACCTGCAGCGTGGTCTTTTCCCACTCATCGACCGGCTTGCGCATATCCTCTTCTTCTGCGAATCGGATATGAGAGGTAAACATCTTGGCCTGACCGTTCGGCAGGTAATCGGCGAAGAAGTCATCGACCTGAATACAGAACGGGTTCAGAGTTGTACCGTCGAAGGTGTTGCCAGCACGCAGCGAGTCATAGTTCGCAGCAGCGGTGTTACAGAACGGAACGCCCACCGCGCTATTGACGTTGTCGTCAGAAATCTCGGTGCCGGTGTTGGTCAGCAAAATGACCTGACCCTCGTAATAGATCATGCGGCCCAAGCCGACGATGATAATCAGCAGCGCAATGCCCAGGTGGAACACCAGGTTGCCAAACTCACGCAGGTATCCCTTCTCCGCGGAAAAGGATCGTGCCCCAGCGCGATCTTCATCTGCTGGAGTCTCGGTCAACGCCCACTTGTTCAGGCGCTCACGCACCCGCTTAGAAACTTCATCCGCAGAGGCATCGACCACGGCTTCGTCGTGAAGCGGAAGACGCGCCAACCGTTTCGGCGCCTTGGCCGGTGGCGTCTTCATGGCCTTGTAGTGGTCGATGGTGCGCGGAATAATGCAGCCAACCAGGGAAATCAGCAGCAATGCCACGATGGCGACGAACCAGACGGACGAGAAGACATCGAAAAGCTGCAGCTTATCCATGATCTCGGCGGTCTTGCCGTTGGCGGCAAGATACTGGTCGACCTTGTCCTTATTCAGCGAGCGCTGTGGCAACAGGGCGCCCGGAACCGCTGCGAAAGCGAGGATGAACAGCAGAATCAGCGCTGTGCGCATGCTGGTCAACCAGTTCCAGACCTGCTGGAAGGGCTGTCGTACCTTATTCCAATTCACCGACATCGAAAAATCTTTCACTAAATTGGCGTTACCGTATCAGTAATAAAAGCGGCCTGAACCCAGGCAACAAAAACATCCCACAGTCCCGTGACCAGGGCAATTCCGACCAGCACCAGCGCCACACCACCGATGAGCTGAATAGTTCGCGAGTGCTTACGCAGGAAGTCCACTCCACGCATCGCGCGTGCCGACCCCAGCGCCACCAAAATGAACGGCAGCCCCAGCCCCAGGCAGTAAGCGATAATCAGCGCCACTCCCCTGGCCGCGGTCATACCCTGCGTGCCCGCGGACACCGAAATAATTGCAGTCAGCGTCGGGCCCAGACACGGCGTCCACCCCAGCGCGAACACCGCGCCAAGCAGTGGCGCTCCCAGCCACGTGGTCCAGCGCTTCGGCGCCATGCGGGTGTCCTTCTGCAGCGCCGGCACCATGCCCATGAAGGCGAGTCCCATCACGATGGTCACCACGCCACCGACAATCGTCAGCGTGCGCGCCTGCAGACGCAGCGTGGACACGAGCCCGAAAATTGAGGCCGACCCCAGCACGAAAATGACAGTGAAGCCCAGCACGAACAGCAACGCAGCCAGGCCGACGCGGGCAGTTGCGGAACGCTTGCCACGCCCTCCATCGCCGTCACGCTTATCGACGGCGGTTGCGTCCGCAGTGCCCGTCGTCAAGCCCTGGCCCTGCGCCCCCGATGCTCCGGAAAGACCGGTGAGATACGAGACGTAACCGGGCACGAGCGGAATGACGCACGGGCTGGCAAACGAGACGAGACCAGCCAGCGCAGCAGCGAGCAGGCCTAATAGGATGGGACCGCCGGTGGCGGCGTCGGCGAACTGCTGGCCGATGCCATCGGCAAGATAAATCGTGTCCATGGCAAGAGTTCCCATGCTGGGGCCTAGCCCTCCGCCTTCACTTCATTAACAGCCTTCATCAGCATGGTGTGATCGACCTCGCGGAGGAAGACCTTGGCCGGGCGGTGCTGCTTGTCCAGAATGATGGTTGTCGGAATCACCGAAGCCGGGATGCCGCCGAGTGCGCTGGCGTTGACGAAGGCCGGGTCATAGATGGACGGGTAGGTGATGCCGTTGTCCTTCACAAAGTCGATGGGAGCCTGGCGGACATTGTCGCGGACGTTGATGCCGAGAACGGTGCCGATACCTTGCTCTTCCATCTGTTCCTGGACATACTGCAGGTCATCCGATTCGGATCGGCACGGTGCGCACCACTGCCCCCAGGCGTTTAGGACCACAATCTGGTCCTTGAAGTCATCGAGGGAGATTTTCTTGTCGTCGTCCTCTAGAGAAGGACCGAACACCTTGCCGACCGGTTTGCGCTCCTCGGGTGCGTAGTCAATGATCTGCTGACCCCCTGGAGAAACAAACTCGAACTGACCGCCGACGGCAACGGCATCGTGTCCCACTGAATCTCCGGGGTTACATGCTGCGAGCGACAGAGACAGAGTTGCTGCCGCTAGCGTTGCTGCAATTCGGGACGATGAGACCTTGGCCACTTGGGGTGCCACCTTCCGGGGGTCAGTGAAACTTCAACAAAACTATCTATTCACCTTACAGGTGACCGGCCGGTTCACTGTAGCGCACGTCGACAATGGTGTCGCCGACGAAGACCAAGGAGGTCACGCTGGCCAGATCGCACTGCCTAGTTGCCGGGTTGTGGGCGAGCTTCAAGTACCGCGCACGACGCTGAGCTGCAATGATGCACAGCTGGTGCGTCACCAGCACCGCTTCCGCTCCTTCGGCGGCCTCGCGGGCTCGCTCGATGGCGTGGAACATACGGTCCGCGATCTCCTCGTAGGGCTCGCCCCAACTGGGCACGCTCGGACGACGCAGCCGTGGCCAGTACTTCGGATTCCACAGTGCGGAGTCAATGCCCTTGATGTGTAAACCCTCAAAGGAGTTGCCAGCCTCCAGCAAATCTTCATCCAGGGTCGGCTTCATGCCGATTATCTCGGTGAAGGGCCGTGAGGTTTCCTGCGTGCGCTGTAGCGGGGAACAGGCGAAGTAGCGGATGTCGTGGCCTTCGAAGGACGAGGCCGTGGCCGCTGCCTGACGCTGACCGCGCTCAGACAAGTGCCAGCCGGGCAGGCGACCGTAGAGAATCTTATCCGGGTTATAAACCTCGCCGTGGCGGACGAGATGTACGACCGTGGTCTTGGCGTGCTTTGTTGCACGCTTAGACGCCTGGTTTTCCGGCTGTGTCGGCTGCGATTCCTGCTGTGCTGCCTGCGAATTGGTCTTGTTCGGCACGTGTCACCTACTCCGGCTTGGCGGTTGCCGCCGCCTCGGCCGCGCGGGCTGCTGCACGCTCGATAATCTCGAAGTCGGCGTCGGTCAGCGCAGCGGAGACGAACCAGGTCTCGTAGCAAGAAGCCGGCGGGTAGACACCATTGGCCAGTAGGGCGTGGAAGAAAGCCGGGTAGCGGAAAGTATCCGCTGCCTGCATCTGCTCAAAGTTATGGCCCTCGCCCTCGGCGAAGCGTGGCGAGAGCATCGTGCCCGCACGCTGAATGTGGTGGGCCACGCCCTGCTTGGTCAGGGCGTCGGACAGAATCGTGGCCAGGCGATCTGCATTGGCTGCGACGGTGTCATAGACATCCTTCGTGGCATTCTCCAGGTTGGCCAGGCCAGCTGCCATAGCGACCGGGTTACCGGAGAGTGTGCCTGCCTGGTACACCGGACCGTTCGGAGCCAAGTACTCCATGACGTCGCGGCGACCACCGAAGGCAGCTGCCGGCAGACCACCGGAGACGACCTTGCCGAAGGTGGTCAGGTCACCGGCCACACCATCAATGCCGTACCAGCCGTTGTAGGAAGCGCGGAAGCCAGTCATGACCTCATCGAGAATCAGCAGTGCGCCGTCTGCGTGGCAGACTTCCTTCAACTTCGCGTTGAAGTTGTCCTGCGGTGCGACGGTACCCATGTTGCCCGCTGCCGCCTCAGTGATGACACAGGCAATCTCGCCCGGGTTCTCAGCGAATGCGGCCTTGACGGCCTCAATGTCGTTATAAGGAACAACAATGGTGTCGGCAGCCGATGCACCGGTGACACCCGGCGAATCCGGCAGACCAAAAGTAGCGACACCGGAACCGGCCGATGCCAGCAGCGCGTCCACGTGACCGTGGTAGCAGCCGGCGAACTTGATGATCTTGGAACGGCCAGTGAAACCGCGAGCCAGGCGTACTGCGGACATAGTGGCCTCAGTGCCGGAGTTGACCAGACGCACCTCATCTACCGACGTGCGCTCAACGATGTGACGAGCCAGGTCGGTCTCAGCCGTGGTCGGAGCGCCGAAAGACAAACCGCGAGTGGCGGCGCTCTGAACGGCCTCCACCACTGCCGGGTGCGCGTGGCCCAGAATCATTGGACCCCACGAGCAGACCAAGTCCACATATTCGTTACCATCAACATCCACGAGACGAGAGCCCGCGGCGTGGTCAATGAAACGTGGGGTGCCACCGACGGAACCGAAGGCGCGGACCGGCGAGTTCACGCCACCCGGCGTCACTGCCTGAGCCTGCGTAAAGAACTCTGCCGAACGATCGGTGAGCTCAACGTTTTCTGGGACATGAGGAGCATTAATGTCTTGAGTCACGGTGACCATCGTAGACGGCCACTCGGATGAAGGGCTACCCTGCCCTACCAACGTCCCAGCTTCACCCTGAATAGATGCTTGCGGCGAGAGGACACTCGACGGGATCGCCAGTCGATCCACAAGCTGGAGAAAATCATCAAAAGCGATGCCAGCAGCGGGTGAATCATACCGGTCATACCCAGCAGGATGACCGCAACGTTGTAGAACCACGCAAAGTAGATGTTGGAGTCCATCATCCGCACCACAGCACGTGCGATTTCAATGGCCTCCGGAATCGACAACACGTTGTTCCGCAGTGCCACGACATCGGCGTAATCAACATCAAGATTCTGATTGCCTTCGGTGTTGTCCATCAAAACACCCACGTCAGCGGCACGCAGAGAGTCCCGGATGTCCTTGTCGCCAACCATCACGACAGTCTCGCCGTCACTGTGGACCGAACGCACCGCAATGGCCTTGCGGGAGGCAATGATGCCCGCGAATACTCGTGAGATATTCAGCCGGTCAGCAAAACGACGGGCTACTGGATACGGATCTCGCGTGATCATCATGGTGTCCACGCCCATATCCTCAAGCTGGTCAATGCTCTCGACCGCATCGGGCTTAATGTCCTCACCAATGGTGATGACACCACGGACCTTGCCACGCCACGACACCACCATCGGAGTACCGCCACTGAGCGCAGCCACGGCCATTTTCTCGCTGAGTGCAGTGAGATCACGCGGACGCCAAACACGCCCCTCAACAAAGCGCATCTCTAACTTGTCGTCGGAGTCCTTCACCGGAATCTCTACCTGGCCAACGAACGCACCATCTTCCGCAATTGCGACGTGTACGGTCTCAATCCAGTGCGGCACCTCGCCACCGCCGGAACCGGCGTCGCGGGATGCACGGCACGCGCGTACGATGGCCGCCGATGCCGGGTGGTTGCTCTCCATCATGAGAGCGCCCGCCACACGCAGAACCAGATCCGGATTTTCATTGCGCTCAGCGGCGACACCGAGCACGTGGGTGTCACCCTCGGTCAGCGTTCCAACTCGGTTAAAAATCACCACATCGGCAGCGGCCAGCTTTCGGAAAGTCTCATTGCCACGAATCAAGATTCCGTTACTAGCACCGGCCAGAATCCCGATGCGCTGCACGGTCGACGTAGACATTGCCAATGCCACCGGCGCGATGCCCGAGAGCATAGCCAGCGCCACCGCGAGGGCACCGCTCATCGTGCCCGTCGCCAGCCACCAACCGCAAAAAGCCACGCCCGCCAACGACAGCGTCCATGGCACCAGCTCTGATGCCGAGTGCACTGCGGTCTGGTGCATCACCGTTTCTTCTCGAACCGCTTGACGCAGCCAACGCGCTATCGATGACGCCCGGGTCTTGAAACCGGTGCGCTCCACACGCACCTTGAGCTCCGAATCCAGGTTGATTGCGCCGGCCCAAACCTTGGAATTGACCTTGACCTTCTGCGGTTCAACGCCGATCCCGAGTAGCTGCGCATCCATCGTGGAGGCTCCACCGATAACCGAGCCATCGACCGGAATCACCGAGTGCGGTGGAACCACGATGTCATCACCGATATTGAGCTCCGCAACCGTCACCTCCACCCGTTTCGGCTCCGCGGATTTAGCGCTCTTGCGCACGACTGTCACGTTTCGCTCAGCTGGAATGCGCAGGTTGCGCAAGATTTGTCCAGTACGAACCTTGTTGTAGCGCGTAAACATGCGACCTGTTAGCAACAACACGGTCAGACCGCAGGCAACGTCGAAAAACACCTCTGCCGAGGCGCTTTCCCGGTAGTTGAAAGCAAACCACGTGGGCGCAGTGGTATATCCAATCTGTCCCGCGGGGCCAAAAATAAGCTGCGCCAGCGACCACAGCCACGCCAGCAGGATGGCAATGGAGCTCGCCCCATCCAGCGCCGACATCCGCCGACGCAGAGACGCCGCCATTGCACGGTGGAACGGCCAGCCACCCCACCACACCACAATCGTGGTCAGCACAAGACACATCCACTGCCAACCCGGGAACTGCCAGTTGACGTTCAACGACGTCACCAGCACCGGAATCGATAGGAACAGGCTGCCCCAAAAGCGCTGCTTGGTCACCAGTTCACGCGCCGTGAACAGTACTTCCGCGCCGCCGCCGCTTCGGCGCAAGGCCGCTTCACGACGGCGAATGCGCTCCTCCTCATTCTGTTGAGCAGCAGCCGGAACAGCGGGACGGCGATGTTGTGACACATCCAGCCGAGTTGCACGACGCCGAAGCGTGCTGCGCGTGAGGTACGACTCGACCCCAATTTCGCGGAGAGCTTCGATGAACTGATTCGGATCGATGGTATCGGGCGCTGTAATCCACGCGCGTCCGGGCTTGTAGACCACAGAGGCCGTCACATCTGGAAAGGATTCCAAAACATGCTCAGCACGCTCAGCACTCTCGGCGTTTTCCAAGTTTTCCAGGATGAGTGCGAAAGCTGTGTTGGACTGGCCTCTGCGGTGTGCAAGCCGCTGATGGGCACTTTCTTCGTCGATGTCCTGACGGCTTCGTGGCAATGCCTTACGAGCAGCGACCTTGGCATCCACAATCGCTTGTTCAACGCGATTGTCCAGAGAGAAATCAAACTCACCGGTGTCACTCATAGCCTTTGAAACTTTCCGTCTAATCCTGTGGCTGGTTGGCGCGCGTGAGCGCTAATTCACGATAGAGCAACAGTAGTCCACACGCCATCGCCAGGCTGGGCGCGATAACCCATACAGTCAGCGCTCCAGCCATAATGGCAAAGAACATGGCGAGAGCCGTGATAATCACCATGATGAGCAGGCAGTTCCGGGAGAGTTTGAACTCAGTGGCCGTCGGCAAGCAGCCGCTACCAATAAGCGAGCAGCCCAGCGTCACACCGGCGACGATGTAGATATCGCGGCCAACGGCGGCGGGAGCCTGCGAATAGTCGCCGGTGACCAGTATCAAGCTCAGGACAATCTGGGCGATGAGCGCGACAAAAAGCACCCACTGCCAGGGCCGACTCGGCAGGGACATCATCGCTTGGACTCCTCAGGCTGCTTGGATTGCTTGGGCTGTGACTGGCCCAGCTGCTGTTGCCGCTTTGGATCAGCGCCATGCTTCGACGCTCTCGGCAGATGCGATTCCGGAGCGGACGGCGTCCACGGTTTCAACGGGCGCTGATGATCGAAGTAGTCCTTGGATTCCTTCGAAGCGGCGAGCACTAGACCCGCTACCGCGGCAGTGGCCGAGGCGATTCGCACAATTCCGCTGATAAGAACGAGGGATGCCGGCACTCCCGATTCTGAAGCCGTAGAAGAGAAGAAGGACATCAGCGCCGACAGTGCCAGGTAAAGCGAGCCGATAACCAGCACGGTGCGAGCACCTTCGCTCCCCTTGCGCATTCGCTCGATAATGGCGAAGAACGCGATGCAAAGCCCCACTGCGAAAAAGAACGCGATAACGATAGTCGCCTTCATGGCAGCATCAATCTGGCCCTCGCTGAAACCCGGGAAATTCTCCTTAGCGGTTGAGGGGCTCATCAGCATTTCCGGATGCAGCCAGTAGGTCACCGTAGCTACCGCAGCGACGAGCAGCTGCAACACGGCCGTAACCCGCCACGCCTGCCTAGCTCCCTCGACCTGCTCGGGAATTGCGGGCTTCTTCTCTTCTTTAGTCATCCGTCCACTTCTCGATATTTACTACTGCACGTTCACCCGAGCGAATTAGAACTGGGCGCGCAGCTTCTTCGCCAAGTCCACCGCTGCGTAGGTCAAAATCTGCTCCGCACCGGCACGGCGAATGCTCAGAACTGCCTCCATCATCGCAGCATCCAGGTCAATCCACCCGTTGGCGGCAGCGGCGTGAATCATCGCGTACTCACCAGAGACCTGGTAAGCGGCAACCGGCACCGGCGACATATCCGCGACCTCGCGCAGAATGTCCAGGTAGCTCATGGCCGGCTTGACCATCACCATGTCCGCACCTTCGTCAACGTCGAGCTGCACTTCAAGCAGGGACTCACGACGGTTTGCAGGATCCTGCTGGTAGGTACGGCGATCACCCTGCAGCGAGCTGCCCACAGCTTCACGGAATGGACCGTAGAAGGCGGAGGCGTACTTTGCCGAGTACGCCATGATGGAGACATCCTCATGGCCAGCGGCATCCAAGCCCTCGCGAATTGCGGCAATCTGGCCGTCCATCATGCCCGAAGGGGACACGATATGGGCACCGGCGTCGGCCTGCGCAACGGCCATCTTGATGTAGTTAATCAGCGTGCGGTCATTCTCAACGACCGTGTTGCCGAAGCGGTCCTTGCCCAGCACACCACAGTGGCCGTGGTCAGTGAACTCATCCAGGCAGGTGTCGGCCATAATCAAAATGTCATTCCCGAACTCGTCGCGGAGACGACGCAGGGCACGGTTGAGTACGCCCTCCGGATTCCAGGACTCAGAGCCCTCGCCGTCCTTGTCCGCATCCAGCGGGACACCGAAGAGGTCAACTGCCGAGATACCTGCCTCAACAGCCTCGCGCACAGCTTCTACCAGGGAGTCCTCGGTATGCTGCACTACCCCGGGCAGGGAGCTGATTGGCTTCGGCTCATCAATCCCATCTGCAACAAACATGGGCAGGATGAGATTTTTCGGAGTCAGTGTCGTCTCCGCCGTCATCGCACGCATCACCGGGTTGGTGCGCAGCCTGCGTGGGCGACGAATCGGGAGAGGAAATCCAAACTGTTCGAGATCGATTTCGCGGGATGATTCAGAAGCTCCAGATGTAGTCATAAAGACAACCTTAATCAAAACGCGAACTCGCTCCGGTACGCCCCTGCTCAGTCCTTGGTTTTACGCGAACGACGACGCTTCTTGCGCGGTGGTGGCAGCTGCCCTGCCGCCCGCAGTTGCGCAACATGCTCTGCCAGCGCATCCACCAGCTCCGGGATGCTTGCGCGCTCCGGCACGACATCTACCCGCAGGCCGTACTCGCGAGCCGTGGCTGCGGCCATCGGCCCGATGCAGGCAATGATGGTGCGAGCATGCGGCTTACCCGCGATGCCGACCAGGTTCTTCACCGTCGACCCCGAGGTGAAGCACACTGCGTCGAAGCCACCGGACTTAATCATGTCGCGGATATCCGCACTCGGTGGCGCTGCCCGCACGGTACGGTAAGCGACCACATCATCAACTTCCCAGCCCAGGTCAATCAGACCGTCGACAAGCACATCGGTGCCGATATCGGCGCGCGGCAGCAGCACGCGGTTGACCGGATCGAGATCCTCGATGTACTCCGGGAACACGTCGACAATGCCCGCGGCATTTTGACGAGTGTCATCCGGAAGCAGCTCCGGAGTGATGCCGAGATCGCGGATGGCAGCGGCGGTGCGATGGCCGACGGCTGCGATGCGGACCCCAGCGAAGGAGCGCGCGTCCAAGCCGAATTCCTGGAACTTCTCCCACACTGCGGTGACGGCGTTGACGGAAGTGAAGACAACCCACTGGTAACGGCCGTCGACAAGCCCCTTGATGGCGCGTTCCATCTGCGCCGGGCTGCGCGGTGGCTCGATTGAGATGGTCGGGACCTCAATCGGGATGGCGCCGTGCGCAACGAGACGGGCACTCATCGGGCCTGCCTGCGCCTTGGCACGTGGGACCAGCACCTTCCATCCGTAGAGAGCGCGGTTTTCCCACCATGAGTACTTCGAACGATTGTCCACACCCTTGCCAAGCGTGACCACCAGCGGACCGGTCAGGTCACCCGAGAGCTGCGCCAAGGTGCCCAGCGTGACGTCGTAGGTGCGCTGCAGACGAGTCGTACCGTTGACAGTCACCGACACCGGCAACGACGACGGCAGGCCGCGTTCGCCGAGCTCAGTTGCAATGGCGGACAGGTCGTCCTGCACGGCCTGCAGTACCAGCGGCTGCGGTGCCTGGGCCAGCTCGTCCCAGTCCACATCGGCGCGATCGAGATCGGTCTCCGTGTACGTCGAGCCCAACGCGATACCGGCAAATGCCGGGACGGTGGAGGGCACGGACATGCCAGGGACGATCTGGAACTCAACATCGGCGTGCGAGACCTCGTTGATTTCGGCCAGCAGCGAATCGTTGGTCAGCGGATTGCCTGCCACCAAACGCACCACGTCATTGCCTTTAGCGGCTTCCTCGACGAGCAATTCTGCCATCTTCTTGGGATCGTCGATAGGCGTGCGCAGATCTGCGGCGGTCGGTGGTGCCGGACGCGGCGGCTTACGACGAGATCCCTTGGCCTTGGCTGCGGCGCACATGCGCTCGTACTCTTCCTCGGCTTCCTTCAGCAGCTCGGGAGGAACAGGCACATCGGTTGCGACGAGCTCTCGAACCCCCGGCATGACATCGGCGTCGACGTAGGCGATAGCGGTGTCTGCGAGAATCTCACGGGCGCGAAGCGTCAGCAGGTCGGGATTTCCAGGACCAGCGCCGACGAACAGGATGCGTCCCGTTGCTGAGGGGAGGGAGGTGTTCATCGTTGCGGAGTGATTTCTTTTCTATTGGTTGTTCACTTTTCGTGCCGATGAGTCACTAAGGAAGAAAGCGGACATGCGCCAACGCATGTGAGGGGCAGGTAGATACCTGAATCTCACATGCGAGCACACGAAGGAAACCCTTATCCCAACGGCATGCATACAGGCCTATTAGCATAAAGGGTTTGAGCCAAATTAACTAACCGGCTACTTTTGAGATTCCCGCAGGGTATCGCCCATTACCTCATGAGCACCCCGTTCGAGCAGCGCCGCCGCAACCTTCCGGCCAAGCTCATCGGCCTTATCCACGTTTGCGGTAGCGGTCTCGAGCAACTGACGCGAACCGTCGAGTGCGAACACCCCCGCCTGCAGGGTGAGTTCACCGCTGTCGCTCACGGTTGAGTAGGCCGCGACCGGAGCGGTGCAGCCCGCTTCCAGCTCATTGAGTACCGCGCGCTCAGCGACAGCCCGGGCATGGGACACCGGGTGGTCAATCTTGCGCAGAATATCCACAATTTCGCGGTCAGCAGTGCGGCACTCCAGCGCCAGGGCGCCCTGAGCCGGGGCTGGCATGAGGACATCCACATCCAGGGATTCCGCAATCTCTCCGAGGCGACCCGTGCGCTCCAGTCCGGCGCGAGCCAGAATGACAGCGTCCAAGTCCTCAGAGACGCGCCCCATGCGGGTTTCGATGTTTCCACGCAATGGTACAAGTTCCAGATCGGAGCGCAGCGCACGCAGCTGAGAGACACGACGCGGCGCGAAGGTACCCACACGAGCCCCCTCAGGCAGGTCCATCAGCGGCGTGGCATCGCGGGAAATCAGCGCCTCTCGCGGATCGACGCGCTCCGGCACGGCTGCGACCATCATGTCGTCTTCCGGCAGGGTCGGCAGGTCCTTAAATGAGTGCACGATAATGTCGCACACCCCCTCGCGGAGTGCATGACGCAGCGCCTGGGTGAAAACACCGATGCCAATCTTTTCCACCGGGTCGTGGCGGTTATGGTCACCGGCGGTCTTTACAATCACCAGCTCTGCAGGCTGACCCAGCTCAATCAGTGCATCACGGACGTGACCGGCCTGTGTCGTGGCCAGTTCCGAGCCCCTGGTACCGATACGTATAGTCGCTGGGTCAGGCATGTTTCCCTCCGAGTGTTAATTTTTGGTGGTTTCAGCAACGCCTTCAATGATGGCACTACTGTCAAGACCATACTGCTCAAATCCCTGCATCCGCCCAATTCGGCCCTCTACCATGAGATCTGCGGGGATATCGGTGTCAGCATACAGGCCAGAGGGGGTAGATAGGGGCAGGTCGAAGAGCTTCTGGAGCGCAAGAGCGTAGTTGCCACCACCCTGCTGGCTGGAAAGCTTCTTGACCTGCACTGTTGGCGCGTGCAAGAGCTTATCGACGACGCGGCGAACCGTGGACTCGACCTCGCGACGTTCCTTTTGAGTAAGACCCGGTGTCTTCGCCTCCAGGCGAGCGAGCTCTGCCGCCGCCACATCCGCCGCACGCTCACGCAGAGCGCGAACTGTCGGCGCTACCTCGCTTGCGCGCTGCGCCGTGAGATAGGACTCCAACTCTTCGGCCACAATGTCACGCGCTGCAGCCTCATCATCACGGCCCGGCACCTCCGTGCGAGTCATCTGCAGCAATTCGATGTTGAAGAGTGCGATCCCCTCAAGCCCGGCGACATCCTCCGCAACGTCGCGAGGCATAGACAGGTCGACAATGGCGAGCGGGCCATGGTCGATGACGTCGTCAGCTGAAACCACTGGAGCCATGGCTCCGGTGGCGCTGACGAGAATGTCCACATCATCGAGGACATCGGCGAAGTCATGCAACGCAACCGCAGTAGCGGGGATGCCCGCTTCGATGGAGTGGTTAGCCAGGTTCTGCGCCCTGTCAACGGTGCGGTTGGCAATAATCAGACGGTCAATGCCACAGCGCCCCAGGTAGCTGGCAGCCAGCGAACTCATCGCGCCGGCGCCGAGGATAAGAGCCGAACGTCCGGCCAGGATATCGGTCCCCTCAGCGACGTCGACACCAGAGTTGAATCCGGGGTGCAGCGCAGCAATCGCCTCATCGATGGCCACGGAGACCATCGATGCGCCCGCGTTATCAATCAGCGTTTCGCTGTGGACTCGCTTGCCTGTGTGCAGCGCCTTCTGTGCCAAGTCATGCAGCATGCGGCCGACGGTGCCGACTTCGTCCGCTTCCTGGTAAGCATTGCGAAGCTGACCGATAATCTGCTGCTCGCCCAGCACCATCGAGTCAAGACCCGCACACACCGAGAAGGCATGCTCCGCTGCGGCCTGTGCGTACCGAACATAGAGGTGCGGTGTCAGTTCATCGAGCTCGAGCCCAGTACGACCGACTATTTCACGGACCACGGCCGATAGCCCGGAGTGGAAGCCGTTGGCCACCACGTAGTACTCAACGCGGTTACAGGTCGACAACAGCATCGCTTCGCTGATCGCTTCATCCGCAACCAGCCGAGCCAAAATGGCCTCTCGCTCAGTTTCACCGACGGAGACCTTTTCAAGAAGGGTCACCGGTGCAGACCGGTACGACATTCCGACGAGAAGCACACTCACCGCTCAATCACCGCTCTATTGCTCCTTCACAGGCCCCGCTACGGGCTTTTTCACACAGCTATGACTGTTAACGCTAGACAACTCTGCCATCTCGTCACAACAAAGGCATACTTTACTTAGCCTCTACCTCGATGTTCGCAGCACTCCCCTGCTTCCTTGCTGCTACTTCACATTCTGCCATGTCTCCGCAGCTCCTAGCAGTTCGGCAGAGTTGTCTCCCGAACTTATTCGGCTTCCGCTATCGCTTCCAGGAGTTCATCGTCATCGATTTCCCAGCAAGCGATTTCCTCATCATTGACCAAAATCACCGGTACGCGATCGCCAAATTCCATGGCCAAGTTCGGATCGGTATCGACATCTTCTACCTGGAACTGCGCATTTTGGTCCCGAACCAGCGGCTCAATCTGCGCAATCACTCGGGCGCACGAACCGCACGTCTTCCTACTCATCACCGTCACAGTCACCATAACGGCCAGTCTAAAGGTCGACTGTTTCGCTTTACGACGTCCCCCTCCCCACACTTCCCTGCAAAAGTGACTCTTCTTATCCTTGCCCCATCCGCTCCTTGAATCTCAGCGCGCGGCTTTGCCTAAAGAGCGGATACTATTCAACAAGAGCTTCCGATAACGGATGTCGGTTGCATACACCGTGGAAAGAGATTTTCGTGCCGTGAGTGAGTTCAGTGCCGACAACCGCTCCCCCTTCCCCATCGACATGCTGGGCGACCTTGCGTCCTCGCAGGGCAACGTCCGCAACTTCCTCGAGCAGGTAGTTCTCGCTCCGCTCAATGATGAAGCACAGGAGGAAGCTGGTGCTGCAGCGGCTGCCAATGCACTGGAAGCTCTCGGCGAGGTCTACGACGTCGGCGGCGAAGAACTGGCTACGGGATTTCGCAGTGTAGCGGGTGCCGAAGATGCCGCTGGCGGTGCACGTGTGCTCTCGCAGCCCATTCCAGGTGTCGAACGCGATCAGGGCGCAGCCGCTTTCTTCGATGTGGACAACACGCTTGTCCAAGGCGCATCAATCTTCCTCTTTGCCATGGGTTTGGTCGAGCGCGGTTTTATCAAGAAGCGTGATTTGGCCGGCATGATTTGGAAGCAGCTGAAATTCCGAATCTCAGGCGCGGAAAACGCCGCCGACGTAGCTAAGGCCCGTGAACAGGCATTGGAGTTTTTCGCCGGCCACGATGTGGATGAAATGGTCAAACTCGGCGAAGAGATCTTTGAAGAAAAGATCAGCGACCGCGTTTACCAGGGCACCCGCGATCTTGCGGAACTGCATATCCAGGCTGGCCAAGAGGTCTGGCTGGTCACCGCTACCCCGGTGCAGCTAGCCCAGGTTATCGCTAAGCACATCGGACTGACCGGCGCCCTTGGCACAGTCGCCGAGGTCAAAGATGGCAAGTTCACTGGCCGTCTGGTAGGCGATATTCTCCACGGCCCGGGCAAGAAGCACGCAGTGGCAGCTCTGGCGGCCTCCTCCGGGTTGGATATGTCTCGCTGCACGGCATACTCAGATTCCGCCAACGATATCCCCATGCTGTCCATGGTAGGCACCGCCGTGGCCATCAACCCGGACCGCAAATTGCGGAATTACGCCCAGAAGATGGGGTGGACTGTCTACGACTACCGTCACTTCCGCTCCGCAACCTTCGCCACAATGCGGTGGCTCTCGATTGGAGCACTACTGACAGGAGCTGTCTGTGGCGCGGGACTCGTCGGCAAGCGACTGTGGGACGCGAACAAGGAAAGTTAAGCGCTGCTACGCGCACTCGAGAGTTAGTGACTGCGTTTATGACAAAAATGGCTCGAAAAATGGCATGAAAGTGTCATAAACTCCTACAGTTTCACATTTGCAGCCCGTAATCGGCAGCCCGTGATTAGCCCCCAACGACAAAACCCGCCCTATCTCAACGAGACCGGGCGGGTTCTGCTTTTAAAACGTGTACGCGACGCAGCACGCGCGCTCCTGCGATAACGGCAGGAATGCTGGCTTACTTGCCGAGCTTACGACGCTGCACGCGGGTACGGCGAAGCATCTTGCGGTGCTTCTTCTTCGACATGCGCTTGCGACGCTTCTTAATGACGGAACCCATCGGCTCGACCTCGCTATTCGTTGACGGAAATTTCTTTTCTTGCACAATGGCGGCGTACTCAATGCGGCCTTACAACCGCCGAGATGTCACGCCCTTTTTCCTTCCGCCTTCACAGCTAGATACTTCATGACTTGAAGACGATAGGAAACAGGGGCGCAGCACAGCACCATGTACTAATCGGATTAATCATAGCGGGGACATATGCGTTCAGGTCAAACAGCCCCGCTTAAAGGCAGAAAAATTAACCCGCGTTGTAGAAGGAGGAGTCCAGGTATTCCTTGACTGCGGACTCATGGACGCGGAAAGAACGGCCAACGCGCACTGCCGGCAGCTCGCCAGCGTGAACCAGGCGGTAGACGGTCATCTTGGATACGCGCATGATGTCAGCAACTTCCGCAACGGTCAGAAAGGTGCCTTTATCTGCATTCTGCATTAGTAAATATTCCCTTCAGCGCACGCGACGCGCTGCAGGCTTCCCCTCCTGCAGAAAATCGTGACACGCACGTGCTTTTCATATCCTACCGGTAGGCAAGGTGCCGGTGCGATTTTTGATAAAAAATAGGGGCATTGGCGAATGGTGTGACAGTTGTGACTAACCCATCGTCCCTGCGTATCGGATTAGCTACTGCCGCTGACCATCTCCAATGCCCCAAATATTGGGGTTACTTGTACACCCACTTCGACGCGGCGAAATACTTATTTACCCATCTCGTTGGCCTTGTCGTAGCAAGCCTGCAGCGCGCGATGCACTGCGCGGCGAATGCCCTCTTCCTCGAAAACTCGGGTGGCCGCAGCTGTTGTACCGCCCGGCGAAGTGACATCGGCACGCAGCGCAGTCGGGTCCGCACCTTCCTGCATCATCATCTCGGCTGCACCCGCAGCCGTAGCTGACGCCAGGCGCTTAGCCTGATCACGCTTGAGGCCCAGATTCACACCCGCATCGGTCATCGCCTCGACAAACTGGAAGAAGTAAGCCGGACCAGAGCCCGAGACTGCAGTGACTGCAGACATCAGCGACTCATCGACAACCTCAACGCTGCCGACCTTCTTCAACAGTTCGACAACCTCGTCGGTCTGGCTCTCCGTGACAAAGCGGCCCGGCGCGACTGCACAGACCCCCTTGCCCACCAGCATCGGGGTATTCGGCATGACGCGGATCACCGGAGTACCGACAGCACAGACGCTTTCCATCTTGTCCAGCGTGATGCCAGCCGCCATCGACACCACAATGGTGTCGACCTCAGAGTCATCGAGCACGTCGGCAATCTGCTCGAGCATGTCGATAATCAAGTACGGTTTTACGCACAAGAACACCACGTCGGCACCGTCGACGGCCCCTACTGGGTCGTCGGCATCGACAATGCCGTAGGTCTCCTTCAGACCGGCCAGGCTCTCCTTGGTGCGCCCCACCACATAAATCGAGGAAGGCGAGACACCACCGTCGATGAGACCACCGACGAGTGCGCTACCAATCTTTCCGCCACCAATTACAGCAATTCTTGTCATGGACGCTAAGTGTGCCAAAACTGGCCCACACATGCGAATGCAGGGACCGGAAAACTACGCTTCCGACCCCTGCATCAGGTGATGATTATTCTGTTGACCCCACTACAACTGGAAGAGAATCCAGGGGCCAAATGTCAGCGCCAAACCGACAAGTCCCGCGAGAATCGGTGTCAGTTTGTCCTTCTCACGGCGCAGGTAGTTCGCCATTCCCGCGAAGCCACCAGCGACCACGAGAGCCATGATGACAACCACGATCTTTGGCAGCGACGACCAGGCCATGGTGAAGCCCAGGAACACCAATGCACCAGCAATCAGACCCACGAAAACCTGGATTAGCAGCAACGGCACCGAGAGGGAATTGTCCTCAGCGTAGCCATCGCGCGCGACGGCCTTGCCCTTGGAGCTCTTGGATTCTTCACGCTTAACGACGTCCCGGGGCTCCGCCTGCTTCTCGTCAGCTGCGGCCTGGGTCGGTGTGGTCTCGACCTGTGCAGCCTCAGCGGGGGCGTCCTCGGCCTGCTCAATATCGGCCTGTGCGTCTTCCGCCTGTGCAACTCCAGGAGCAACAGCGGCTGCCACTGCCGCCTTGGAAGCGGCACCGGTATCGGCGTCAGCGTCGGCAGCCTCGAAGGTAGCGGTTTCCTGAGCAGCTTCAGCCTCAGCAAGCTGTTCACCGTCGACGCCATCCGTTTCAACGGATGCCTCAGACGCTTCGTCGATCTTGTCCTGGACAACCGGAATGGAGGCAGTCGGACGGTCGTCGTAAGCGTTGGAACCGGTGAGTACTGCACGAGCGACTGGCCCCGGCTCCCCAAGCTGCTGCGACTCGTCTGCCATGTCACGCAGCTCGGTGAAGGTATAGGTAATCTCCGAACGCTCGGAGTTGACCATGACCGGACGGGGTTCCATCGGAATTGCCAATGGCACTGCAGGGGCTGCTGGCTGCGCAGTTGGTGTGCTCTGCGCGGCTTGCTCCTGCTGCGGAGCTGCCGGTGCAACCGGTGCAGCCGGTTCTTCAGCAACTTCGGTAACCTCGTCAGCTTCAACATCGTCAGCTTCGACCTCAGTGACCTCGGCGTCAGCTACTTCGGCGTCAGCTACTTCGGCATCAGCCTCAGCTAATTCCGACTCCTCTTCTTCCTGAGCAGCAGCTTCAGCCTCGGCCTCAGCTTGAACCTCATGCTCCGACGAATCCGCCCCTTCAGCAACTACCACTGGCTCAGCGACAGCCTCCGAGTGCACCGGAGCTTCTACCTCCGGTTCGGTTGCCTGCGCTTCGTCGGCGGCGTTGGCCGCAGCTTCGTCGGCAAGCAGATCGCTTGTAGTCGTCTGATCGTCGTCTGCGTTGGAAAGAGCGTGAGCACCACGTCGCGGTTCGTCGGCCTTTACACGAGGGATTGAGCCGGTGAGTTCCTGAACGGACACACCGCCTTCTTCAAGGCTGCGTCGACGGCGGCGCCGCGGTGGTTCAGAGGGAGCTCCCTCCTTCTGCCGCCGCGCCAGCAGTTCGGCAACGGTGAGCTTTTCCTCGCTCATCTCAACCCTTTCCGTATAGGTCACTGTCCAGTCGTCGGAAGATAATGCCCTCGCGCAGCGCCCAAGGACAAATCTCGACCTTCTCTAATCCCAATGCTCGCATACTAGCCTCTGCAACGAGAGCACCTGCGACAATTTGGTGAGAACGATTCGCACTAACACCCTCAAGTTCAGCACGGTCAGCCGCCGTCATGCGGGAAATAAACGCAATCAACTGGCGCAAACCAGCGGCAGTCAGAGTGCGCTTAACCCGGGGACCAGCAGCGGAAGGCGCCGCACCGGTCAGGCGGGCGAGAGTGCGGAAAGTCTTCGAGGTGGCGACAGCCAAGTCCGGCTCACCAAGCGTACGCAAATGACGAGCTGGCTCAGCGAGCTCAGCATCAATGTAATCGCGCAGCAGGTCAATCTTCTTGCGCTCCGGCGGATCGGTCTCGAACCACTCGTGGGTCAAACGTCCCGCACCGAGCAGCAGCGAGTACGCCGCCTCCGGATCTTCATCAGTACCCGACGTCAGCTCAAGAGAACCGCCACCGATATCCAGGTTGATTAGACGACCAGCAGACCAGCCGTACCAGCGCCGTACTGCCAAAAAGGTCAGACGAGCCTCATCCTCACCGGAGAGAATCTGCAGCTTAATCCCAGTTTCTTTCTCAACGTGGGCGAGAACCTCGTCCGCATTCGTGGCATCGCGAACAGCTGAAGTGGCGAAGCTAATCATCTCTTCGCACTTCATCTGCTCAACCAATTCCTTGGATTCAGCGACGTAGCCCGTCAGCTTGTCAATGCCCTTCTTGGACAGGTTGTTGTCCTTATCCAGGTACTCGACCAGCTTCATCGTCGACTTGGAATCGCTCATCGGAGTCGGATGTCCGCCCCGGCGGGCGTCCACCATCACCAAGTGGACGGTATTACTACCTACATCTAATACACCTAATCTCACTCTTAGTAGGTTAGACGGTCTACGGTGTATTGGTGTGAATCAACCCCACCCCCGCCCCGGTCGCGGACCACAACCATCTCCCGCTGAAGTCGCCTATGACTTTCCCCGCGAGTGGTTCGAGTTCGCCCACCCGGAGGACCCAGAACACATCATCACCTGCGACCTAACCTGGTTGATGAGCTCCTATCAATGCGCTTTCGGCACCTCCGCTTGCCAGGGCATCGACTCCGCGAACGCGGATGTCGGATGCTGCGGCCATGGCGCCTTTATCACCGACGAAGAAGACCGCGAGAGGGTTATTGACGTCGTAAAGCGAATGGAAGGCGACTCCGCAGAGCCCCAGTGGTGGCAGAACCGCCCCGAACAAACGCTGAAGTGGCTCGAGACCTACGAAACTGACCCCTCCGAACCGTTGGAACCGTGGTTAGTATGGGACGAGCTTGACGACGAAAACGGAGAGCCTGAGCCGGCTCTGAAAACGAAGGTCGTGAAGAATGCCTGCATTTTTGCCAACCGTGACGGGTGGCGAAATGGTGCGGGCTGTGCCATCCACCAGTGGGCAATGGCCAACGACATTGACCCCGTGAAGGTCAAGCCGGATGTGTGCTGGCAGGTGCCGCTGCGCCGACTGGAGGACTGGGAGGAACGCCCAGACGGCCAGGAGATTCTGCACACGACCATTACTGAATACGATCGTCGTGCATGGGGCGATGGCGGCGAGGACTTTGAATGGTTCTGCACGGGCGCGCCGGCCACACATACCGGTGGCGAGCCGGTGTGGCGCACGCACAAGTCTGAGCTAATAGAGCTCATCGGCGAAGAGTGCTACGAAATTCTGGCGGAGCACTGCCGTGCCCGAGAAGCAGCGGGCGCGGCCAAGGCTTTCGGACCGAGTGGCTACCCACTGCTGGCGATTCACCCGGCCACACGCGCAGCGGCCGAGGGGCTGGCGCCGGACGAGGTTTAAGTCGGGGTTTCTCAGACCGCCGGCGGATTCCGTCGGCAGCAGTCTGCTGAGCTAGTCCTCGAACTTGTAACCCAAGCCGCGAACGGTGACCAGGAATTCCGGCGAGGAAGGATTGCGCTCGATCTTGGAGCGCAGGCGCTTGATGTGTACGTCCAGCGTCTTGGTGTCGCCGACGTAGTCGGAGCCCCAGACGCGGTCGATGAGCTGGCCGCGGGTTAGCACACGACCACGGTTGCGCAGCAGGTACTCCAGCAGGTCGAATTCCTTGAGCGGCATTGCAACATCGTCACCGTCAACGGTGACCACGTGGCGCTCGACATCCAGCACGACCGGACCGCCGCGCAAGACCTCCTCGTAGATATCTTCGACATCGTCGGAGTCGTCGTGGCGACCACGGCGCAGCACAGCTCGGATACGGGCAATAAGTTCCCGAGAGGAATACGGCTTGGTCACATAGTCATCCGCACCAATTTCGAGGCCGACGACCTTGTCAATCTCAGTGTCACGGGCGGTGACCATAATCACTGGGACAGAGGACTTTAAGCGGATGTTTTTGCAGACCTCGGTGCCACTCATACCTGGCAGCATGAGGTCCAGCAGCACAATGTCCGGTTCTGCCTTGGAGAATTCTGCAAGTGCTTCCTGGCCGTCAGCGGCCATCCGCACCTCGAATCCTTCGCGCTGCAGCAGAAACGCAAGCGGCTCCGCCAAAGCCGTCTCGTCTTCGACAATAAGTACCTCAGTCACGGATTACTTCATTCCTTCCTTGGAATCCTTGTTCTGGGAATCCTTATCCTTGCCACGGGTTTTGCCCGTACCTCGCTGCGCGTTTTTCTCAGCCGCAATTTTACCCGCAGGCTGGGTGTGGCCGATTGGCAAACGTGCAGATACATCGCCATCATTCGACGCGGAACCGTTCTTTTCCATCAGCGGAAGCTCAATGGTGAAGGTCGATCCGGTGCCCAGCCGACTCCACAGCTTGACGGTTCCCTTGTGATTCGCTGCGACGTGCTTAACAATTGCCAAGCCCAGACCGGTACCGCCTGTCGCCCGCGAGCGTGCCTTATCCGCACGGAAGAAGCGCTCGAAGATGCGCTTCTGGTTCGCCTGGGAAATGCCGATACCGCGGTCAGTGACGCGGATAGCGACGGTGTCGTTATCCTCCTTGACCGCAGTCACGGATACCGGCGTGGCCTCTGGCGAGTAGTTGATCGCGTTTGAAATCAGGTTGGACACCGCGGTGATCAGCAGGCTGCGTTCACCTTCAACAACCAAATCCGGCTCACAGTCAACGGTGATTTCAATACCCGCCTGCTCCGAGAGCATCTGGTTACGACGCACAGCTCCCTGGACAATCTCTTCAACCTTCACGGGAGACATGTCCGGCAGTGGCTCTGCCCCCTGCAGCTTCGACAGCGAGATGAGCTCCGTAATCATAGTCGACATCCGCTTGGACTCCTGCGTCAGGCTCTCACTAAAGTGACGCACGGCAACCGGGTCGTCGGTAGCTTCATTCAGCGCCTCGACCAAGAGACTGATGGCACCTACCGGCGTCTTGAGCTCGTGGGAAACGTTAGCCACAAAGTCACGTCGCGCGGCCTCCATACGGGCCTGTTCGGAGACATCCGCCGCATAAATCACCACAAAACGGTCGTCCACCAGTGACAACGGAGTTAGCTGACAGCGGACAATTGTGTCCGGCGCCCCCGCCCGGCGCGACGGCAGCACGAGTGTCAGCTCCTGGTCCTCCTGCGAGTCAAAGACCCTGAGCGCAGCTTCCCAGCCCACGTCATTGAGGCGGCGCTCATAGACCAGCCCCAACTTGTGCGCCATGGAGTTCGACAAAATCAAATCACGTGAGATGTCAACGACCACCACACCCGTCGGAGACTTCTGAATGGCCAGGTGCATGACCTGCGCCATGGTGGTTATTGAACTTTCCTCGTCGCTCTTCTGACGCCGAGCGGCGTTATAGGCACCCGAGACAACTCCACCAAGAATCAGCACAGCTGCCATAACCGCAGCACCTAATAGAGCGGCGATAATGATTTTTGACACGGGTCTTACCCTAAGCTCTTTTCACAGTCCGCGCGCGCTGAAAAATCATTGCGCTAGCTAGCTCTAAATAGACCAAGGAGCACAGCCTCACTTGGCTGCGCCCCTTATCGGCCTATCAAACACCTACATATTTACTTGTTGCCCTGAGCAGCAACAGCAGCAGCACCTGCAGCTGCAGCTTCCGGATCCAGGTAGGTGCCACCCGGGTTCAAAACCTTGCCCTCAGCATCAAAGTCGTAAACCAGCGGGATACCGGTCGGGATGTTCAGAGCGGCAATGTCCTCGTCCGAGATGTTGTCCAGGTGCTTGACCAGTGCACGCAGGGAGTTACCGTGAGCTGCCACCATGACAGTCTCACCGGACTTCAGACGCGGCAGGATTTCCTCTTCAAAGTAAGGAATGAAACGCTTCACGACGTCCAGGAGGCACTCCGTGCGCGGAACCTCATCCAGGTTGGCGTAACGCGGGTCATTAGCCTGCGAGAACTCGCTGTCATCCGACAGCTCCGGCGGCGGAGTGTCGTAGGAGCGACGCCAGGACATGAACTGGTCCTCGCCGTACTTCTCCTTGGTCTCTGCCTTGTTCAGACCCTGCAGAGCACCGTAGTGGCGCTCGTTCAGACGCCAGTCACGGATAACCGGAATCCACAACAGGTCAGCGGTATCCAGGGCAATGTGTGCGGTGTTAATTGCGCGACGCAGCAGCGACGTGTAGAGAACCTGCGGCTTCAGGCCTGCCTCTACGAGCATCTCACCGGCACGTACTGCCTCAGCGCGGCCCTTGTCGGTCAGTGCAACGTCGACCCAGCCCGTGAACTGGTTGGATGCGTTCCACTCACTCTGGCCATGACGGACAAGAATCAGTTTTCCATTGCTCATACCCCTAATTGTGCCCCAAAACGGGAAAGCCCGCCGTTCGTTGCCCCGCTATGTGGGTTGCTACCCCCGGCTACTCAACCATGTGGCGGAACTGCTCCAGATTGGCCAGGTTTTCCCCACGGTCAACTCGCCACTCCCACTCGCGCTTGATTGCCGATGCAAAGCCGCGTTCGAGGATCTGGTTGAAGTCCCCATCGGCCGTCTCCAGCAGCTGACCGAGGAGACGGTCGAGGTCATCGTCGGAAAGCTCAGCGGGCAGTTGACCGACCAGGTAGATGTCGCCGGCGGCGTCGATGGTGTAACCGATGCCGAACAGACGACGGTTGCGCTGTAGCAACCACTTGTAAACGGCCTCGTGGTTTTCTTCGACCGCGCGACAGACGAAGGCTTCAACACGCAGGGAGTCGGGCGCCGGGATGAGGCCGACGACAGTCTTGAGCTTCTTCTTACCAGGCAGGACCACCACGGCGGCATTGTCTGCAATACCATGCTCGACACCGAGGCGTTCCAGCTGCTCACCGAGGGATTTCAGCTGTACTTGGATGTCCGTGCTCATCGTGAATCATCTCCCTGCTTTTGTGGCTACGGCTCTGGCGGTACTGAAGCTAACGAAACCTACCGGGAGCCGCCCGCATCCCGGATAGAGCCGGGACAATTTTCCTTTTGGAGTTCGGTTCGATGATAGACATCGGCCAACCGATCCACGGTCTTTTGCCAGGAAAACTCCAAGGAGTGCTCGCGCGCCTGGGTGGCCAACTTAATGCGCAGCTCGTCGTCCTCCACCAGGCGACCGAGGGCATCGGCCCAGGCTGCGGGCTCGTGACCGTCGACAAGCAAACCGCTGACCCCATCGTCGACAGCGATGGAGAGCCCGCCGACATTCGCCGCGACAACGGGAGTGCCAGTGGCCTGAGCCTCCATCGCCACCAACCCGAAAGTTTCGTTGTAACTGGGCACGGCGACAATATCTGCGGCCTGGTAGAGCTTCGCCAGGTCCTGCGGCGGGCGCGGGGGCATGAAACGGACCAGGTGGTCGATCCCCTCTTCCGCGGCGAGATTGGTGAATTCGTCGGGCGCATGCAGCCCAGAACCGGAAAGTCCACCGCAGATAATCACTCGGACATTAGTGGCGGGATGGCGACGCATGAGCTCACCGACACCCCGCAGCAATACCTGCGGGCCCTTCAGCCGCTGCAGCCTACCGACGAACAAAATGACCTTAGTGTGCAACGGGATGCCCAGCTCACGACGGGACCGCTCGGTGGCACGATCACTGCCCGGCGAAAAGAGCTCCACGTCCACCCCGGGCGGCACGACATTGATGCGCCACGGGTCGGCATCGTGGAGATCCGCTAGCTGCTTAGCCTCGGCATCTGTGTTGACAATGAGCCGGCACGCATTGTCCACAATCTGCTGCTCACAGATACGCCGAGACTCCGGCTCCGGCGTATCTCCCTCCGCCAGATGGAGATTCTTCACTGCCGCCAGCGTGTGCGCCGTGTGCACAAACGGAATGTCAAGCAAATCCGACAGCAGCCAGCCCACCTGGCCAGAGAGCCAGTAGTGCGAATGAATGAGGTCGTATTCAATCCCCTGTTTGCGGGCGAATTCAATGACCCCACCGGCAAAGGCCGGCATCTGCGTAGCCAGGTCTGACTTCTCTAACCCCTCATATGGACCAGCCACAATGTTGATGACGCGGAAGTTCTCACTGACCTGAATCACCGGCCCATCGCTGGAACGCGTGGCGCGGGTGAAAACATCCACCTTCACACCGCGTCGCGCCAGCTCCTCGCAGGTGCGCAGCACGTAGACATTCATGCCACCAGCGTCACCGATGCCCGGTTGCTCCAGCGGAGAGGTATGCATGGAGATCATCGCGATGCGGTTCGGCCACGCCGGGGTGTTAGAGGCGGCCGCGTCTGCGCCCGCCGTTGCCGCCGGAAATGTTTCGCTCATACTGCCCAGAGTGCCTACGCCAGGGGCAACCCCGCAAATGAGTACCTCAAATACGTGTATTGGAATTCCGGCATCGCAGTGCGACGTACGGCACAATAGAGGTCGATACCTACTACGTCGTAGGTTATTATCACCTCACGACATATTCAGGTGCTAAACAAAAATTTAGGAGGACCCCATGGCCGATACATCCAGCTCACACGCTGCAAATGACTCTGCCCCAGCTCACGGTTCCACACCCAACGCTGCGGTTTCCAAGGCCTGGCTGAACTTGTATCCGGAGTGGACCCCACCCCACATCGACTACAACTTCGACACCCTCCTAGACGTCTACCGCCACACTCTGAGCAACCACCCGCGCCGCAAGGCACTGACCTTCTTCGGTCGCTCCACCTCGTATGCGGAGCTGGATGCCAAGGTTCGCAGCGTTGCCGCCGGCCTGCGCGCACTTGGCGTACGCAAAGGCGATCGCGTGGCACTGCTCATGCCGAACTGCCCGCAGCACGTCATCGCCTACTGGGCAGTTCTGCACCTCGGCGCTGTTGCCGTAGAGCACAACCCCCTCTACACCGCCCACGAACTGCGCCACCCATTCAACGACCACGGCGCCCGCTTTGCCATCTGCTGGGACAAGATCGTCCCCGTACTTGAAGACCTCCGCAACAACACCCCGCTCGAGACCATCATCGCGGTCAATATGCTGCAGGACCTGCCGTTTGTCATGCGCACCGCCCTGTCGATCCCGCTGCCGAAACTCCGCGCCGCCCGCGCTAAGCTGCACTCCTCCGCACCGCAGGTCATGGGTTTTGACGCTTTGCTTCACGACGCCGTCGGCGGAGACGGCCACGACCTCCAGGCCGATGAGTCCATCACTGCCGATGACACTGCAGTGATGATGTACACCTCTGGTACCACGGGATCGCCGAAGGGCGCTCAGCTGAGCCACCGCGGGCTGGTCGCCAACATTCTGCAGGGTAAGGCCTGGGTGCCTGGCCTTGGCAAGGAGCGGGAAATCTCCCTCGGCATCCTGCCAATGTTCCATGCCTACGGTCTGACCATTGTCACCAACTTGTCCATGCTGATTGGCGCTGAACTGGTGCTGGTGCCGGCACCGGAGATTCCGCTGATTATGAAGGTGATGAAGAACAATCGCCCGACATGGGTGCCTGGTGTGCCGACTCTCTACGAGAAGATTGTCGAAGCCGCCGAGCGCGATAATGTCGACCTCTCCGGCGTGAAGTTCGCCTTCTGCGGTGCTGCTACCCTGCCGGTTTCCCTCGTGCAGAAGTGGGAGAAACTCACTGGCGGGCGCCTTGTCGAAGGCTACGGCCTCACCGAAACGTCACCGATTATCGTCGGCAACCCGATGGACGGCAACCGCCGCCCGGGCTACGTTGGCCTGCCATTCCCCGACACCGAGGTTGCCATCGTTGACCCCGAAAATCCCACCAAGCTCCGCGCTGACGGCGAGGAGGGCGAGGTCATCGTCCGAGGCCCACAGGTTTTCGCCGGTTATCTCAACCTCCCGGAGGCAACGGAGAAGTCCTTCACCGATGGGCCTGCTGAGCTTCCCGCTGGCGACCGTTGGTACCGCACCGGCGATGTCGGAGTCATGGAGTCGGACGGCTTCATCAAGCTGGTTGCCCGCATCAAGGAGGTCATCATCACCGGTGGCTTCAATGTCTACCCGGCCGAGGTCGAGGAAGTACTGCTCTCCCACCCGGACATCACCGATGCCACGGTCGTCGGCCTGCCGAAGAGTGACGGCTCCGAGATGGTCGTGGCCGCCATTACCCTTGCTGACTACGCCCGACTGGATTCTGACGCCTACCGCGACCACTGCTACGACAACCTGACCCGATACAAGGTGCCGCGCGCATTCTTCCACCTGGAGGAACTTCCTCGCGACCAGATGGGCAAGGTCCGCCGCCGCGATGTCCGCGACGTGCTGCTCACACAGCTGGAGCAGAAGGGCCAGAGCGTCGATTCGCTTTCCCACCGCAAGCACCATTAGTTCACGGTGGTTTTGTAGTTGGGATAGGGGCCTGAGTAGAGCGGGCTCCTATCCCTTTAAGGCGGACCCCGGCTCCCCCCAGACTTAGTGACTAGGTTTATGACAAAAAACTAAGGGTGAATACTATTCACATGTCATAAACCTAGTCACTTTCTCTATCCCCGCCATTGGGAGAAGGCCCGGGAGCGCAAACTGAGGACTACTCAGCGGCTCCAGAACCCCCATCAAGCCCGCCAGCCCCATCAGTCACGCCAGCCTCTCCAGTCCGCCCCCCCCCACTGGCCATCAGCCACCCGCCGCGGGCCTAGTCGATGCTCACGCCGACCCACACCGGCTCGGGCACCAGGGTCACGCCGAAGGCCTTTTCCACGCCAGCGCGCACATCACGCGCCAAAGCCACCAAGTCGGCGGCGGTCGTAGGCGTACCGTCGCCGGACTCCCCGCGGTTGGTCAGGGCAAGAGTGTGCTTAGTCGACAGTCGTGCGGGCGCACCGTCACCGGGGTAGCCCTTGGGGAACCCGGCGCGCTCGATAAGCCACGCCGCCGAGAGCTTCACGGCTCCCTCGTGGCCGGGGCCAGCGGGGAATGCGGGCATATTCGCGGCCTCATCGGCCCCACGCAGCGCGGCAACCTTTGCACGCACGGCCTCCACCGAGTTCTCCGGAATGATCGGGTTGGTAAAGAAAGAACCCGCCGACCAGGTATCGCGGTCAGCATCTTCGAGCACCATGCCCTTGCCCCGGCGCAGCTCAAGTACCTTTTCGCGCACCAACTCAGCCGGCCTGCGAATCTCGCCAGCCGCAGCCTCGGCCTCGTCGACGCCCAGACGCCGCGCCAGTTCGCCATAGCGAAGTGGCGCGGACATGCCATCCACGCTGAGCTCGAACCGCACGGCCAGCACCACTGCCCGTGCGGTGAACTTCAGGTTCGAGTAGCGGTAGGAAAGGTCGAGAGACTCCGGTTCCACCCACTCGACCGAGCCGGTTGCGCGATCGTAAAGCTGCACCGAGTCCAGGACCTGCGACACCTCAGCACCGTAGGCGCCCACGTTTTGCACCGGAGTGGCTCCGGCCGATCCCGGAATACCCGACAGGCATTCCAGGCCACCAAAACCTGCGTCGACACTCATCGCCACGACCTCGTCCCAGACCGCACCGGCCTCGGCCTCCACGATTGCCGACACGGACTCCAGCCCGTGTCCGCGAGTGCTCATGGTCACGTTGTCGGCCTCGATCACCACGGCCACCAGCGGCTCGAGTTCATCGGCTACCACCAGGTTGGATCCGCCTCCCACGATGAGGAGGGGCACGTTAGCGTCGTCAAGCGTGCGTACAACATCGACCACAGCGTCCGTCGTGTTGCACCGCACGACCGCGCGTGGCACCCCGCCGAGGCGGAGCGTCGTCAGATCCGAGAAAGCGGTACGCGTGCTGAGCTCCACCCCCTCTAGCCCCGCAAGCCCATCGATGGCTTCTTCCATGTCGGAGGTCAGGTGAATTGGGTTCGGCGATTGGTCGAGATTTTCCACGCCCCTAGCGTAGTGCAAATTACGTATCATCAAGCGCATGACTACGACTAACACGCACACCGTCAACTTCGACCAGCCGATTGAGAAGGTTTACGAGGCCCTCACCGACGCCGGTTTCTGGGAGAAGGTCGCAAACCGTTTCTCGGCAGCTGACGGCAAGGTGGAAAAGTTCGAGACCACCGACGCTGGCACCACCGTCGTGATTCGCCAGACCGTCTCTGCTGACAAGATTCCGGCGCAGGCGCAGAAGTTCGTTAAGTCCGGGGTCGGCATGACGCGCACGTTCGTCATCAGCCCGCTTAACGACGACGGCGCGACCTCCACTGTGACCACAGAAGCTTCGGGCGTACCGGCGTCCTTCAGTGCGTCCCAGAAGCTCACCGCCCAGGGTGAAGGTTCAGTGCTGACCACCAACTCCGAGTTCGCCATCAACGTGCCGCTGCTCGGTGGCAAGCTCGAGGAGAAGGCAGCTCCGTACCTGGAACGCGTCCTCAACGCTGAGACCGCTGTGCTGGCGGACTACGTCACTAAGTAGGTTGCGCAGCGGGGCACACCGAGGCGGCACCGGGGGCGGACACCCGGGCGAAGAAAGGTGGTAGCGACGGAGCCGTCGTTAAGCAAGACTGGGAAACATGAGTTCTGCTAAACGCTCAACGAGCGTCAAAGTCCTGCCCACAGTCCTCGGTGTCATCATCGTGGTGGCGCTCATTGCGATCGCTGGCGAAATCGGCGTCCGCATGTTCGTGAGCAAGGAGATTTCCGATGGCTACCGCACCTCCGCCGAGGAGCGTGGTGCGACGGTCACTGAAGACCCCAAGGTTGCTTTCGGCACCCGCCCGATGCTGCTCGCCTTGGCCACGAAGTCCGTGCCCTCGATGGATCTGTCCACTCCGAACACACTGGAGGTCAAGAACCCGGAAGCGCTGGGTGGCGCGCCGGAGATTTACGGCGACCCGGCAGCGGAAGTGCACCTGGAAAACGTGGATCTGAGCAATCGTGCGGATCCGACCGCAGAGTCGCTGCGAGTAGATGTCACGATCCCACCTCAGCTGCTACAGGCGCTGATTAACCGGGAAAGCGGTGTTCGTGCTTCCACGATCACGCCGTTGCCGGACGAAGGCCTGTTCAACATTGAATTCGCCTCCGGATTTGCGACCTCCAAGTTCCGCCCGATTGCCAACGGCGGTCATATCGAAATCAACCTGGAGGGCGGCTCAATCCTCGGCTTAAACCTCGATGGCCTGGCCGGTTGGCTGGGAGAGGCGAGCGGTACGCTGTTGAGCTACGACATCGGCCACGGCATGCAGGTGGAGGAAGCGCACGTCACCGGGGAGGGCCTGGCGTTGACGCTGACGGGCGCAAATCTGCCTTTGTCGACCGTGAGCGAACTTACCTTTAGCTAGCAGGTAAGATACCGAGAATGACTCGCTCTCTCATCACCGCAAATAGCGGTACTCCAACCGAGCGCCAGTACATCTTCTCGCTCGGCTGTCCAGACCGTACCGGTATCGTTTCCACCCTGTCGACTTTCCTGTCCGACATTGGTGCGTGGATCACCGAGGCGGACTTCTTCTCCGACCCGGAGACCGGATGGTTTTTCACTCGCCAGGCGGTCCGCGCCGACGCGCTCGACCTGACTGTAGACGAGCTGCGCGAGAAGTTCGCTGAGCTCGTGGGTGATTGGGGCCCCGAGGTCCGCTGGAAGGTCACCGACAACGCTGTCCCGAAGCGCGCTGTCATCCTGGTGACCAAGGAAGGTCACTGCCTGCAGGATCTGCTCGGCCGCGTCGCGCAGTCCGACTACCCGATGGAAATCGCTGCAGTAGTTGGCAACCACCGCGATCTGGAGCCACTAGTCGCAGCGTATGACATTCCTTTCCACCATGTGCCCTTCCCCAAGGATGCCGTCGGTAAGCGTAAGGCATTCGATGAGGTCGCAGAGATCGTCGACGCCGAAAACCCGGATGCCATCGTGCTCGCACGCTTCATGCAGATTCTGCCGCCGGATCTGTGCGAGAAGTGGGAAGGCCGCGCAATCAATATCCACCACAGCTTCCTGCCGTCGTTCATGGGCGCGCGCCCGTACCTGCAGGCTTATCGACGTGGTGTGAAGCTCATCGGTGCCACCTGCCACTACGCCACCGAGGACCTCGACGACGGCCCGATCATTGAGCAGGACGTCATGCGTGTCTCCCACAAGTACACCGCTGCGGACATGCAGCGTGAGGGTCGCGATGCGGAGAAGCAGGTCCTCGCCCGCGGTTTGCGCTGGCACCTGGAGGACCGTGTGCAGGTCTACGGCAACCGCACCGTGGTGTTCCAGTAGGTTACCGTGGTGTTCCAGTAGGTTTTCGGGGAGCCAGACCTATCCCTATCCCCTCCCCCAAAAAGAAAGTGTCTGGGTTTATGACAAAATAACCGGGTTTTTCACCCAGAAACTGTCATAAACCCAGACACTTTCTCAGTTGTGCGGGCTAACACCCGCCCTGGGCTAGCACCCGCCCGGGACTAATACCCGCCCTGTGCGTTCGACAAAATGTCCTTGATCTGTGGGCGAACATCCAACCAGTAAATCCCCGTGATGACTAGTCCGGCAATCAGCGGGATGCCCAGCATTGCCCAGCCCAGCCACGGCAGGAGCAGGAAGATAGCCGAACCGACCAGCATGCCGGCCCAGACGTTGCGGCTCTTGCGGTCTGCAGCGTCAAAGGCATCCGCGCGGGTGGTGATGACAAGCACCGCACCGATTAGCGCCAAGATGCCGATGACAAACGGAATGGCGAACTGAAACAGGACGTCCACATAGACGGAAATTGCCATCAGCGGCGAATCCGCAAGACTGGGCAAAGATGGTAACAGGCGCACCGGGGGAACAACTCCTTTAACAGGGATGCATTGCTTTTTACATGCTAACGCACACGGTCTGATGTGCTGGGTTGTGCTGCTAAATAGCCCCAAACACCAAGGTCGACAGGGTGTAAATAGCCAAACCGGCCAGTGATCCGACAACAGTGCCGTTAACGCGAATGAACTGCAGATCGCGACCGACCATCAGTTCAATCTTGTCGGAAGCCTCATCGGCGTCCCAACGCTCGACGGTCTCGGAAATGATCGAGGTAATCTCGCCCGCGTAGTTCTCAGCGATGAAGACGACAGCCGCTTCCAGACGGCGGTCCATTCGTTTGCGCAACTCAGGATCGGACTGGATCCGCTCGCCGTAGCGGGCGGCCGTTTCCGAGACCTTCCGACGGAGCAGGGAGTCCGGGTCGCGGGCAGCGTCGACAAGCTTTGCGGATGTCGATGCCCAAATCTTCGCCGGTGCCTGTGTGACGGCGGCGGACGAAAGAATGTCAGTCTTAATTTCTTCGACCTTGGCGATGGTTTTCTCGTCGTTTTGCAAATCAATGGCGAGCTGCGTGAGGAAGCGGTGGAGCGCCAGGCGCGCGTCGTGCTTAGGGTCATGCTGCACCTGCCAGGTCCAATCAACCAGCTCGCGATAGACCTTGTCGCCGATGAGATCGTTGACAAAGCTCGGTGCCCAGGAGGGGGCGCGCTCTCCGACGAGTCGGTCGATAAGATTCTGCGAGCCCAGCGACTTCCGGTGCAGCCACTCAGCCATCTGCTGGACAATAGGCTCGGTGCGCCCTTCTTCGATCAGCTGCTCGAGAACCTTACCCGCTGGTGGTCCCCACTCCGGGGCCGCAACTTCGTCGATGACTGCTGACTTCAGCACTGCGGCGGCATCGTCAGGATTAATCGCCTCCAGCACATTTCCGGTGAACTTACCGACCTCTGCAGACACTTTGTCGGCGTTTCCCGGCGCTACCAGCCATTCGCCAATACGCTCAGGAATCTCGGCCTTACGCACCTTGTCCACAATCAAAGCGGGGTTCAGGAAGTTATCACCGACGAACTGCGCCAGGGACTCACCGACCTGGTCCTTCTTGCGGCGGACGATAGCGGTGTGTGGGATAGGAATGCCGAGCGGGTGGCGGAACAGAGCTACGACTGCGAACCAGTCGGCGAGGGCACCGACCATGCCAGCCTCAGAAGCAGCGCGAACGTAGCCCACCCACGCGGGCACAACTTCGCCTGCGGATAAGTGTGAAGACTCAATACCGCGGCATGTGAAATACACAGCGGTTGCGATGACCAGCAGCATCGTAGCGAAGGCCTTGGCCTTACGCAGTTGCGCACGTTTTTCCGCCTCAACCTCTGGTGATGGCCCGGGAACTTCGAGTCGGTCCGAGACCGAATCGACAGCTGCCGGAAGCTTAGCGGGGTTGTTATCCATGTGTATAGATTAGGCGCCGAAAACGCGAAAATGCCACCGCGCCGCAGTCCGCTGTTGGTGAGAGAGGTACTTCTCAGTACTTCCCTACCTCAGCACACTGTGCACGGTGGCATCAACTGTGGAGGTGCTAGTTCAAAAGGCTAGCGTTGCATCCGCCTAGAGGCGAGCCCCTTTAAACTGGGGCAAGCCTTTAGTGGTGAGTGCCGAATTCCTTTCGGTAAGCCTTGTAGTCACGACGACCGATGGAGATGCAGGCCACACCCGCAATAACCATAACCAGTGCGACTACCAGGCCAGCCCACATGAACACGCTGCCGTCGAAGTTCCAACCACCGGTGTAGTCGGTGTAGTTGGCGGCATCCTTAGCCAGGAAACCGTTGCTGTGAGAGGCAGCAGTCTGGTCGGCAAAAACGGTCGTTGCGAGACCGAAAATGAAGGTACCCCAAGCCGCCAGAGAGGCGAGAATGAGACCCATGCCAATCCAGGTAATGCTCTTGTGAAGCGAGGAGTATTCGGCATTCATGCTCTGAGGCACGTAACCGTCGACGAAGTGCTCTTCGCCCTGGTAACGCTTGACTGCATTCGCCATAATCTATGTCCCTTCTGGAAAACTCTAATCGAGAAAGAGTCTAGTCGTCCTTACCGCGGAAGAACGAACGAGCTCGTTCCTTGGTGACGGCGGCAACCGCAGTCAGCGGGATACCTGCCGGGCAGACGTCAGCACATTCACCATAGAGGGAGCACGGACCGAAGGTGCCTTCGACCTCGTCAACCATCTTGCGGGCACGCTTGCCACGCTCTTCCTTACCCAGCGGGACCAGGGAAAGGTGAACCAGCTTTGCGCCGGTGAACAGGTGTGCAGCACCGTTCGGGCAAGCTGCGACACAAGCACCACAGCCGATGCAGGCTGCGTGGTCAAGTGCGAACTCAGCGGTCTCGTGGTTCAGGTGCAGAGTATCTGCATCCGGAGCGGTACCAGCGTTGATGGAGACGTAGCCACCCTGCTCGAGGACACGGTCCAGAGCGGAGCGGTCAACGACCATGTCCTTGATGACCGGGTATGCGGCGGAGCGCATCGGCTCGATCTTCAGGGTGTCACCATCGCTGAACTGGTGCAGACGCTGCTGACAGGTCGGGGTGTTCTGGCCCGGGCCGTGCGGACGACCGTTAACGTTCAGACCACAGGTACCACAGATACCCTCACGGCAGTCAGATGCGAACGCGAACGGCTCCTTGCCGGACTCGACGTACTTGGAGTTGACGTGGTCAAGCAGCTCCAGGATCGACATCTCTGCGACGGCGTCGTCAACGTCAACGGATTCAAAGTGTCCCTCGACGTTCGGACCTGCTTGGCGCCAGATTTCAAGGTGCAGTTTCATTACTTGTAGTTCCTTGTCATGAGCGGGACGGCTTCGAAGGTGAGCGGCTCGGCGTGGCGAATGAATTCGTGACCGGACTGATCCCATGCAGGACCATTGTTGCCTCGCTCCCATGCGGAAACGAAGCACCAGTTAGCGTCATCGCGCTCTGCCTCGCCATCTTCGGAGATGTGGTCATCACGGTAGTGAGCACCGCAGGACTCATCGCGGTCGAGGGCGTCGACACACATGAGCTCACCGAGGTCGATGTAGTCAGCAACGCGGTTAGCGTACTCGAGCTGCTGGTTCATCTCGTTCGGCTCACCCGGGATGAACAGGTCAGACCAGAATGCCTTACGCAGTTCGCGGATCTCCTCGATACCGCGAGCCAGGTCTTCCTTGTTACGAGCCACACCACAGTCGCGGTAGAGAATCTCACCGAGCTGGCGGTGGAAGTACTCAGCGCCGTGCTTACCCTGGATGCTCATCAGCTTGTCCAGGCGAGCCTGAGCGCGGTCCAGTGCTTCCTTGGCCTCCGGGGCATCCTCAGCCAGGCGGTCGGTACCGAGCAGCGGGCCGAGGTAGTTCGGAATGGTGAACGGCAGGGTGAACCAACCGTCGACCGAACCGGACAGCAGGGAGTTTGCACCCAGGCGGTTTGCACCGTGGTAGGTCCAGGATGCCTCGCCACCGGTGAACAGACCCGGGATGGAGGTCATCTGGTTGAAGTCAGACCACAGGCCACCCATGGTGAAGTGGCAGGTCGGAGCAATACGCATCGGAACCTTGTACGGGTCCTCACCGATTGCCTCTTCGTACATCTGAATCAGGTTCGAGTAGCGTTCCTTGATGACCGGCTGGCCCAGGCGCTCAATTGCGTCACGCAGATCCAGGTAGACGGAGTTCTTCAGCGGGCCAACACCGTAGCCGGCGTTAATCTGCTGAGAGTTGGCACGGGAAGCGACGTCACGCGGGACGAGGTTACCGAATGCCGGGTAGCGACGCTCCAGGAAGTAGTCGCGCTCGTCCTCCGGGATGTCGTTGGCCGGACGCTCGTCGCCCTTCTTCTTCGGGGTCCAAATACGCGCGTCGTTACGCAGGGACTCGGACATCAGAATGGTCTTCGACTGCCAGTGCGCGTTGACCGGAAGACCGGTCGGGTGGAACTGGATGAAGGACGGGGATGCGAAGTAAGCACCCTGGTCGTATGCACGCATGATGGCCGAAGCGTTGGAGTTCTTGGCCAGCGTGGACATGTGGTAGACGTTGCCGTAACCGCCGGTAGCCAGAATAACTGCGTGAGCAGTGTGGACGGTCAGCTCACCATTGATGAGGTTACGCATGATGGCACCCTGGCAACGGCCGTCGGCGACGATGATGTCAACCAGCTCGTTGTGGGTGAAGATCTCGACGTTGCCGAGACCAATCTGACGCTGCAGAGCCGAGGTGGTCGACAGCTGCAGCTGCTGACCCGTCTGACCACGGGTGTAGTACGTACGGGAGACCTGCACACCACCGAAGGAACGGGTTGCCAGGGTACCGCCGTACTCGCGAGCGAACGGAG
This sequence comes from Corynebacterium sp. HMSC061H03, assembly GCF_001838215.1. Lineage (NCBI taxonomy): Bacteria > Bacillati > Actinomycetota > Actinomycetes > Mycobacteriales > Corynebacteriaceae > Corynebacterium > Corynebacterium sp. HMSC061H03. Next base: position 56,671 of record NZ_KV836059.1, read on the forward strand.
CACCAATTGCATTCAGATGGTCGATGACACGGACGGACTCGACAGCCAGACGCCAGCAGTCGTTCTCGCGGCAGCGGTAGTCGCCGCCCTTAACGGTGTCCTTGACGTGGCGGTAAGCGCCGTCGTTGTCGACCTTCTTACCGCGAGCGGAGTTGACACCACCCTGTGCAGCAATGGAGTGCGCACGGCGCGGAGCGTCGTGGTAGGTGAAAACCTGCACGTCGTAGCCGAGCTCACCAAGGGCAGCAGCGGCAGCACCGCCAGCCAGGCCGGTACCGACGACCATGACGCGGAACTTACGACGGTTCAGCGGCGAGACCAGGTTGGCGTGATCCTTCTGGTACTGCCAGTGGTCCTTCATAGAGACCTTGTCGCCCGGGGAGTTATCGGACAGAACCTTGCCGATCTTGACCCCGTCGACAGCGCTTTCCGGCGCGCGGAAGTCCGCAGCGACGGTTGCTTCAGTGTTAGTCATAGTAATTTTCCTCCTCGACCTACGAGACCAGACCGGTCAGGACGGCGACTGGGATGAAGATGTTGCCGACAACAACCAGCAGCGGCAGCAGGCCGGACAGGAACAGCAGAACCTTGCGCCAGCGCTTACCGGTGATACCGAGGTCGGAAGTAGCGGTCCACAGACCGTGGGACAGGTGCAGCAGCAGAGCGAGCTGCGCGATGATGTACCAAACAACAACACCCGGACGCGAGAAGGACGCGACCACGTTCTGGTATGCCTCACCGTGCTCGAAAGAAGCCGGAGCAACGCCGGCACCGAGGGTCAGGTCCAGCAGGTGGAAGATGATGAAGGCCAGCAGCACGATGCCGGTGATCACCATCGAACGTGCGGTAAAGGTGTTCCAGCTGGACACCATGCCCTGACGGCGGAACTTGCCGCGGGACTGCTTAGCACGTGCAGCCAGGGTGAGGCCACCGAAAATGTGCAGGACAATAGCTACCAGCAGGACAATGCGGAAAATCCACAGAATGCCCTCGTTCGGAACTGCCGGAGCACCGACAGTGCGCAGGAAGGTCGCGTATGCGTTGAAGTCTTCCTCGCCAGCGAAAATCTTCAGGTTACCCAGCATGTGGACAATAACGAAGAGGCCAAACAGCACGCCAGTGACGGCCATGGTCAGCTTCAGAGCCCATGAAGGGTATTTAGGCTGCTCGCGCAGCGGTTCTACATTAATTTTGCCGTGCGCGATTGCGTCACGGTTTGAACTTTTAACAGTCATGGCACCTCCAGTGTCATATTCACTCTAAAGTCACACAGCGCCTGGTAAACATTTTTCCCCCTTTTGGGTGGGGATTTTCACAGGTTACCGAGGTCTTTTCTCCGCCTTTTCTCAGGTTATCGCATTTTAGCCACTTCTGACGTCGTCGCTACATAAATCCGCTCCCCTGCCATAAAAACGCCCCTACCCCGACTTTTGCCGATTTTTCACCCGCCCAAACCGGCTAATAACGCAACATAAATAGCACGAAAATAAAAAACCGCCCACTTTTCTCAGGTGGACGGTTTTAATACTCAATAATTATGTTGCGAAATTCTTTATTTTTACCCCTGCCGAATTCCCCAAAGGCCCAAACAGCCACCCCCAACAGGCAATCCCCCCCATTGGCACCGCGTACGGCCGAAGCCGTCCGACTAATCCTCGCTCTGATCCGAGTTTGCCATCACCACGGTCAACGGCTCCGGACCAATGATCACCTCATGGCCTGCGACCATAATCGGACCAACCTGGTGCTCGCCTTCCTCCAGGACGACTTCCACCGTTCGGCCACGCACTGTCACTCGAATACGACAACCACGAATAGTGACTCGGTACGTCAGACCGCTCCATCCTTCCGGCAAACGCGGATCAATACTGTAGCGGCCGTCGTGATCGCTGAAACCACCGAAGCCGTAGACCAGGGACTGCCACACACCACCGGCAGAAGCGACGTGGACACCATCGGCTGCGTTTCCGTGCAAGTTCGCCAGGTCCACATACAGTCCGCGAAGGAAGAAGTCCATCGCCTGCTCCTGCAAGCCCAACTCGGCCGCCACGATGGACTGCACAACGGCGGAAAGCGAGGAATCACCAGTGGTGAGCGGATCGTAATACATGTAGTCTGCGCGCTTTTGTTCCGTCGTAAAGCGATTGCCCATGAGGAACAGTGCGAGGACGACGTCCGCCTGCTTAATGACCTGGTGACGGTAAATCGTCAACGGGTGGTAGTGCAGCAGCAGAGGGCGCAGGGGGCCAACCTCAGGATCGTCGAGATTCCAGCGCTTACGCAGCAGGAACTGATCATCCTGAGGGTGAATGCCGAGCTTTTCATCGAACGGGATGTACATCGCCTCAGCGGCCTGCTCCCACTCTTCAACCTCGCGCTCAGTGAGGTCGAAGCGGTTGGTCAGTTCGCGGTAGGCGGCGGGGCGATCGCGCTTCATCTGCTTGACGACGTCCGCCGCAACCCGCAGGTTATACTGCGCCATCACGTTGGTGTACAGGTTGTTGTTCACCACCGTGTTGTACTCATCTGGGCCGGTGACGCTGTGAATTTGGAATTCGCGATGCTCGGCATCGAAGAATCCCAGCGACATCCAAAATCTGGCTGTGCCGAGCAGCAGATCCGTGCCCTCCTTGAGCAGGAACTCCTCATCGCCGGAGGCATAGACGTACTTCATCATCGCGTAAACGATGTCCGCATCGATGTGGTACTGCGCCGTTCCGGCCTCAAAGTAGGCCGAGGATTCCTGACCATTGATAGTGCGCCACGGGAAGAGGGCACCGTCGTGCGCCAGTTCGTCGGCACGCGCCCACGCGGCTTCGAGCATGTCCCAGCGGAAGCGCATGGCATTGCGTGAGAATTGCGGCGACGTATAAGTAAGGAATGGGGTCACGTAGATTTCCGTATCCCAGAAGTAGTGGCCTCCGTAGCCGGTGCCGGTCATTCCCTTGGCCGGCACACCTTGGAATTCGGCGCGGGCGGCGGCCTGGATAATCTGCCAAATGTTCCAGCGCACTGCCTGCTGAATCTCCGGCTGATTGTAAATGACCACGTCAGAGCGCTCCCAGAAGCGTTCGAGCCACTCCTCCTGGTTCTCCATCAGCCCCAGCATGCCGATGCGGCCGACGCGGTTCAGGGTGCGCTCACAGCGGAATGCCAGCTCTTCGGCACGCACCTTGCGAGAGGAGTGGTACGCGACCAGCTTCTCCAGGCGTATGACAGTGCCGACCGGCGCATCCAGGTTGAACAGAGAGCTGGCCACATCCGGCTCGGTCGACTGCGAAACCTCTACGAAAGGCTCCGTGCCGTCGGGAGTGCGGACAGTAAAGGTGTGGTCCATGGAAGTGGCCACGGTCATACCGGAGTTCGCGCAGCGGTAGCCCAGCGTCGAGCGCTGCCCGTGTGCCGATTCCGACTGAAATGCCGGAATGAGAACGCGGTCTTCCAGCGCCTCGGCGCGACGGGGATCCAGTTCGGTACCCTGCGCCTTAGCCGCATCGTGGTACTCGTCCTCGCCGTCCTGGCGGTTGAGAATCTGCGAGTTAATCATCACCGCGGCATCCGCATCCAGCAGCTCGACTTCCAGACTCATCGCGGCGACATGCTTTTCCTGGAAAGACACCATGCGCTCAGAGGTGACGCGAACGTGCTTGCCACCCGGGGTGCGCCAAATGAATCGACGACGCAGCACACCCTCACGGAAATCCAGGCTACGTTCGTAGTCGCTGACCTCAGCATTGCCGAGACGCAGGGGCTCATCGTCAATATAGAGACGCATTGCCTTGGCGTCCGGAGCATTGACAATCGTCTGTCCCTGGCGAGCTAGGCCGTAGGCGTCCTCGGCGTGCCTAATCGGCCAGGTCTCATGCAGACCGTTGATATAAGTGCCGTGTTCACTGGAGTCACGGCCCTCCGGCGGATTGCCACGCATGCCGATGTACCCGTTCGACAGCGCAAACAGCGTCTCGCCCAAACCGAGCGGGAGGCCGTTCGGCTTCGTCTCAATCAGACGCCACTCATCAACCGGAGTGATGTCTCGGTCCATGAGTCCCTCGGCATTCACCAGGTGGTGGTGCTTATCCGCACGACCCGCCGGGAAGTTGCGACGCTGCTTACGACGAACTGGGGACACCGTCTCCTCCTGTTTTTCAGCCTCGGCGGTCTCCGCGTCGTGACCCTGCCCCTGCGGAATCACACGCTCGGTCTCGTCGACTGCTGCCGTGGTCGAATCGTTGGCCATGATGCCTTCCGGTTTTGTCTCAGCCATTTGTCACGAGCCAGCCTAGACGAGTGCCGCCAAGTCACTGACCACAACGTCGGCGCCCGCTCGGCGCAGTGCTCCTGCGCCAGCACCGCGGTCAACACCAATGACCAGACCAAATGCGCCGGCTGCACCCGCTTGCACACCACTGATGGCATCCTCGACCACCACAGCATCGCGCGGCGCCACCCCCAGATTCTTCGCCGCGTACACGAAAGTATCGGCGGCTGGCTTACCCGGCAGGTTGTTCTCATGCGCCACCACGCCGTCAACAATCTCCACGAACCGCTCACGCAGCCCAGCGGCCGTCAGCACCGGCACCGCGTTCTTCGACGAGCTAACCACCGCCAACTGCGGTTTTTCGCTTGCCGACGCGTCCCCCGCGCCCTGTAACTCGTCGAGCAGCGCAACCGACCCCGGGTAGGCCTCAATTCCCCTCTCGACTCGCGCCAAGAAGTCATCATTTTTGCGCTTCCCGAGCCCGACAATCGTCTCGTCTTTCGCTGTGTCCTCATCGCTACCGTGCGGCAGCGAAATGCCGCGAGATTCCAGGATTGCTGCGATGCCCTCATCGCGGCGGCGGCCATCGAGGTAGGTGAAGTAGTCCTCCTCTGTGTAGGCCGAGACGCCCTTGTGCTCGAAGTAGTCGCTAAACATGTCCGCCCACGCCTGCTCGTGCACATCGGCGGTAGGGGTAATCACTCCGTCGAGGTCAAAGAGGATTGCGCCCGCGCTAAGGAGGAATTCTTTGGCCTTGGCGAGGTTGGTAGCACTATCGGTCGTGGAATTAGTCATGGGGGGTCGCAGCTCCTTGGACGTTGCAGACTGCATTTTCTCAATTAACTTCCCAATCAACGCTAGCAACGTTGCCCCTACCCCGCTTGTGAACCCGGGTATCTCGAATCTGAGACTCATGGTGCGCTTCCCCCAAAAACAAAACTGCCGGCGCGCATGCGGAATTGGCATCAGAGGTTAGCCAATACCACCTACACACCGGCAGTCTGGGTAGTTATTTTGTTATTTCAGGCTCGGCAGCCGCAGCCCGACCAAGAATTAACCCTGGTCGATGCCCTCGCGCTTCTTGAACTCCAGGCGACGGCGGTGCAGGATCGGCTCGGTGTAACCGGACGGCTGGTTCACACCATCGAGGATGAGCTCCTTGGCAGCCTGGAAACCAATGGACTTGTCGAAGTCCGGAGCCATCGGCAGGTATGCCTCATCGCCCTCGTTCTGGCGGTCAACGACCTCGGCCATGCGCTGAAGCGAATCGATGATCTGCTCCTCGGTGACAACACCGTGCAGCAGCCAGTTAGCCAGAGTCTGGGAGGAAATACGCAGGGTAGCGCGGTCCTCCATCAGGTCAACATCGTTGATGTCCGGCACCTTGGAGCAGCCAACACCCTGCTCAACCCAGCGGATAACGTAGCCCAGGATGGACTGGCAGTTGTTGTCCAGCTCGTTGGCCTTGTCCTCATCGGACCAGTCAGCGCCCGGCTCGCCAGCCTTAGCTGCCGCTACCGGGATGGTGAGCAGGTCACCGAAGGTGTCACGGCGACCGTCGGTAAGCAGCTTGTCCTGAACGCCGAAGACGTCAACCTCGTGGTAGTGCGTAGCGTGCAGCACACCACCGGTCGGGGACGGAACCCACGCGGTGGAAGCACCCTGCTTCGGCTGACCGATCTTCTGCTCCAGCAGCTCGGCCATCTGCTCGGTCATGGCCCACATGCCCTTACCAATCTGAGCCTTGCCCTGCAGGCCGTGTGCCAGACCGGAGTCGACGTTGTTGTCCTCGTAAGCCAGCATCCACGGAGCGGTCTTCTGAACAGCCTTGCGGAACATCGGACCAGCCTGGATGGAGGTGTGGATCTCATCACCAGTGCGGTCCATGAAGCCGGTGTTAATGAAGACGACACGCTCGGAAACAGCCTTGATGGCGGCGTCCAGGTTGACGGAGGTACGACGCTCCTCGTCCATCAGGCCGACCTTCAGGGTGTTGTGCGGAAGACCCAGCAGCTTCTCAACGTCTGCGAACAGCTCGTTGGTGAATGCAGCCTCATCCGGGCCGTGCTGCTTCGGCTTCACGATGTAGATCGAACCGGTACGGGAGTTCTTACGTGCGTTGTCCTGATCCAGGCCCGGGATTGCACACACAGCGGTGACGACGGCATCCATGATGCCCTCGAAAATCTCCTCGCCGTCGCGGTCGAGGATGGCCGGGTTCTGCATCAGGTGGCCGACGTTACGGACCAGGTTCAGGGAACGACCGTGCAGGGTGACCTCGGAACCGTCAAGAGCGGTGTAGGTGCGGTCGTCGTTGATGGTACGGGACAGCTTCTTGCCGCCACGGGTGAACTCGACTGCGAGGTCACCGACGTTCAGGCCCAACCAGTTGGTGTAACCCAGGGTCTTGTCTGCAGCGTCAACTGCGGCGACAGAGTCCTCGAGATCCATGATGTTGGTGACAGCGGCTTCCAGGATGATGTCCTTGACGCCAGCCTTGTCGGTCTTGCCAACCGGGGACTCCGGGTCAATCAGCAGCTGGATATGCAGACCGTTGTGCTTGAAGTAAATGGACTCCGGCGCGTCCTTGTCACCGGTGTAGCCGACCAGAGTCTCCGGCTCGCGCAGGCCGGAGGTAGCGCCGCCTTCCAGGGTTGCCTGCAGGTGACCGTCGACGATGTCGTAAGAGGTGACGTCCGCGTGGGAACCGTCGACCAGCGGCAGAGCCTTGTCCAGGAAGTTACGACCCCATGCGATAACGCGGTCACCGCGGACCTTGTTGTAGCCCGGGGTGTCCTTCTCCGCACCGCCATCTTCAGGAATAGCGTTGGTGCCGTACAGCGCGTCGTAAAGCGAGCCCCAGCGTGCGTTCGCAGCGTTGATGGCGAAACGGGCGTTGAGGACCGGCACAACCAGCTGCGGGCCAGCGGTGGAAGTGATCTCGGTGTCGACGTTAGCGGTGGTGACCTGGAAGTCACCCGGGTTGTCAACGAGGTAGCCAATTTCCTTCAGGAATGCGACGTACTCATCCTGATTCTGCTCGCCCGGGTGTTCCTTGTACCAAGCGTCGAGCTTTTCCTGCAGCTCATCGCGCTTGGCCAGCAGCTCGCGGTTGCGCGGAGTGTACTTAGCGACAATGTCACCGAAGCCGTTCCAGAACGCGTCCTTGTCCTCAATGCCGGCGGCGGGGAGTGCGGTGTCATTAACGAAGTCGTAAAGAACCTTCGCGACCTGCATTCCACCTGCCGAAATACGCTGTGCCATTGCTCTCCTCAAAACTATTGATTGCAATTTGCCCATCCAGTCACGGCCACGTCAGCGGCTCACACTGGATGCGTTGTTCCCCTACTGTATGTGATTCGGCGCACTTATGAACCGTCTTTTTCCATAACCGCCAACCGCCAGCCCGGTATAACGCCGCTCACATTTGCCATTTCATTCGCTTTACGACGAGCACCCCGCGAACAGACCCCACCCCCTCCCCGATGACCATTCGGGCATTTAATCCTGACGCCACAACCAGCCCTCCCCCACCCACATTGACCGCAGTATCCCCGGCACTCTTTCCTCCAGCCACGGAACACCACATGCAATGGGAAAGTGTCGCGCCTCACAGACATTTACTATTGCGACCTGCGTATGAACGGCCAGCAACCAATCGCGTCGCTACAGCCTCCACCTTCAAACCAGACCATAAAAGCGAGATGACAACCGAGCCCCTGACCACTATCCAGGGATGCTCCGGCGGGGTATTGACGGTGTAACGACAGTGTATTTAGAAGCCCGTTTCTACTTTTACGGCCATAATTTCGGGGGTAGCGAAACACCCCCTAAACCCCAAACACCGTTAACAGCCAGCTTTGATAATTACCAAAATATAAATCACCCCAAAGCGGGGGGAACATTATTAGCGAGCCAGCCATAGGGAATTAACAGTACAAATGTACCGGCCGGTCACAGGCGAAAATTGTTAAAGCCAAGCTACACATCACAATGTTTGCAATCTTCACAAGTGTTATCCGTATTACATACTTGAATTCACATCGGAAGCTGCTTGACGAACGTAGCGCTATGCCCCAAAATGTGAGGCATGGCACGCGGAAGCGGACATTGTTTTTGTTCGCGTGTTTGTGTGCAGGGGTACAGCACTTTGCTAGCGCCCCCTGCATTCACGTGACACCGCGGTCACTATCGGGTCAGCCTGTAGATCGGTTCTGTCGGAATTGTTCTTAAGTCAGCACCCGGAGTTCAAAAAGCAAGCAAAAGGAAGTGACTCCGTTTATGTCTAACGTTGGTAAGGCACGTACCGCCGCCGAAATCCAGAAGGATTGGGACGAGAACCCGCGCTGGGAAGGTATCACCCGCGACTACACCGCTGAGCAGGTTGCTGAGCTCCAGGGCTCCGTCGTCGAGGAGAACACCCTCGCTCGCCGCGGCGCTGAGATCCTGTGGGAAGGCGTCAACGTTAAGGACGACTCCTACATCAACGCTCTGGGCGCACTGACCGGTAACATGGCCGTTCAGCAGGCTCGCGCTGGCCTGAAGGCTGTCTACCTCTCCGGTTGGCAGGTTGCTGGTGACGCTAACCTCTCCGGCCACACCTACCCGGACCAGTCCCTGTACCCGGCTAACTCTGTGCCGAACGTCGTTCGCCGCATCAACAACGCTCTGCTCCGCGCAGACGAGATCGCTCGTATCGAGGGCGACGACTCCGTCGACAACTGGCTACTGCCGATCGTCGCTGACGGTGAGGCTGGCTTCGGTGGCGCTCTGAACGTCTACGAGCTGCAGAAGGCTATGATCAACGCTGGTGCCGCTGGTACCCACTGGGAGGACCAGCTCGCTTCTGAGAAGAAGTGTGGCCACCTGGGCGGCAAGGTCCTGATCCCGACCCAGCAGCACATCCGCACCCTGACCTCTGCTCGCCTGGCTGCTGACGTCTCCAACACCCCGACCGTCATCATCGCCCGCACCGACGCTGAGGCCGCTACCCTCATCACCTCCGATGTTGATGAGCGCGACCAGAAGTTCATCACCGGCGACCGCACCTCCGAGGGCTTCTACCACGTCCAGAACGGCCTGGAGCCGTGCATTGAGCGTGCAAAGTCCTACGCTCCGTACGCTGACATGATCTGGATGGAGACCGGTACTCCGGACCTCGAGCTGGCTAAGAAGTTCGCTGAGGGCGTCAAGGCTGAGTACCCGGACCAGCTCCTGGCTTACAACTGCTCCCCGTCCTTCAACTGGTCCGCTCACCTCGAGAAGGACGAGATCGCCAAGTTCCAGAACGAGCTGGGCAAGATGGGCTTCAAGTTCCAGTTCATCACCCTGGCTGGCTTCCACGCTCTGAACTACGGCATGTTCGACCTGGCTTACGGCTACGCTCGCGAGCAGATGTCCGCATTCGTCGACCTGCAGAACCGCGAGTTCGAGGCTGCCGAGAAGCGCGGCTTCACCGCTGTCAAGCACCAGCGCGAGGTTGGCGCTGGCTACTTCGACCGCATCGCCACCACCGTCGACCCGAACTCCTCCACCACCGCCCTGAAGGGCTCCACCGAGGAGGGTCAGTTCTAAGTCACTCGGCTTAGGGCTTAGGTCAAGGACCTAACTTCAACACCCAGCGAGGGTTGCACTTGCAGCCCTCGCTGGGTGTTTTTGTGTGTTCATCGACGTGTCGACTCCGGGCCGTCGTGAAGCGTGCAACCTTTCAACGAGCTTGACTATTGCCAGCTACCCCGCAATGCATCTGATTTCATAAATGCCTTCCCACCTGGATTAATGTGGTTACCCCCGTGGCATTTTTACAACATGTGTCACAGTAGTCACACTGGTAACATCCGTATCACCCTTTGTGGTCATGGGTACAGCTTCCTGTGCGTATCCCATGCCCCCGTGGATAGTTTTCGGAGCTTTTCAATCCTTCCTCGCCAACCCTTCGGGATTTCAGTTGCGCGTGGTTGCCACGGGGAATATTCACTTCTCCACGAAAGATACGTTTATGAAATCCGGACTCTTCTCACGCATGTCCAGTACGCTTTCCTCCAAGAACTCAGTCAGGCCCGCCACTGTCATTGCAGTAGCTACTGCCGTAGTTTTCGGATCCGCCTCCGTAGCCTCGGCGCAGGATATGAACAGCCTTCTGCCCGGCGCATCGTCTGACGGCAACGTTGTCGTCACCGACAGCCCACGAATCCAGGTCATTGTCGGGGAAAACAAGGGTGAAGACACCGTCACCGTCGAAATTAAGAACAACTACGACAGCAACTTCTCCTGTTTCGCTCCGGGTGTTTCTACCGATGCGAAGAAGCCAGCTCAACTGCCTAACACGGTGACTGAAGCCGAAATCGTCGCGCAGGCTGTGGATTACTACCGCACCTGGCCAAATGTCCCTTCCGATGGCATCAACGTACCTCTCCTGGGTGTCATCCCCACCAACGGACTGTTGGAATTTGTTCCGGACGGGCTGCTGGGCTCCGCCCTGGGCAAGCAGCTGAACACTCGCGCGCAGCTTTTCCGCGCCTGGGAGCAGGCAAAGTTGGCCGGCCATACTGGCGAGATTCCCGTCTTCGAGCTCAAGCCTTTCGACACTTCCACTCACGAAGTCGTTCTGAATAAGCCAGGTTCTGGCGAGCGAACAGATTTCGAGGCCGCCGCTCTCGTCTACTGCACGGACAACGATGATCCGCATAAGCAGCAGTACGTCTTCGCGGGCTACGAATCCGGCAAGGCTCCCAGGGTCGGCGGCTTCGGCGGTTCACTCGGCTCGCCTGGCCTCCCGTCTCCCTCACTAAAGATGTCGTAGTAAACCACCGCTTTACGACGCCCCCTCCCCGGCCCCTTATCCCTTCGCCTCTAAGGACCTGGATTCCATGACTTTCTCTCTATCTCGTGTAGCTAAGGCCGCCACTCCTGCAGTGGCTCTAGCCGCCACCGTTACTCTGCTTTCCACCACTCCCGCTCTTGCAGATACCCACAGCAATGTCGTGCCCGGCGCGGATCAATCCTCGATTGTCGTGCACACTGACACGAAGCTGCTGACCGTTACCGTGGATGTAGCTGATGCTGCCGCAACTGAAATTTCCGGAAAGGTCACCAACGCCTCAGATAAGAAGTTCACCTGTGCTGGCCCACGTGGCTCCGGCAAGGTCGCAGGCGACGTCACCACGTCAAAACTGGTGGCGGAGTCTGAGGATTATTACCGCAAGAACACCTTCCGCGAACTGCCCAAGGTGCCAATCCAGATCGGTGGCATCCCCATCATTGGCAACATTCCGCTGGGACAGCTGGACCTGGGAATGCTCGGACCGCTCCTACAGGGACTCGGTGGACTGCTTGGCGACCCGAATGCCCAGCGCAACCAGATTGCAAAGGACTACTCCACTGAGCGTGTGAAGGGTCACGCAGGTCTGATTGACGCGTTCACCATTGAGCCTGGTGCAACTCACGACTTCTCCGTCTATCTGAACAACCCGAGCTCAGGTCCGCGCACGGATTTCGATGCTGCCGCCTTCATCATGTGCACCGATGAGAGTAATGCCGCATACGCTTTCACCGGTTACGAGGAGGGAACTCGCACACCAGGCAGCGCATTCTTCGGCTCCCCAGGCCTGCCATCGCCGCAGAGCCCGGGCTTCCAGAGCCCAGGCTCACAGGCCCCTGATAACCCCGAAACAGTACCGGCAGCAGAAACTGCCGGTACCGAGGCCGAGGCCTCAGAGTAGTTCCGCTGCCCGGGTCTCCTCAGATCTCCCGGTCCCTTCTCCAGGTAACTGTCCTTGAGTGACCGCTCAGCGGACAGACGTACGACCCTTTCGATAGAAAGCAATGCCATGACCTCTCGCAAGACCCTGCGCATCACCACGGCAGTAGCCTGTGCCTCCGCATTTGCCCTCTTGTCTGCTCCGGCTGCTATGGCAGACAGCGCAACTGCGACCCATACCGACAGCCAGTCCATTTACAGCCGCACTGTCAGCAACACGACACCGGCTCCAGGTGAAATCATCACCTACGCTCAAACCTTCACCACAACCTCTGGAAATGACTACATCTACGACTGGAAGAACAACGTAGACTCCTGCCTCGAGTACCAGTCGGGTTCTGCAACACTCCAGATCGGCAACGCTTCCGCAATCACACTCCCCGAGGACAAAGTGACTGCTACGCCAGGTGCCACCGCCATCAAGTCCAATGATGCCTCCGGCTACTGGACCTTTAACAAGGACGCCCCGCACACGTTTACTCTGCAGTACAAGGTGAGTGACGCATGCGCACAGGGCAAGGAACTCACTTCTGGGTTTTACTACAAGTACGGAAGCTTTCTGAGCTCAAAGACCTACGGCAGTGACAAGTTCAATGGCGGCCCAGGAATTACCGTTGTCGACGCTAACCGCGTCCGCACGTCCGTAGAGCTGGTTGACACTCCGGACACAGCAGTGGTGGATCGCCCGCTCACCTTGAAAGCAAAGGTTACTGCCAGTGCAAACGACGGCGTGGACGCTCCTTCCCTGGCAGGTAAGAAGGTGAGCTTCGTCAGTGGCAGCCGCACCCTCTGCACTGCCGATATCGCTGCCATCACCGGCACAGCCACGTGCGATTGGACCCCAACCAACACCGGAAACTTCGAAGTCAAGGCAGTCCTCGAGGACTCCGCTGAGATCCTCGGCAGCAGCTCGGCCGCCAAGTCCATCACCGTTACCGTCGCCCCGCCCGAGGCTCCCTCGGAGCTAAAGGCCGAACCCGCCAACGCTTTTGCCAAGGCACAAACAGTCATCAGCGGAAAGGCTGAGCCGGGCACCACTATCGAAGCACTGGGCCCTGGCGGCGCCCGCTGCGTAGCTAAGACCGACGACGAGGGTGCGTTCTCATGCAACCTCGGATTCCTACCGGCTGTCCCGGGCACTGTCTCCGTCACCGCAGCCCGTGGTGACGCAAAGTCGGAACCACGCCAAATTTTGGTCAACACGCAACCTAGCTTCTTTGATTCCTTGAGCTCGCCTGGCCTGCCGAAGTTCGAGTTTCCGACCTCCGGCAACTAAGCGTGCCTGAGAACCTCAGCACCTACACACGCAAGCAAAGGTTGCAACGGTTTTCTACACAAGTTCAGCAAAGCCCGCGATATGCTGGGCAGTATGTCGAAAACCTATGTCGGATCCCGCCTCCGCCAGCTACGCCGCGAGCGCGACCTCAGCCAGGCTGCGCTCGCGCAGGCGTTGGGCCTCTCGGCTAGTTACGTCAACCAGATTGAGCACGACGTCCGCCCGCTGACTGTGCCCGTGCTGCTCCGCATCACGGACACATTCGGCGTTGACGCGACTTTCTTCTCCCGCGATGACGATTCTCGCCTCCTCGCTGAGGTTCAGGACGTGGTGATGGACAAGGAGATCGCTAAGTCCCCCATGGACCTGCAGGAGATCTCGGAAATGGTTCGCGACCATCCCGACATCGCCCGCATCATGGTGGATATCCACCGCCGCTACCGCAACGTCACGGACAAACTCTCTCTGGCCACCGAGGAGCGCAACTTCGGCAACAGCACCGACACCGCCTCCGGCTCACAGGCGCTGACCATGCCACACGAGGAAGTCCGCGACTACTTCTATGCCCGCCAGAACTACATCGCTTCGGTAGACACCGCCTCCGAGGAGCTGGCTCGCGAGCTGCGCATCACCGACGAGACCACCGATGTGGTCTCTGTGCTGGCCGACAGGCTGTCCAACGACCATGGGATTCGGATTGCGCTGGAATCGTCGTTAGGCGATGTGCAGCACAGCCTTGATCGGCGGACGAAGACGCTCTACCTCGCGCGGCACCTCTCGCCGGGGCAGCGGGCCTTCCGCATGGCCACGGAGCTGGGGTTTTTGGAGCAGGGCGAGACCATTTCCGAGGCTGTCGCGTCCGGGCATTTCATGTCGGAAGAGTCGCGGAAGCTGGCACAGCGCGGTGTCGCGACGTACTACGCTGCGGCGCTGATTCTGCCGTATGAGGCGTTCCATGCGATGGCGGAGTCGAAACGCTACGACATCGAGTTACTGTCACGCACGTATGGGGTCGGCTACGAGACCATCTGCCACCGACTGTCCACGATGCAACGTCCCAGCTTGCGCGGCATTCCGTGGACATTCGTGCGCGTCGACCGCGCGGGTAACATGTCCAAACGCCAATCCGCCACGGGCTTCCACTTCACGCATTCGGGCGGTACCTGCCCGCTGTGGAACGTCTACGAGACTTTCTCCTACCCCGGCAAAGTCATGCGGCAGGTCGCACTCATGCCGGACGGTCGGCCCTACATGTGGATTTCGCGGACTGTGGAGCATCACGCGGCACGTTTCGGCAAGCCAGGTAAGGTTTTTGCCATCGGTTTGGGCTGTGAGGCCCGGCACGCTGAGCGCACCGTGTACGCCGACGGACTCGATCTCGCGGACCTCGACGCAGCCACTCCGATTGGCGCCGGCTGCAGGGTCTGCTCCCGCGAGGCATGTCCGCAGCGCGCGTTCCCGCCGATTCATCGGGATATCGACATCAACATGCACCGCTCCACCGTCTCACCGTACTAATTCGCTTTACGACGGGCGCAGGACCGGCCTGCGGCTTGGGCTTGGTTGGCGACGGGCTGGGTTGGCGGTGGGATTGGGGGGCGGGAAATGCCCAAAAAGAAAGGCCCAAAAAGAAAGTGCCCAGGCTTATAGCACTTTTGTGCCGAATTTCTCGGTCAAACTGCTATAAACCTGGGCACTAACTTGTGAATGTCTGAGCCAGGTCCAGCCCAGTGAAGGCCTGGGACCAGCGAAGACTGGCCCCAGCGAAGCCAGAGCCAGCGCCACAACCCCTTACAGGTTGATCATCTTGCCCATAACGCCCTCGGCTGCTTCCTTCATGGCCTCGGACATAGTCGGGTGAATGTGGACGGCACGGCCGATTTCCTCAGTGGTCAGCTCGTACTTCTCAGCCAGGACCAGCTGCGGCATGAGCTCGGAAACATTGGCGCCCACCATGTGGCCACCCAGCAGCTCGCCGTATTCGGCATCTGCAATGAGCTTCACGAAACCAGCCGGCTCCGCCAGGCCCTGTGCCTTACCGTTTGCAGAGAACGGGAAGGTGGAGACCTTAATCTCGCGACCGTTCTCCTCTGCCCACTTCTTGGCCTGCGCCTCGGTCTTACCGAAGGAACCAACCTGCGGGTTACAGAAGGTTGCGCGCGGCATCATGTTGTAGTCCGGGATGGTCTCGGTCTCGTGTCCCGCCATGTGCTCAGCTGCGATAACGCCCTGTGCCTCAGCGACGTGTGCCAGCTGCAGCTTCATGGTGACGTCACCGATGGCGTAGATGTTGTCGACGTTAGTGCGCATGTACTCGTCGATGACAATCTCGCCGCGCTCGCCCAGCTCAACACCGGCCTTGTCCAGGCCGATGCCCTCGGTGCGCGGTGCGAAACCGATGGAGACCATAACGCGGTCGACGGTCAGAGTCTGCTCGTCTCCGCCATCCTTGGCCTCCACCTTGACCTCAACCGAGTCGCCGTTGTCCACGATGGAGGTGGTCTTGTGCCCGGTCATGAGCTTGACGCCCAGCTTCTTGTATTCCTTGGCAATAACCTTGGAGACGTCTGCGTCCTCGTTCGGCAGAACGTTGTCCATGAACTCGACGATGGTGACATCCACGCCGTAGTTAGCCAAGACGTACGCGAACTCCATACCGATGGCGCCAGCGCCGACGATGACCATGGAGTCCGGCAGCTCGTCGGAGAGAATCTGCTCTTCGTAGGAAACGATGTTGCCGCCGACCTCAACACCCGGCAGAGAACGGACGACGGAGCCGGTCGCAATAATCGCCTTGTCGAAGGTAATTTCCTTGCCCTTGTCATCGCCATCAGTGATGGCCATGGAGGTCGGGCCAGTGAATTCACCGAAACCGTTGATTTCGGTGATCTTGTTCTTCTTCATCAGGAAATGGACACCCTTGACGATGCCCGCGGACACCTTGCGCGAACGCGCGTGTGCGGCACCGAAGTCAAAGGAGACATCGCCGGAGATGCCGAAGGTCTTAGCCTCATGGTTGAAAATGTGCGCCACCTCGGCGTTCTTCAACAGAGACTTGGATGGAATACAGCCAACATTGAGGCAGACTCCGCCCCAGTATTGCTTCTCCACCACAGCGGTCTTCAGACCCAGCTGGGATGCACGGATTGCTGCGACGTATCCGCCAGGACCGCCGCCGAGTACTACAAGATCAAAATGTTCAGCCACGTGCACAAGTCTACGCACGACTTGTCTTTACTTCACGCGCGAGTCCCGGTTTTACCTACTGCGGTCGGCTACGGTGGTGGGCATGGGCACCGACACGGACACCGACTTGGGCAACGATTTCTCCTTCCTCTCCACTGACCTTGTCCCCGATTGGCTGGACGATATCGACGGCTCCCAGGCGCTGACGTGGGCTCGCGCGCAGTCGGAGGCCACCGTCGCAGGCGTCGATTCGCTTTCCGACGACCCGCGCAACCGCACCAACCTGGAACAACGCATCCTGACTGCGCTCAACACCGATGCCCGGATCGCGTATCCGGTGCGGCGCGGCGAGTACCTCTATAACTTCTGGCGGGATGCCGGGCATCCGCGGGGCCTGTGGCGGCGCACCTCGTTGCAGAGCTATCTGGCTGGCCAGGAAGATCCGCAGGCAACCGAGTGGGAAGTGCTGGTTGACCTCGATGAGCTGGCGAAAGCCGAGGGAGAAAACTGGGTCTGGAAGGGCACGGTGTGCCGTTATCCGGATTATGACCGCGCCTTGATTATGCTCTCTCGCGGCGGCGCCGATGCCACCGTGGTGCGGGAGTTTGACCTCGTCAACTGCACTTTTGTCGACGATGAGCCGTTCTACCTCCCGGAGGCGAAGTCCGATGTCTGTTGGTTGGGCCGTGACGAGATTCTCGTTGGCAGTGACTTTGGTCCGGGGTCACTGACGGATTCGGGCTACCCGCGGCAGGTTCGTAGGTGGCGGCGCGGCACGCCGTCGTCAAGCGCGGATGTGATTTTCTCGGGCCACAGTGATGATGTGGCCGTAGGCGGCTGGTTCGACGCGACGGAGGGCTTCGAGCGGCTTTTTGTCGAGCGTGCGCATGATTTTTATAACTCGCAGCGGTTTGTCGCGGCGGGGCGTTCGGGCAAGTTGGCGGTGCAGCAAAACGGGGACTTTTCCCTGCAGATTCTAGAGGTACCGCAGGACTGTCGGACGAGTGTCCATAGGCAGTGGTTGGTGCTGATGCCGCGCACGGAGTTCAATGGCATTCCGGCTGGTGGCGTGGCCGTTGTGGAGCTAGAAAAGTGGCTGGCGGGCTCGCGTGAGGTGGAGGTGATTTTCACCCCTGATGCGCACACGTCGTTCCAGCAGCTTGCGTGGACGAAGAACTTCCTGGTGTTGACATTGCTGGAGGATGTCGCAACGAAGTTGGTCGTTTTGCGGGAGGGCTCATGGAAGCCGGTGGATGCTTTCGGCGAGTTACCTGCGCAGGCCACTGTGAGCGTTATTGATACTGCCTCTGAACGCGACGATGAGATCTGGTTGGTGTCGACCTCGGCAACGCAGCCGGCAACCCTCTGGTACGGGCAAGTCGGCAGCCCGCTCAGGCAAGTGCGACGTGCTCCGGCGCTCTTCGACAGTGCGGGGATGGAGACGCGGCAGCACTGGGCGACCTCAGCCGATGGCACGCGCATTCCGTATCGCATCACCGGCCGCTTCGGCGCGGAGGCGGGCGCTGGCGCAAACGCTGGCTCAGGCGCGGAGGCAAGCACAGATACACCCACTCCGAACCCAGCCCCAACCCTCGTGCACGCCTACGGCGGTTTCGAGGTCTCGCTGGTCCCGCAGTACTCGGCGATCCGTGGCCTGACCTGGCTCGAGCGCGGCGGTTACTTCGTGGAGGCCAACCTGCGTGGCGGTGGCGAATTCGGGCCGGCCTGGCACTCCTCGGTGGTAAAGACTGAGCGGATGAGGGTGTATGAGGATCATCAGGCCGTGCTGCGCGACCTGGTTGAACGCGGCTACTGCACGCGCGAACAGTTGGGTGTGCGCGGCGGTTCCAATGGCGGGCTGCTAACCGCTGTCTGCCTCACCTCTTACCCGGAGTTAGTGGGCGCAGTGGTGTCCCAGGTGCCGCTGGCGGACATGATGCGCTACCACAGGCTGTCCGCGGGAGCCTCGTGGATGGCCGAGTATGGAAACCCGGACGACCCCACCGAGCGGGCTGCGATTGCGCAGTATTCGCCGGTTCAGCGCGTCGTCAAGCGAGAGCAGCGCGCCTACCCGCCAACGTTGATTACGACTTCTACCAGGGACGACCGTGTCCACCCGGCGCATGCGCGGAGCCTGGCGTGGCTGCTGGAAGAGGCGGGACAGCCGGTGGACTATCACGAAAACACAGAGGGCGGTCACGCGGGCGCGGCGGATAATTCGCAGGTCGCGTTCGTCGAGGCACTCATATCTACGTGGCTGTGGAACAAGCTGAAGTAAGGTAACAGCCGTGAGTAGCGCTGATTTCACTAATCCATATACCGGTATCGCGTTCAACCTGGGTTTCCGGGTGAACAAATACGAGCTGGACCTCGACTATCGGGTCGGGCCGAATCGTCTGAAGGCGACGGCGACTCTGCATATCGAGATCAACGCCTGGACCTCGCACATCACGCTCGACTTTGCGGATGCGCTGGGGGTCGATTCGGTGGATGCGATTTCCGATTCGCAGGCTCACTCAATCGATGTGAAGCGCTGGCGCCATTCGGGTCGTAAGCTGCGCGCCACCTTTGACCGCGAGTTGGCTCCCGACGAGACGCTGCGGCTGATTGTCACTTACTCGGGCACGCCACGTCCGGTGCGCTCGAAGTGGGGCGAAATTGGCTGGGAGGAATTGGAAAACGGTGCGCTCGTGGCATCGCAGCCGGTGGGCGCGGCGTCGTGGTACCCCTGCGATGACGATCCCGAGGTCAAGGCATTCTACGAGTTCACGATGGTCACCGACTCTCCTTATGAGGTCGTCGCACCAGGGCTTGCCGACGCTCCGGTGAACGTAGGCGGATCGCGCCGCCGCTGGCGGTTTGTCACCGAGGAGCCCATGGCCTCTTACCTGGCCACCATCAATGTCGGCCAGTTTAAGAAGGTCGAGCTGCCGTGCCAGACCTCGACCGTGGTGGCCTGGGTGCCTTCTGAGCTGGTGGCCAATGCTCGCCATGACTTCCGCGATCAGGGGCGCATGCTCGATGAGTTCGCCAAACTCTTTGGTCCTTACCCCTTCCGCGCTTACCAGGTGGTCATTTGCGAGGATGACCTGGAGATTCCCATTGAGGCACAGGGGCTGTCCATCTTCGGTGCCAACCACGCCGACGGCAAGGACACGTGGAATCGACTGATTGCCCACGAGCTGTCGCACCAGTGGTTCGGCAACAGCGTTGGCATTTCGCAGTGGCGCGATATCTGGCTCAACGAGGGCTTTGCCTGCTACTCCGAGTGGGTGTGGTCCGAGGTCAGCGGCGGTGCTAGCGCTGATGTGCACGCCCGCAAGCACTACTTGGATCTGCTTGAGGAGGACCAGGACATCGTCATCGCCAACCCAGGGCCAAAGCTGATGTTCGACGACCGTCTGTATAAGCGCGGCGCGCTGACTGTGCACGCTCTGCGCCTGCTGCTAGGCGACGAGGTGTTCTTCGACCTGGTGCGCAAGTGGACCACCACTAACCGCCACAGTGTGGTCGACGCAGTTGACTTCCGCGCACTGGCCAACCGCGTGTGCCGTGAGCGTGGCATCACCACCTCGCACCTGGATGTCATCTTTGATTCCTGGCTTTCACGCAGCTCCTTGCCGGACTTCCCCGCTGATCCGACGCGCTCCCCCGCCGATCAGGGCATCGACGATAATGGTGCTCCAATCGTGGACGAGAAGCTGGCTGCTCAGTTTGCAAAGCTCGGCTACTCGAAGGCCAAGGACTAGAGAGCTAGAGGCACGTCAATGTCCGGTTTCAAATGGTTGTCGCTGGCCACGATTGTCGCCGCGATAGGCAGCTTCGCGGTGCTGATTATCTCGGCCCGCGCACTTCCCAATGCAGTAAATCTGCAGTTCGTGGCGTTCTGGGGGCTTTTCTTCGCACTCACGGGTGTTCTCGGCGGGCTGATGCAGGAGACCACGCGCGCAATCGGTGCTGCGGAATCACGGGAGCGGGAGCAAGATCATGAGCAGGATTGGCAGCAGGGGCAGGGAGCCTCGGAAGCGGGTCAAACTCTCGGCGCTCGTCCCATCACAGTTTCCCTGGGCGTCGCCGCAGTTACTTTCATCACCATGGCAGTGACGGGTCCGCTGTGGGCCCCACTAGTCGTGCAGGATGACGCCGGCACTGCAATTCTGCTTATGGCTTTTGGTCTGGCGCTGTACTCCATGCAGGCAACCACCTCGGGTCTGCTCAGCGGCCGCCAACTGTGGGGCCCTTACGCTGCACTAATCATGATCGACATTCTCGTGCGCGTGGCGCTGGCACTCATCGCCTGGTACTTCGGCTGGGGCCTGCTGGCCTGGTTGATTATCACGGTGTTCGGCACTGTCAGTTGGCTTATTCTCGCACTGTTTTCCTCGGCAACCCGCTCGGTCATGTTCGCGCGTGCCGACGTCCCGGTGCGCCGCTTCATCACTCTCATGGTCACGGCCATGGGCGCATCCGGCGCATCTGCTGTGTTGGTCACAGGTTTTCCGACAATCGTCAAGATTGCCGGCGAAGCGGTCACCACTGGCGCCGGGATAGCCGAATCGCTTACCCCGCCGCATGCCAACAACTTCACCGCAGCGGTGACCATTGCGGGTATCGCCTACGCCGTAACGCTGACTCGCGCTCCGCTGCTCATGCCCCTGGAGAAGTTCCAAAACGCCATCATTGTTAGCTTTGTCCGGCACCGCTCCGAGGGCGTGCTGGCAGCGTTGGCCAAGCCGCTGGGAGCGCTGGCTGCTTTCGGAACCTTCGGGGCGGGCCTGGCATGGCTCATTGGGCCGTGGATTATGACTCTCATCCTGGACGATAGCTACCACGTGTCCGGGCCGGTCCTCGCAGCGCTGACGCTCGGTGCGACGTTAACCGCCATGTTGATGATTACAGGCTCGGTCACGTTGGCAGTGGAAAAGCACCATATGTATCTGATCGGTTGGTTGGCAGCGACCACAATTGCCGTTGCCATTCTTTTCCTCCCTGGGCACCTGTCGGTACGCACGGTCGCAGCTATCGCCGTAGGCTCTGCGGTAGGTGTTGCCATTCATCTGCTTGCGCTGCGCAAGCTTTCCCCGCGTGCTGCCAGGTCAGCTGTGTCGGAAGCTTTTGCGGTGGAATAGCACCATCCGCATCCAATGCCCCCCAAAACCGTCCAAATCCCCCTGTAAAACCCGAGGCTCGACACTCACATGTCCACCATCACTAACCTCACGGTTCTCATGACCGTTTACCACCGCGTCGCCCCTGACCAGCTCGATGCTGCACTGCAATCGCTGTGGGGCCAGACGCGTCCGGCCGCGCACGTCATCGTGGTCATCGATGGCCCCATTGGACAGGAACTCGACCGGGTCGTCGTCAAGCATGAGCAGGCGCATTCGGAGATGACGGTGCTGCGGTGTGCGGAAAATGGCGGCTCTGGAGTGGCGTCGCAGGCGGGTCTTCAGCTGGTGGAAACACCATGGGTGGCACGACTGGATGCGGACGATATTGCGCGTGCGGACCGCTTTGAAAAACAGTGGGCAGCGCTGGCCGCTAAACCGGAGTTGGATGTGTTGGGCAGTGCGATGGCAGAGTTCGAGGGCACGCCGGACAACGTAGTGCGCGTGCGAACTCTGCCACAGACGCACGCCGAGATTGCGCGTTATATCAAGATCAATTCGCCTGTAAATAACCCCTCTTCGATGCTGCGAACAGCGAAGGTGCGTGAAGTCGGCGGGTATCGCGACATTCGCCTGATGGAAGACTATGACCTTTGGGTACGACTAATGGCCGCCGGCGCGAAGTTTGAGAATCTGCCCGAGCCGCTGGTGTACTTCCGCGCCGACGGCATGTTCGAGCGACGGACCTCTCGCGGCATCATCCGCGGCGAGGGCCAGCTCCAGCGCACGCTGGTAGATGCGGGGCTGATTTCCTGGCCGCGGGCGGCGTTTAACTTGGCGGTGCGGACACTTTTCCGACTTTTGCCAACTCAGCTCATGTCACGCGCATATCGACGATTGTTTGTGCGGTAGGCTTCGGAACGATGACTGACAACATGGATTTCTCGGACACCTGGCTGATTGTGCCGTGCTACAACGAGGGCCAGGTTATTCGTGAGGTTCTCGAGCACGCTCGCGAGACCTTCCCCAACATTGTCGCGGTCAACGACGGCTCTTCGGATAACTCCAGCCTGGAGATCCACAGGGCCGGCGCTCACCTGGTCAACCACCCTGTCAATTTGGGTCAAGGTGCCGCTATCCAGACCGGCGTGGAATACGCTCGCGCGCAGGCTGGATCGAAGTACTTTGTCACCTTCGACGCCGATGGCCAGCACCAGGTCAAGGACGTCGTCGCTATGGTGCAGCGACTGCGCACCGAACCAATCGACATCATTGTGGGAACCCGTTTCGGCCGCCCTCGCGCCGAGGATGACCAGGTGCCGCTGATTAAGCGAATTGTCCTCAAGACGGTAGTCATGTTGTCACCACGCACGCGCCGACTCGGGCTTACCGACGCCCACAACGGCCTGCGCGCCTTCAACCGCACGGTGGCAGAGCAACTGAACCTGCGCATGAACGGCATGAGCCATGCCTCCGAATTTGTCGAGGTCATGGACAGCAGAGGCTGGCGTACCGCTGAGCAGCCGGTGGATATCCTCTACACGGAATACTCCATGTCCAAAGGGCAATCCTTGTTCAACGGTGTCAATATCCTTGCCGACTCCCTGATTTCGAAGAGGCTGCCATGACCGCATCCATCGTTCAAATTATTTTGCTGCTGGCGATGGTGGGCCTGGTGGCTTACTTCGTCGCTAACCGTCGTAAAGCGCGCGCCAAGGCGGGCGTGAAACTGGGATTCGTCGTTTTCGTAATCGCGTGTCTGTGGGCAATCGTGCGTCCCGACGATCTGACCGTGGTGGCCAACTGGATTGGTGTGACCCGGGGCACCGATTTGCTGCTCTACGTACTGGTGTTGGCGTTCGTGTTTACCACGGTGTCGTCCTACATTCGCTTCCGCGAACAGGAGCTACGCTACGCGCGACTGGCTCGTGCAGTGGCCTTGAAGACCGCTGTGCGTCCGGAAGAAGAAATTGTGATTTCGGGCAGCCAGAACAGCAGCCAAAAAGACAGCGCGACGAACGCCGAGAACAACGCTCCGTCCGACTAATCGGCACGCTAAGCGCATGTGAATCTGAGGCTGTGGTTCCATAGAAGCCATGAGCGAAGAAAATAAAGACAACGCCGCCGCTGACCATAGCGGCGATTCGCAGCAGCCCTCGGCAGACGCAGCGCCGCAGGGGACACAGCAGGAACCCCAGCAGGCTTCTCAGCCGGTACCCACTGAGCAGGACTTGGAGTCCTGGTCTGCCGACAGTGATGGAAAAACCAAGTCGTGGTACTCGATTCCGAACGCCGCATGGGCGCTAGCTGTCGTCGCGTTGATTGTTGTCGGCGCAGCGGGCTTCGTCGCTGGTTCGCGTTCGGCTAGCTTCAACGGCGTCAGCACCGTCAACATGGCTGGTGCTGAGGCGGGGAAGGGTGAAATCGCGCCAGTGCCTGGCCCGAATGGCTCTTTCGACGCCAGCATCTACGGACCCAAGGCGGGAGCACAGCTGAAGTCCCCGGAGGATATGGACAATGTCCATCGCCGCAATGAAAATGACCCTTTTGCTCTCGGTGCAGTGGATGCGCCGGTCGTAATCTCGATCTACTCGGACTTCGAATGCCCGTTCTGCGCGAAGTTCACAAACGAAACCGAGCCTGCCCTCGTGGAAAAGTACGTCAATGAGGGACTGGTCCGCCTGGAGTGGAACGACATGGCCATCAATGGCGAGAAGGCCATCAAGGACGCTGAGGCCGGCCGTGCCGCGGCAGCTCAGGGCAAGTTCTGGGAATTCTCCCGTGCGCTGTTTAAGAAGGCCGGCGAGAAGGGCCAGGGCCACCCGGAGTTCACTGAAAAGGAACTGATTGCCGTCGCTCGTGAGGCCGGTGTGCCGGACATAGAGCGCTTTGAAAAGGAGCTTAAGGACGGCAAGTGGACCGAGGCAGTCAAGAATGCCACTCAGTTCGGTTCCATGCTGGGCATTTCCGGTACTCCGGGCTTCCTCGTTGGAACTCAGTTCGTCTCAGGCGCGCAGCCTGTCGATGTGTTCGAGGACAATATCGAGCTGGCTCTCATCCACGCCAAGCGCATGGAGGAAGCTGGCAAGTAACCTGGCTGACTCGCTGCTAACTTACGCGGGCGAGTGCACGAAGCCGCCCGCGTAAGCTGCGCTAGCCCTGATTCCGGAAGTACTCCACGGTACGGGCAACACCCTCCTGAATACTCATAGCTGGTTTCCAGCCGAGTACCTCACGCGCCCGCGTGGGGTCTAACGCCGACCGCGCCACATCGCCAGTGCGCGGTGGTGCAAACTCCGGATTATCCTCGGCATGCGCAGCCTGCGCCACCAACGAGTGCAGCTGCCGATCCGAGGTTTCTACACCGGTGCCAATATTAAAGCGCATTCCACCACCGACCTCGCCGGATGCGCGGTAGAAAGCATCCACCACATCGTCGACATAGACATAGTCGCGGGTATTTCCTCCGTCACCGAATACCTTGGTTGGCTCTCCCGCTAGCAGTCGCTGAGCGAAAATAGCCACCACACCGGCCTCGCCGTGCGGATCCTGCCGCGGACCGTACACATTCGCCGGCGCGATGTGCGAGCATTCGAGCCCGTAAAGATTGCGGAACATATTCAAGTACAGCTCGCCCGTCGCTTTAGAAGCGGCATAGGGGCTCATCGGATTGACCGGCACGCTTTCCGACACCGGAAGCTCTTCCGGCGTGCCGTAGATGGAACCGCCCGAAGATGTAAATACAACCTTGCGGACACCGTGCTTTCGGGCCGCATCTGCAAGTTTGATTGTGCCAATGATGTTCAGCGTCGCATCCCGCACCGGGTCGGCCACGGAAATCCGCACATCAATCTGCGCTGCGAGGTGGAAAATAACCTCCGGGCGGTTTTGCCCGAGCAGCTCGTCCCAGTCCACCTCCAGCACATCGGCGGTTATGAACTCAAAGTCGTCGTTAAGCGATGCCTGCTGAAGGTTTTCCAGCTTTCCGTGGGAGAGATCGTCCAGCGCAGTGACCGCGTACCCTTCAGCCAGTAGCCGGTCAACCAGCGTCGAACCGATAAATCCCGCACCGCCCGTCACCAGCGCGCGTGGTTTCTCGCTTGCCGACGATACTGTCATCTCGGTGGCCGGTGATTCGTTCTTGTGCTTCTCCATAGGAAAAACTATAGGCGCTCGGTAAGGAAAACCGCTTATACGTGTGCCAACCTCACATTGACGGGGTTGATTAGCTTTCCGAGGAACGGGAGATTACTCACCGCGCTGTGGCAGATTGACAGTGGAATTGAAGAAAATAACCGCGCCCATCAGGATGGCGATGACCATACCGCCACCGAGCATGACCGGGTAGGTCATCCAGGAGATGGACTCGGATAGCTTGGTCAGAATTGCCGGGAACGCGAAGCCGATGTAAGTCAGGCAGTAGAAGATACCGGTCAGCCCGGCCATATCGCGTGGGCCGGCGATGCGCTGTACCTCGTTGAGGCCGGTAAACATGGACAGGCCGTAACCGGTGCCCAACACCAGCGCTGCAATAAATGCCGTCACTGCAGTGGGGTTGGTGGACATCCATGCGGCCATTCCCATACCGATAACGACAATGCCGATTGCGATTAGCGAACCGCGGGCGTTGTACTCGGTCACAAAGCGTGGGCCAATCTGCTGAATACCAAAACCACAGAGCAGCGCAAACAGTGTGACCATTGCGGAGTAGAACACCGGCTGGGAAACATGCTCTTGCAGCAGCGACGGAATGATTGCGTAGGCGACACCGGCTGCACCGAAGACCCACGGCGCTCCCATCGCGGCGACCAGCAGGAAGCGACGGTTAGTTACCGATGGGGTGCGTAGGGACTCCCAGACCGTCTCTCGCGGAGCGTTGCTGCCGCCCAGATGCGGCGACTGGCGAGTCTCCGGCACAGCCAAAAGACCGAAGATTGTCGGGATAGAAATCAGGATATGGATGATATAAGCCAACTTCCCCGGCAGCGGTGCGAACTGCGCCAGCGTGCCGGCAATACCTGCACCCAGACCAAAGCCCAGGGTCAGGGCCATGGACTGACGTTTCGCGCCCGAGGTGGAGGTGGCCTTGGGGTCAAAGCGCGGATCGGAAAGCTCCTTTACCCACGAGCCGCCCACGGCCATGACAATGCCGACTGCCAAGCCCGAGATGAAGCGACCAGTGAGGATGAGCGGGGCGGTGGTCTCGCCTAGCGCGATAAGGGTCGACCCCAGGATCGAGAGCACTGGCGCGGTGAGCATCACCGGCTTGCGGCCGATACGGTCCGAGATCGGGCCAGAAATCAGCAGCGCCGGTGCGATGCCGAGGGCGTAGACCAGCAATAGAAGGTCAATGAACACTGGCGCCAGGTCGGCGTTTTCGCGGTACATCACCATCAGTGGCGTGAATTCATTGCCACCCCACGCGACACCGAAAACCGCAATTGCGGCGAGCAACCACATTGGCGTGCCCTTATTGGCTTTGGAGCTACCGTAAGGTACCTCATTTTCATTGCCGTCAGATTCTGCGTGAGAAGACATGCCGTTTACTTTACGACGGCCCCCAGCGCCTTGTGCACAATGGTGGAGATTTGAGCCCTGGGCTAACCACAAAGGATGTGCTGAGATAGCTTCAGGCTTAGTGGCACCGCCGACTCAAATGCCCCTGAAACCTGGGGCTCACACCCCCGTCTCGGGGTGACACATTACTGACCTCGACCCCCTGCCCCATCTGGGGGCAATACCCTTTTCGAGACTACATCGTTATTATTCCGTTATTTTTGCCATATCTTGCATCACTTCCGCCACAATTTTCACAATGTCGCTAATTATATAATTACAAATCAATCCAATGTGGGGGTAGCCAAACTGTCATAAAACGCAGATTTGCCCTATTTAAGACAACCTCACAAACAAACTGCCATTGAGCCCCGCAAATAAAGCCAGCGGCGGCCCGTCGCCAAGCGGCACCCTCCCCACACACCTTACATACCCCCGAATCCACCTTTTACAGGCATATAGATCAAGAAATCGGTCATAAACAAAGAAAATCTACCGCCATTCACCAACCCCCATTACCCCCGCCGTTCTTTTTTTTGTCATCACTCACCGGAGTTCAAACGCTGGTCGCTACCGGTCTGGCTGTGTAAGAATTCGACACCGTCAAACAATCTGTCCATTCCCCAAACGCTGGCTGAGAAAAACCTGGGGCGATTTCTGCGCGACCGCCGAGATCACCAAGGTCCTCGATGGCCGTGCGGACGGGTATGTAAAGAAAGTCTTGTTATTTTATGACTACTTCGATCATCGCGACTGATCCCAAGCAGCGCCGCAAGGTGCTCACGGGAACTCTCGTGGGTACGACCATCGAGTTTTATGACTTCCTGATTTACGCTCAGGCCGCGGCTATCGTGCTCGCTCCACACTTTATTGAGCCGGCTGCGAAGTCGAACCCGCAGATCGCTCAGGTGCTCGCCTGGGCAACCCTGGGTATTTCCTTCCTCTTCCGCCCGCTTGGCGCTATTATCGCTGGCCATATCGGTGACCGTTACGGCCGCAAGATGATTCTGGTATTCACCCTCATCGGCATGGGTGCTGCTACTTTCTGCATCGGTCTGCTGCCGGCCTATGAGTCAATCGGAGTTGCCGCACCTATCCTGCTGGTTCTCCTCCGTGTCTTCCAGGGGCTTTCCGCTGGCGGTGAATGGGGTGGTGCAGCCCTGATGTCCGTGGAGTACGCCCCGAAGGAAAAGCGCGGTATCTACGGCGCATTCCCCCAGGCGGGTGTTCCGCTGGGTCTGACTCTGGCTACCGGCACCATGCTGATTGTTATGGCAATCATCGGCGAGGAAGCCTACATGGAGTGGGGCTGGCGTGTGCCGTTCCTGCTGTCCTTTATCCTGGTTCTAATTGGTTACATGATTCGCCGCACCGTCGACGAGTCCCCAGTCTTCCAGGCGATGCAGGCTGAGTCCGCCGAGCGTTCCGCTCCGCTGCCGGAACTCTTCCGCAACCATTGGGGCAAGGTCATCCAGGGCGCTCTGATCTTCGCTGCTCAGCAGGCTACCGGTTACCTCGTGATCGCATTCTTCGGCGCTTACGCACAGAAAACACTGGGCTACTCCGCAACCATCGCATGGACCGGTACTCTCATCGCCGGTATCTGCTGGACCATCTTCATGTTCATCGCCGGCGCTTGGTCCGACCGCATCGGCCGCGCTAAGACCTTCATCATCGGCTACGTCCTAATTATGATTTGGGAGGCCGTCATGTGGAGCCTCCTGGAGCAGGGCCCGTTCCTGTACATCATGACCGTCGCAGTCCTCACCCTGCCGCTGGCCCTGACCTTCGGCCCGCAGCCGGCCATGTACTCCGAGATGTTCCCGGCTGAGGTCCGCTACTCCGGCGCTTCCATCGCTTACGCCATCGGCGCCGTCCTGGGTGGTGCATTCGCTCCGATGATTGCCCAGATGATTATGGACGCCACCGGCAACCCGTTCTACATCTCCATCTACCTGATGGCGATGGCGATCCCGGCACTGATTGCCCTGTTCCTGCTGCCGAAGGGCCTCGAAGACCGAGACCTCATCGAGCACCCGGAAACTAACCTCGACGAAGTTAAGTCGCGCGTCTAGTTCCCCACAGCTAAGGGTTCTGCCCCACCAGGGGACCTGATCACGCGAGCCGTCGTCAAGCACTGCACAACGCAGCACTTGCTTGACGACGGCTTTTGCGTTTCCGCCTTCTTTTTATCTCGGTAGCTCGTTTTCCCAGGCTGGGGTCCCGGTTTCCTCATGACTTTCTCAGCGGAAAGTAGCTGACAAGTCTCAGCTATCCCATTAGCGTTGGGTTATGGCACAGACTTCTTCCAGCTCCCCGCGAATCCCCCGCCGGCGCTCAACCGACGCACCGAAGGCTCTTCCCTCCCGTCCTGAACCGGAAATGACAGGCACACTGCAAAAGGTCCTGGACGGCTATTTCCCCGAGGCACGCGCTGATGTCCGCACCCTTTTAGAAGATCCCTCCCTGCGGCCCACCTCTGGGCTGACCGTGGAGGAGGCCAGGCAGCACACCACCGAGGCACTGTCCAAGGTGCTGCAGACGGGCATGCCCCAAGGTGCGTTCCGCACCGACCAGGGCGGCACAGGAGATACCGGTGGGACTCTCTCCGGGATTGAAATGCTCGGCCACACCGACTTGTCATTGATGGTGAAGTCCGGAGTGCAGTGGGGCCTTTTCGGCGGCGCTGTCAGCAACCTGGGAACTGAACGCCACGGTGAATTGGTGCGTGACCTCATTGAGCTGCGGGCTCTCGGCTGCTTTGCGATGACCGAACGCGGCCACGGCTCGGACGTGCAATCACTCGAAACCACGGCGCACTACGACCCTGACACGGAAGAGTTCATTCTCCATTCGCCCACCGCTTCCTCTGAGAAGTGGTTTTTGGGCAACGCCGCGCGCGATGGGCGCTGGGCTGCGGTCTTTTGCCAGCTCTACACACCAGGGCAGGAAGAATCTCACGGCGTGCATTGCATTGTCGCCCGGATCCGCAATGATGACGGTTCGCCTGTCGACGGGGTTGCTATCGGCGACCACGGTACCAAGGGTGGCCTCTTGGGAGTGGACAACGGCACTCTCATGTTCGATCATTACCGCGTGCCGCGGGAGAACCTGCTTAACCGTTTTGCAGATGTCTCGGCCACTGGCGAGTACAGCAGCGATATTGACAGCCCCAATGCACGGTTTTTCACAATGCTCGGTGCCCTCGTGCGCGGCCGCGTGACAGTCGGTGCGGCCGCTGGTGCGGCAACCCGCACCGCATTGACCATCGGCACCAAGTACGCACACTTGCGGCGCCAATTTGCTCCCGACGATTCGCTGCCGGAAAAGAAGCTCATTGAGCACCGCCAACACCGAATCCGACTACTCCCCCGCATTGCGCGTTCGTACGGTCTGCAATTTGCCACCAACCTGCTAATCAAGCGGATTCACGACCTCGAAGCGGAGGGGCTGGACCGTGCGAATCTAACCCCGGAGCAGGCTCGCGATTTGCGTGAAGTGGAGGCGCATGCCGCCGCATTGAAGGTCGCCAACACCGCACATGCCACCGACGCCATCCAGGAGATGCGTGAGGCCACCGGTGGAGCCGGCTACATGGCAGAGAACCTGTTGACCATTCTCAAAGAAGACTCTGACGTATTCACCACTTTTGAGGGCGACAACGTGGTGATGTTGCAGCTGGTCACCAAGGAACTCTTGGGCGGTTTTGCCCGGGAGGTGCAAAGTTTTTCCAACCTGGAGATGGTGCGCTTCGGCCTCGACAATTTCAGTGGCATATTGCGCCGTCGCACCGGTGCAGATGCCGTCGTCCAGAACCTCTTGGATGCGCTGACTGACGCTGATGAGTCCTCGCTCTTTGACCCCGCCAGCCAGATGCAGCTACTTATCGAGCGCGAGAACCGACTTCTCAAGTCCCTTGCTCGCAGGCTGCGCCCGGCGCGGAAACTGCCTGTTGAAAAGGCCGCGAAGCTGGTGGACAAGGTCCAGGACCACATGATTTCCTGCGCGTGGGCGCATATCGATCGCATAATCCTGGAAGCGTTCTTCGAAGCCGAATCCACGATCACAGACGAGCGCTCTCAAGAAGTGCTCGAGCAGGTTCGTGATGTGTTCTTCCTGTCGGTTGTCTGCGATAACGCCGGCTGGTTCTTGGAGCAGTCACTGCTCACCGGTACTCGCACCAAGGGCGCGCGAGCGGGCTTGGCCGATCTGGTTGATTCCCTTGGTCCCTGGTCTGAGGTACTTGTCGATGCCTTTGGTGTCCCCAGCACCATGCTGGATATCCCCATGATGGAGCCTTCCGAAGCGATGACGCCGAAGGCTAAGGCCAACCCGGCTAGTTAGCAGGTTGGCCGGTTGGCTACTGCGCCAAGAAACCTTCCAACCCAGCCACAGTGGCCTCTGCCAAGCGCTGACGGCCTTCGCTGGAAGTCAAGAGGGCAATGTCGCTGCTATCGCGCATGTTGCCGTATTCGACCAGTGCCTTTGGCTTCGTCGATAGGTTGAGTCCAGTGAGATCCGCGCGTGGATTCAGCCCCTCGCTGCCGAGATAGTTGGATGGAGCAAAACCAGCGGCTACAAAGGCATCGCGCAGGGCGGTTGCCAGCGCGGTAGAGCCCTGCTCGTCATTATTGGCGAGTGGCTGAGAAATCGCCGACACATGGAATCCGCGGTTGCCCTCTCCAGCACCATCTGCGTGGAGGCTCACCACGGCATCGGCGTTGGAAGCATTTTCCTTCTCTGCACGAGCATCGATGCAATCTGCACGACCGGCGTCATCCTCGCGGCTGAGCAGCACCTGAGCACCGCGCTGTTCGAGCAGTTGCTTGATTTCCTGCGCCATCAGCCAGTTGAACTCGTGCTCCGGGAAGCCGTCATTGGAAGCGGTTCCGGAGGTATTACACGGCTTTTGGCCACCGCGACCGTCAGTGACCATCAGGTCGGCAGGTGGTGGGGTGCCGGCATGTCCCGGGTCGAGATAGATGACCTTGCCGGCTACAGCGCTGGAGCCGTCGGCACGCGAAGTAGCGCGATTAGCTTGCTGTTGTGGCGCGTCGCCCGGGGCGACTGCGTCGGGGTTAGCAGAATCAGGCATTGCAAACTCCTCATTCGGCGGAGTGGGGTTCGGCATCTGCATGGCCTCTTCTTCAGCTGCCAAGGACGTTTGAGTTTCCACCGAGGCAGCTTGCTGAGCGCTTCCTGCTCTGGAAGCCTCCGTGTCGATGGTGCAGGCCACAAGACCGGCAGGCATGATTGCCGCGGCCGCCAAAACCACAGCTAGTCGTCCCGCTGATCGCTGCACTGCTCGTCGCTGGTGTCCGGGCTGCCGCATAGTGCGTTCTCCTAGTTTCCGCGTACCTGCCATGTGCTGAGTAACAGTAGCAAACACTCGATTGAGAGTCCCCGGCTCCGAGATTTCCGCCCCCATTCGTTTCGGAGAATCACCGCACGTCGGCTTGCCGTCGGATTCGCTCTCCTCATGTTTGACCGATCCAAAAAATAAAAAACGGGGTTAAGTAAAGAAAAGTGTGTCCGCATGC
>NZ_KV836060.1:0-12830 GCF_001838215.1 Corynebacterium sp. HMSC061H03
GCTAACCGCACGAAAACATTTCCCCCACATCAACCAACCAAACACATAAACTGCCTGGCCACGCTGACCTCCAGATACATTACACACATGCCCCTATTTAAGCGAATCCGCTGGTAGAACCTGGAAAACGAATCACTTTAGTTAACTCTGTACGCCAGATTTGAGCCTTCCTACGGCTCGGGCGCTACTTTTCAGCAACTCAGCAATCGACCAATTACTTAGTCAGAGCCGCCTTGTCACCTGCGAGTCGTCGCCAAGCAGTGGCAGACGCGACCCCCATCAGCGCACCCGCACCCAGAAACACGCTGCCTGCACCCATCGCGGTAGCACCCAAACCAGCAACCGGCGGCAGGATGACCTGCGCCAAGCGGTTACCCATCAGTCGGATGGATAGCGCCTGAGCGCGCACCTCGGCATCCACCAGGGAGCTCACCCACGTCATTGACATGGGCATGACAAAACCCCACGCCAAGCCACAGATACCAACCGCGACAACCATCAGCCACGCACTCTGTAGCCACGGCATTGCCAAAAGCGGCAGGACACCGGCACAAACTGCAATGATAAGGACTCGATTGCGATTAGCTCGGTTCAAAACAGTCGGCATGAGGGCTCGGGAAATAATCGCGAGGCCACTACGCGCACCAAGGATTGCCGTCACCTCGGCAACACTAAAGCCCAGTTCGCGTCCCAGCACCGGCACATATGCCGTCAACAGGTCAATGGCTACGATGACCGCAATTGATACAGCCATGGCGCTGGACATGCCGTCGATACGCAGGATGCTTAGGACCGATGCGCCGCTGGCTTCGGCCTGCGCCGGCCGCCTCTTGTCCATCCGGCTGCGGTCGCTAACAGTCGACGCCGGGGATTGCTCAGTTGAGCTAGCAGCTTGCACTTCGGCGGCTGCATTCGCTTCGTGCCGTCGATAAGCAGTTGCGACCGGCCAGCCGATGACCAGGGCGACCGCGCCGATTCCCGTCATCGCCCAGAGCGCAGAAGTGGTGGCGGTCATGGCGCTGCCGTCGTGGTTGGGAGTGAGCAGACCTGCACCGACAATGCCGAGGAACTGCCCGACGGAAATTCCGAGCGTGAAATAAGCAAAGAGGCTATCGAGCCCGGCGACGCCGCCACGCAGGTGCGAAACCATGCCTTGAGCGGCGATGAGCGTGGTCATGTGGGCAAAACCCAGGGCCACGTAGCCGAGCAGAAGAATAGGTAGGTTCGGCGAGAGCGCCATTACTGCTGCCGCGATGACGGTGGCGACGAGACCGGAGTACATGACTTCGGTGGCGCGATGACTGTCGACAAGCTTGCCGGCGGGAAGCGCAATAATAAGAGGTACAAGTGAAAATGCGGCAGTGAACCAGCCGACGGTGGCGGCGGAACCGCCAAAATCGAGGACTCGCCAAGAAAGCAGCACGCGACCGCCGTTGAAAACCGCTTGTCCCAACACAGTAATGAGAACCAATAGGCCGAACCAGCGTCTCATACCTGTTTGTAACTCCCCTTCTCCTGTGTGGTCGTACTCTTCGCGGGGCGATTTCTTTGCACGTCAATACCTAAATTGATCGGTGCCTTCTCGTCGACTCGCACTCCTGCCAACCCGCGAAGAGCGGTCAAAGTGATGCGGCTTATTAAGAATAGTCCCTGAAGTTAAACATGTTTAGCGCATAGAATGAATTATTCGGGCATCCTTGTCGATGTAACCGGTTTGCTTATTTAGTTAATAAAGAATCAGGAATTAGGAGCCATGCTTGAACGCACATTGGTGTTCGTCGATACGTCATATTTATTGGCGAGCTTTTACAACTCGTGGGAAACCGGAGCCCGCGGGCAATTAGAAATCGACCTTAGAGAAGTAGTTAGTGTCCTTGACCGAATGATTAACCAGCAGCTGAACCAGCCAGTTCAGCGGCAACTTTGGTACGACGGCATCCCGGAGTCGGGGCCGCATCGTTACCAGCGCTCACTGCGCACAATCGATGGTGTGCAGCTACGCGCAGGTCAGCTCATTGAATGGGGTGACCGACGGACGCAGAAGGCCGTCGATACTCGACTCGTCGCAGACATGGTTGTCGCCGGCCTGCGCAACCAAGTTTCCGATATCGTGCTGGTCTCGGGCGATGCGGACATGCTGCCCGGCGTCGCTGAGGCTTCGGCTGCCGGTGTGCGCGTGCATCTCTACGGCTTCGGCTGGGACTCCATGTCCGGTGCACTTCGCCATGCCTGCGATTCGACGACAATCCTCGATCCCCGCGAGGACTTCGCCGACGCCATGCAGCTCAATGTCCTCGAAGGCCCAATCCCACCGGTCGTCCGCACGAATAAGCCGCTGGGCGATGCCGAACCAATCGAAGATCTCGGCGCTACCTGCGTGCCGGATACGCGCATCACTCCTCCGGGCGAGGGCTCGCTTGACGACGGCACGGAGAACACTCCCTCCGCCGCCGACGGTGACGCTGCTTCGCCGGAGGCCGGAACTCCGGAGGTTCCGCAGGACCAGCGCGTTGTGCCATCCCCCACGGCTGACAGCGACTCCGACTGTCGCAGCGAAGACAATGCCGCAGCCACGCCGACGGCCAAGGCCGACTCGCCGAAGTTCAACGAGGTCGAGCACGCGGCCAAGATGGGTGCCCGGGAAATCCCGGCGCAGGCTGAGCACCGCGCTGAGGTAGAGCGCACCGGCGGTTCGGAAGCTACACGGGTGGATTCCGCTGCTTCGGGCGTTTCGGCTGCCTCACCAACGCAGCCAACGCAGCCAGCACAGCCTTCTCCAGCGGCCATGCCCGGCGCGACAGTCAACACTGGCAGTGGGGCTGGTAACGACACTGCGAACAACACCGGAGCCGAGCATGCAGGCGCGTCTGCCTCCGATTCCGCGTCGTCGACTGCAACCGGCAGTGGGGAGTCGGCGACGGAGTCGTCGACAAGCGAAGACGGTGCCAACACGAGTACGCCGAAACCAAGCCCGCGGCCGAATCCTTCGATGATGGCGCCAAGGAGGAAGCTGCGTAGTCGATACGTGCCCCTGCCGAACGAGGTGTGGGCATCCGCGGGTTTTCAGACGCCGTTCGATGTGGGACAGCAGTACGCGAACTGGTGGTACGAGAATATTGCGAACGAGCAGGCGCGCGATAGTGCCCACTTGCTCTCTGGTGGTGGGCTGCCACCGGACATTGATCGTCCGCTGCTGCAGTTTGCGTGCGAAACCCTGCACGAATACACGCTGACGGAGACGCAGCGCGTCAATCTGCGCGATGGTTTCCACGCCGGTATCCGCGGAGTGCTGCTCGCGCGGAAGAACGGCGAATTGGAGTAATAGCGCGCCTCACGGATTCAGCAGTTTCGGTGGCTTCAGCACTGCTGGCGCTACTGTCGCTGCTGGCGCTGCCGGTGCGAGAAAGTGTCGGGGTTTATGTCAGTTTAGGGTGGTTTTTCCCGCTCAAACTGACATAAACCCCGACACTTTCTTGTTGGCGATTGTTGGAAACTGGTGAACGCTACTTCGCTTCGTCTGCGTCCGTTGTGGTGTCCTCAACGGCCTCGACAGCCTCGGCGGCCTCGGCGGCCTCCAGCTCGCCGGCGTTATCCTTCGCGGCAGAACCGGATTCGAGAGCAGCGTTTTCATTACTCATCTGGGCACGAATTTCGGCCAGACGCATGTCAGCAGCGGCATCGCGAGTCGAAGTCTCGATCTCAGCCATGCGACCTGCCTGTGAGGATTCCGCGAGCTCCTGAGCGCCCAACGCATTAGCGTAGCGGCCTTCAATCTTCTCACGGACCGAATCCAAAGTCGGCACATTCGGATCCTCGGAAATACCCTGCATGCTCTGGAGAGTCTTCGACGCGGTCTCTTGCATCTTGGCCTGATCGGCCTGCGACTCCAGCTTGCGGATATCCTGCTTAATCTGCTCGTAGCGAGCCTGCGACTGCTGCGCCTGACGCTGTGCCTCCTCAGCAGCAGATACGGCCTGCTGGTGGAGCTGCGTAGTATTTTCCAGCTCCTTTTCAACATTCACCAGCTGAGTGGCAAACACCTCAGCAGTGCTTTCCATCTTCTGTGCAGTGGCCTCATCGCCCTTGGCACGAGCTTGATCCGCATTGGCGAGTGCCTGCCGGGTGTTCTCGGTAATCTTGTCACGCTCAGAGGTCAACCGCCCCAGCTGCATTTCCAGCTGATTGCGGTTGCCGATGATAGCCGCAGCCTGACGCTGAATCTCCTGATGGCGCTGACGCTCGGCCTCAGCTGCCTGTGCAATCTGAACCTTAGGATCCGCATTGTCCTCGATCTTCTTATCGAACGAAGACATCATGTACTTCCAGCCCTTGGCAAATGGATTAGCCATGCAAATCCAACCTTCCTCAACATATGCGGAATAACTAATCGGAACCGAGAAGATTCCATCTCTTAAAAAATTGTACGTGAGCTAGCTCGCTCTCTCTCGGCAAACGGAAAGAGCTGGTTACCGACAAGCAAGACTCACCCAGAGTTGTAAACTCTCTAAACATGGTTCATTGCCCTCAACGCGCGTACCGCGGACTTGCCGCGAGTCTCGCCGCGGTAATTACTCTGTCAGCAACTGCGCCGCTGGCTAACGCGACAGTCACCGCAACTGCTGACTCCACCGCTACCGGCGCATTTTCACAGGTAGTCGTCGCAGCTCCATCCTCAACAGAGCCGACTAAGCCCTCCGACGCAAAAACGAAGAAGACCACCGAAAAGCCAGCTGAAAAGGCTCCTGAGAAGAGCACAGGGCGAACCGCAGAGAAGTCGGCGGAACAGTCGGCTGAGAAGTCGACCGAGAAAACCTCTTCACCGACATCGGAAACGTCCTCGACGGAGCCGTCGGAAAGCACTGTGAAAAGTGAGCCGAAGGAGTTTCCCCCACTTGTGCCAGGGGCGAAGACCCAGTGGGGCCTTGGCGTGCAAACTCGTCTCGACGAAGTGACCGGGAAGTTCGACGCCAAGGGCGGCATGCTCGGCATGGGCATTCTGG
Source organism: Corynebacterium sp. HMSC061H03 (assembly GCF_001838215.1). NCBI lineage: Bacteria > Bacillati > Actinomycetota > Actinomycetes > Mycobacteriales > Corynebacteriaceae > Corynebacterium > Corynebacterium sp. HMSC061H03. Next base: position 5,001 of record NZ_KV836060.1, read on the forward strand.
ATCGCCAGACCGGTGAGTTCATCTGCAACTCACACTGTGATGATGTTTTTCGCCTCGCCAGCCTGATGAAGGTATTCGTCGCCGACGTTGTGGCCTATTCCAACTACACGCAGCCGAAGAAGGGCGAGATCGTCGCTGGCCAGGGCGATATGCCGGTTGAGGGCAACCCCGACGCCATGCTGCGCGACGACATGATTCGATACTCCAACAACGAAGCAACTGACGAGCTGTGGGATTCCTACGGCGGTGTACGCATCGTTGACAATGTCCGGCAGCGCTACGGCCTGTCGGATAAGACTGTCGGCTCACCTATGTGGGGAGCTACCACCAGTACGCCAGCCGACATGGTTGCCTACTTTGACCGGATGCTGAGCGAAGAAGGCGGGCTGAGCGACACGGAGACCAAATACATGCGTCAGCTGATGTACTCACTGCCGCGCTACTCCTACGGCGATGCAGACCAGAACTTCGGTCTGCGTGCAGCGCTACCGAAGGAAACGATTGCCAACAAGTCCGGTTGGTACGAAGAGCAGCACACCACTGCCGGATTCCTTGGCGACGATGACCGTTACGCTATCGCGGTTCTGGGCAAAAACCTGACCGCCAACGAACTCACCGAAGCTGTCAAGCACGTGTTCCCAGACGGGCAGGTTCTGCCAACAGGTGAGAAGGAGACAAAGCACGCCCGCACCAGCGCACCACTGTCGATTGAGGAGGACTCAAACAAAGTCGCTCCAGCCCTGTGGGCGCTAGTAGCAGCACTCGCTGGCTTTGGTATTGGCTGGCTCATTCGTGGCCAGCGCGCGGACTAGATACAAAAAGCCCCCCGCGCGCTTGAGGGCTAGTTCAGGCGCGGGGGCTTACGCGGAAGTGCTCCAAGTCGGAAAACGCACAGTATGCGGGCTGAACCGCAGAGTTTACTCGGTAGCGCTATCCTGTGCGGCCTGCTCGGCAATTTGCGCACGGACATCATCCATGTTCAGCTCCGAAGCCTGGCCAACCAGATCGCTCAGGGCGGCCTCCGGCAGCACACCAGAGTGCTGGAACAGCAGGATTCCCTCGCGGAAAACAAACAGCGTCGGAATCGACTGAATGCCCAGGGCTGCCGAAACCTCCTGGTTGGCATCGGTATCCAGCTTTGCGAACACTACCTCTGAGTGCTTCTCGGAAGCCTTCTCATAAATCGGGGCGAACTGGCGGCACGGACCGCACCAGGATGCCCAGGCATCAACGAGCACGATGTCGTTGTTCTGAATAGTCTCAGCGAAAGTCTCGTTCGTAATATCAACAGTTGCCATGGGTCTAACTCCTCTTACTCTTTAACGTCGTGTTCTAACTTCACGTTCTTTACGTAGGTTTTTACCCGTTAGTCTCCCACAACGCACGCGGGGGTCGATTCATTCCCGCCGGGTTCGCGGGAACGTCGTAAAGCGGCGCGTGCTAGTGGTTGATGCGGACAGTGTTGGCCTGTTTACCCAGGCCATCGATGGTGATGACCATTTCCTGGCCATCCTGAAGGTAGGTCTGCGGGCTCATGCCGTGGCCAACACCCGCCGGCGTTCCCGTGGAGATGACATCGCCCGGGTTCAGCTGCACGAACTGTGAGATGTAGGCGATCAACTTCGCCGGGGAGAAAACAAGGTCCGCAATCGGTGCATCCTGGCGCAGCTCTCCGTCGACGTATGTGCGCACCCGCGCGGAGTCCGCATCGAAAGCATCGGCCGTGAGCATCCACGGCCCGAAAGCACTGGCGCGCTGCAACGTCTTCCCCTGTAGCCACTGCGCGGTGGCATACTGGAAATCGCGCTGGGTGAAATCATTCATAATCGCGTACCCAGCGATAGCGTCCTGTGCCTGCTCCTCCGACACCCGCAGGCAGGTCTCGCCGACGATAACCGCGAGCTCGCCTTCGTAATCGAGCTTCTCCGCGCAGGCCTCCGGCACTCGGATGTCATCCTTCGCGCCAGCGACGGCATCGGCAAACTTCGCGAATAACGTCGGCACCTCGGGGCGCTGGTGTCCCATCTCATCGATGTGCGCGGCATAGTTCAGGCCGACGCAGACAATCTTGCCCGGTCGCGTAATCAGCGGTGCGAACGCCCACGCGCTCTCCGCCATGACGTTGTCAGGGTTGTTCCCCGCCTCCGCCAAGAGTTCTTCCGCTTCACGACGCCACGTTGGCCGCGCTAACACATCTCCGAGACAGTGGTCATCAAAAAGGACCGCTACCCCGTCGCCGAGAACAGCGGCGCGGGTTGCACCCTGGTATCGCAACGTTGCTAGACGCATGGCTTTCTCATTTCTTCATGGCTATTCTCTGTGTCACTTCTGCCGCCTAATCGGCTCTCGGTTCCACGCTACCGCCTTGTTGAGCTGAATTAGGAAGCAGGTTCGCTCTTCGGCTGACGCGGAGCCTCGCCTTCAGGCAAGGAAGAAGGATTCTGGCTGCGCTGAAGGGCACGCTGTCCCGGCGTAGTCATGCGCACTACCCACGCAGGACGGACAAAGAGCCACCCGGCACCGATGGCAAGCAGCAACCTGTGCAGACCAAGACACAGCATCGCCGCAATGATAGTCACCAGCGGCGTCATGATGACCAAGTGTGGGTCCTTCGGCAGGATGAGGTCACAAATAATCATGACCACAACCAACATTGGAATGTGCATGAGGAAGATAGGCAGCGTTCGGCCGCCAACCTTTTCAAAAGGCACAACTAGGCGAGTGTTCTGCAGCATCGCCATGACATTGATTGCAGCCAGTGCGCCAGTGGTGGACAGGTACACGCGGGTGAAGCCGACGTTGCCTTCGTTAAAGCTCGAGTAGGTCGCCTGCACCCAGATTGCCACCGACAGGAACGCCGTCAGTGTCACTAGCAGTGAGAGGCCGCTGCGACGCTGTGCCATCCGGAAAATCCAGGGCGCACCGTACATGCCCAGCACGTAGAAGAACAGCATTTTGCTGACGAAGTCCCACGACCAGCTGGACGAGGCAAAAGGTGCCCATGCACTAATGAGGCCTGTAACGATGAGCTGAATCACCGGATGTACCCAGCGAAATGCTCGTGTGAGAATTGCAAACAGCGCCAGCGCCCACAGGAACCACAGGTAGGAAGTTGGTTCGATGATCGCGTGAAGCGTGTTGTAAATTCGCGGCCCCCACGCGCTGTGGTCCGTGATCGGCGGTGGAGACACTATGCCATCGGCATCCACGTGCGTATATGGCATGAGGAAAAGCACGAAGTCACGCAGTGGCACCCAAATCACGTAGAGATAAACCATCACCCAGATTCGGCGATTGGCCAGCTTATGCCACGACTCCTTGAGTGCCTTACCGGCGAACAGACCAGATAACAGGAAAAACAGCGGCATACGGATTGGTCCGAGGAAGAAGTTAATCCCCGCCCACTGCGCCGTGTAGTAACCGTGCGCTTGCAGCTCTGTGATGGCATGGCCAAGCACAACTAAAAGAATGCACAGCCCCTTAGCCGCATCTACCCAACCGACGCGCTGTTTCGGCGCACTCTTCTGCCTTTTCGCTTTGGCCTCCGCTGCCACGGGAGCGGCAGTTGGTGACATAGTGCTTCCCCGCTTCCCGACGACTACGCGTAACCCTCAAAACCTTCAAAACCATCAACGCACGAAAACTCGCCCCATTGACTGTCACTCACCTTACCTAGCCACCCGGATTGCACTAATTCTGGGTGGCTAGGCCAGGCACCTAGAGAGAACCGCTGGGCTCCTCCGCCAGGTTGGCGAACCTGGAGTAATGCAGCTGGTGGGCCACAGCAATGCTTCCGGTCGGTCCACCACGGTGCTTTGCGACGATAATATCCGCCTCACCAGCACGTTCATGGTCAGCCTCCTGCGAGTCCGGCCGGTAAATCAGCATGACGATATCGGCATCCTGCTCCAGCGAACCCGACTCACGCAGGTCCGAGACCTGTGGCTTCTTATCTGTGCGAGCTTCCGGACCACGGTTCAGCTGCGAAATTGCAATCAGCGGTACCTCGAGCTCCTTCGCCAACAACTTGAGCTGACGGGAGAACTCCGAGACCTCTTGCTGCCTGGACTCGACTTTTTTACCCGAGCTCATCAGCTGCAGGTAGTCGACCACGATCATCTTCAGATCGTGCTTCTGCTTCAGCTGACGTGCCTTCGCGCGAATCTCCATCATGGTCAGGTTCGGCGAGTCATCAATAAACAGCGGAGCATCACGAATCTTGTCGCCGACCTCGACCAGCTTTGTCCAGTCCCGCTCATCCAGGTCACCGGAGCGCAAAGATGCCATGTTGATCTTCGCCTCTGCGGACATGATGCGCATCATGATTTCGTTGCGCGACATTTCCAACGAGAAAATTGCGCTGGTCATGCCGTTGCGAATCGATGCCGAACGCATGAAGTCCATTGCAAGCGTGGACTTCCCCACACCCGGACGAGCCGCAATAATCACCATCTGACCTGGGTGAAGGCCATTTGTCAGCTTGTCCAGGTTGGTAATCCCCGTCGGCACACCCTGCGCCAGACCGCCGTTTTGGGTAATAAGATCCAGTTCCTCCAGCGTGTCATCCAGGACATCGGCGATGGGAACGTAGTCATTCTTCGTGTTCTCACGTCCAACGCTGAAGATGAGCTGCTGCGCCTCATCCACCAGCTGCTCCGGCTCCGTGTCCTCCGCGCCCGCATAGCCAATCTGGGCGATTTTCGTGCCGGCCTCGACCAGGCGACGGATTGTCGCCTTCTCCGCAACAATGCGGGCATAGAACTGCGCATTCGCCGCCGTTGGCACCAGGGAGGCCAAGGTGTGCAGGTACAGCGGACCACCGATACGCTCCAGGTCTCCAGTTCGATCCAGACGACCTGCCAGCAAAATGGGGTCAATTTCCGAGGACTCACCGTAGAGGTGCAAAATCGCCGAGTAAATCGTCTGGTGCGCTGGCCGGTAGAAATCCTCCGGCGTCAGCTGCTCGTACACATCCGCGACGACCTCTGAGTTCAGCAGCATCGCGCCGAGCACACTCTGCTCCGCCTCGATATTGTGCGGCGGGGTGCGCTCAAAAGTCGCGCCCGCGACGGCACTCGCACGAGCGCCACGACCACGGTCTCGCTCCCAGTCCCGCGCCCCAGATCCGCTTGCCGACGATCCGTTGCCCGAGCTCTGCGAGAAGGAATACTCCTCCGGTGGCGCATCCTCTACCGGCGGTTCCGGAGGCAGCGGAACGTCATCGAAGGAATCATCGTGGGAATTTACCGAGTAGGACGACGCCTCGTCCCCTGCTCCGGAATGACCACCATCACCTACAGGCTGACTCATCGTGAGCAGCTCCTCCCCTTCTGGACCACTTAGGTGCCTTTTCAACCCTGTTGCTGACTGACCGTCACACTCAATATGTCTGTTCCGACCGCCAGCACTGGACACCTGACTACCTACCGCAGTTATACCTGTTCGAGCGGATTGACGGACCTGTAAAAGTACCCTTGAAGGCCCCGGAAAACAATCTTCTACGGTGTTTATCCCCGAAGTTATCCACAGTACCTGTGGATAAGCCTGGGGAGAACATGTGCACAATCAAGAAAAGTCCAGGTGAACGGTCCGTAACCCTAAACCGTCGCTTGAATGTTAACGGGGGTGGCGAAGTTTCAACCTGAAAATATTCTATCTACGCAGGTCAGTGCGTATTTGCCTTAATCCTGCACAAATGTAATCCTCTGGTACCCCTTTAGCATCGATGCTGCTCATGCGGAGATTATTAACGATGAATTAATAAAAATCTCGTGCACTCCAGAAGAGTTATCCACGGCAGCCAGGCAAGTTACCCACAGGTTTATCCACAGCAATCATCGTTAGCCTGTGGACAAGTCGTAGATGCTCTTTCCAGCACCTGCGTAAAAGGCTTTAAACCAGCCTTAAACCACGAAAAGCCCCGACCTTTCACTACGAAAGATCAGAGCTTCACGTGTGCTGTTGTCATTGGGCCTCAGAGCCCGCGCAGTCTTTAAACGCGGTGCTCGTCAGCCGCCGTCAAAGTAAAAACTCTAAACCGCGAACTTACGCGGCGACGACCTGTACGGAAACATGCGCGGTAATCTGCGGGTGCAGCGCGATGTCAACGGTGTGCTTACCAAGGGACTTGATCTGGCTCGGAGCAAGCACGACTGCGCGCTTGTCGATAGCCTGACCGGAAGCCTTACGAACTGCATCGGCGATGTCACCCTTGGTAACAGAACCGAACAGCTTGCCATTTTCCGAAGCCTTCACAGCAACGGAGACGTTGTCGAGCGAATCAATCTTCTGCTTGACTTCACGTGCATGGTCGAGGTCGCGGATAGCGCGAGCCTCCTGGGCACGACGAATGCCCTCGATCTGCTTTTCTGCGCCGCGGGTGGCAACAATTGCCAGTCCGCGAGGAAGCAGGTAGTTACGTCCATAGCCGGCCTTGACCTCAACGATGTCGCCTGCGACACCGAGCTTGTCAACGTCGGCGGTGAGGATCAGCTTCATGATCCCTGCCTTTCGCTGGATATGTCTTTAAAAGATTATGAGAATTGTGGATGCTAAATCTGCTGCAAACTAGTCACGTAGTGCCGTGGCTGGAAGGAGCTTAGAACGGAGGCTCATCGCCGCCGAAGCCGCCACCGGCCGGAGGAGCTGAGTTCCACGGATCTTCCGCAGGAGCTCCGCCACCAAAACCGCGATCGCTCTGTCCACCCTGGTTGCCCTGGTTTCCACCAAAGCCACCGCCGAAACCACCGCCGGCATTTCCACCCTGGCCGCGGTTGCCGCCGCCAAAGTTTCCACCGCCGTTGCGTGGAGTGCGCGTGACCTGTGCTCGAGCGAACTTCAGGGACGGACCCACCTCATCGACCTCAACCTCAAAGACGGTACGACGCTCGCCCTCGCGGGTCTCGTAGCTGCGCTGGCGCAGACGACCCTGGACGATGACGCGCATGCCCTTGGAGAGACTTTCGACAGCGTTCTCCGCTGCCTCACGCCACAGGCTGCAAGTGAGGAACATGCCCTCGCCGTCAACCCACTGGCCATCTCGGTACACCCGCGGAGTCGACGCAACGCGGAAATTCGCCACGGCGGTGCCATTCTGGGTGTACTTAAGCTCCGGGTCAGCAACCAAGTTGCCAACCACCGTGATTTGTACGTCTCCCTGAGCCATGCTTCTTCTCCTCGGTTGTATTCTGTCGAGCTGATGATGGGGCTTTCGCCCGCTATCCTACGACTTTCGCATTACCGGTGTGTCCCATTCGAGCACTCTGGTTACGCAAATATGACGCAGATTAACGATCAACCCGCAGCACCTTGGTGCGCAGGATGCTGTCGTTCAGATTCAGACGACGGTCGAGTTCCAGCACGGTTGCGGACTCGCAGGTGAGGTCGACGACAACGTAGATGCCGTCTTCCTTCTTCTCGATCGGGTAGGCGAGGTGGCGCTTACCCCAGATGTCCACCTTCTCCACCTTGCCGTTCTCCTTGCGGACAACGTCGAGGTACTTCTCCAGGGACGGGCCTACGGTGCGCTCATCCTGAGACGGATCGATAATAATCATTACTTCGTAGTGACGCACGGACCTCATCACCTCCTATGGTCTAGTTCTTGTATTTCGGCTACACAGCGTGGTGCGCTGGCACTGTCTTTCATGCCAACCGCTATGCAGCAGGAGGATCGTTGCGTCAAGCAACCCTGCCAGGGTACCGCAGGCAGAGGTATATGTCCTAATCGCAGGCGCCATCGGCAAGCAGTACTGGCAAGCGGTGTCAGGGCGCCGAATAGAAAGAGACGCACACAGAGTGAACTGGCCCCCGAAAGTTGGACTGGTTTAA
>NZ_KV836061.1:0-148969 GCF_001838215.1 Corynebacterium sp. HMSC061H03
CATTTTTGTCATAAACGTAGTCAGTAACTCGCATTGGAGTTACTTGGCTGAGCTCGACACGGGCTAAGATAGTGAAAATTATTTTTCTAGCTCAGTTTGAGGAGTGACCGACGTGCTAGCTGACATCATTGATGTGCTTGCTGACCCCATCGATGGCACTGATTTGAAGTTTGGTGATGCCGAACGAATGACTCTGAAGTCCGAATCCGGACATAGCTATGATGTCGCCCGCCAGGGTTACGTTACGCTCGCCGGTGGGGCTGGTCTGCGCTACACCGGCGATGACGCCAAGATGATTACCGCCCGCGAGGAGTTCCTCTCTGGTGGCCACTATGCTCCATTCGTTGAGGCAGTTACAGGCAACGTCCAGGACGTGCTTGACGACGCCAACGTGTCCGAGGCCGCCAGCCCAGTCATCTGCGAAGTCGGTGCGGGCACTGGTTACTACCTCGCACACACGCTGGACAGCATTCCCAATTCCCGTGGCGTAGGCATTGATGTGTCTGTGCCGGCCGCCAAGCACCTGGCCAAGAGCCACCCGCGCCTCGGCGCCGTTGTAGCCGATGCGTGGGCGCGTCTGCCACTGCGTGATGGCTCCATCGATGCGCTTACAGTCGTCTTCGCACCTCGCAACGCGGAGGAGTTCGCTCGCGTGCTCAAGCCGGGCGGCCAGGTCGTGGTTCTGACGGCCACTACTGGTCATTTGGGCGAGCTTCGTGAGCCACTGGGCATCATCGATGTCGAGCGCGGCAAGGTCGAGCGCATGATTTCCCAGGCAGAGGGGCACCTCGTGCCTGTTGGCGACCCGGAGCTGGTGGAGTTCGGTATGAACCTCAACCAGGGTGCAATCGCCGCGCAGATCGGTATGAGCCCGTCGGCACGCCATATTCATCCGGAGGTGCTGCAGGAACGCATTGCGGCGCTACCTGCAGAGATGCACGTCACCGCCCGTGCCTACGTCACTCGTCTTGGCCGCCCGGGAGACTAGCGTTTACTCCTTGACCTCGGTTTTGTGAATCTGCTCGTCCAGGTCTTCCGGATCCAGGTCAGCATCCGAGAATTCCGCCGTTAGCGGAAGGCGAAGCTGCAGGTCAGTGCCCGGGCACAACTCGATAGTGCCCGAGCGCAGCTTAAAGTCCAGCACATGCCCGCCGCCGGTGCCGCCTTCCGCAAGGAAGTGCACGTGACAGCCGGCCACCGAAATTCCCTTCTCGTAGACCGGCGTGCGGAAGCCCGCAATCGTGCCCCGCAGGTTCTCAAAATCAACCGACGCGTCTTCTTCCGTCGCATCAACCATCTTCTGATACGGCTTTTCCTGCTTTACGACGGTTCGAGTCTTCACCCACTCAAATTCGCCGGTAATCCGCAGTGCGTACATAAAGTTTTGGCTCGGTACCAGGGAATCGATGATGGGGCTAATTTCCTTGCGAGTCAGGTTTTCCGGCGCATCCATCACCGTGTGGGGAACGAAGTTGGTCACCACCGTGTATGGGCTGCGCTGATCCATGGTGGCCCGGGTCGCGGAGCCGTCGTGACGCACCTGCCAGCAAACACCGTCGAGGATTACCATTTCACCATCGAGACCGTCGAAGGTGCCGATGCCGAAGTTTCCATGTCCAAGGATTTCGCCAATGGTCATCTCGCCGTCGTAGATGCCATCGAGCAGTGCGGACATCAGTGAGTTTTGGAAAATTGTGTGTCGGACCGTTGGAAAATTCTCGTGAGTGGTCATGGAAGCCATTATATTCTCGATTTTTGTAGCCCAAGCTGGGGTGGGTTGCAGGTCCGATGGCGGGGGAGGACCCTGCGGCACGAAGAACGCCCTGCGGAAGAATCCACAGGGCGTGATTTGGTGAATCGAGCGGTTGGTTCTACTTCGGCTGGATGGTGACTGACACCTTGTCAGCAGTGGAGACGATATGAACCGTCTGGCCATCGGCAGCGACAGTGGCGTGGCCACCCTCGACATTCACTGTGAACCCATTCGGGAAGTTGATTGAGGGCACAACGAGCTCGCTGGTGGAACCAGGTGCGAAAACTCCGGTGCCGTCGACGCGGCTATTGTTCCAGCTGGCCTGGTAGACACGGGTGTCACGGTTCCAGTCGGTAGCTTGCGGGGTGCCTGCGACCGCTCGCAGGTGTGGAGCGGCGAGGATGGTCATCTTGTCGCGGTTGAAGGCATCGGCACCTACAGGTCCTGGAACAGTAGGGTCGAAGACCATGCCCTGTTCCTTCTGGTTCTGCGTCGTCGGGTCGTTGCATCCGCAGTAGGACCAGTACTGCCAGCCGACCATGTGGCGGCGGGCAAGCGAAATTACGCCATTGAGGGTATCGGCATCGTCGGTCGCACCGAACTCGGACAGCAGTGTGGCCGAGCCGTTGTCGGATGAGACAATTTCCGCATTGTCGAAGGTACGACCATCGAAGAAGTCACAGCCCGTGTAGGTGTTGAACAGGGCATTCGTGGTGCAGTAGACATGCCAGCTGAGGGCCGTACCAGCGGTTTCAGGAACCTCCGGGGCTGCCGGATTCGTGTTCAATCCGGTGTTCCACATGGAGTAGGGCTCGTAGTGGACAATAGCGTCCGGGTCCTTGTCGACAATCTGATTGGCAGCCTTCTGGTGCAGTTCATCGAGCTTTTCCTTAGCCGGGCCGCAGTCGCCGAGAGCCAGATAGCACAGTGGGTATGCGGAGCCTGGCCACGGTTCATTTATGATGTCGTAGCCCATCAGTCCCGGCATGTCGCCAAGGCGTTTGGCGACATGGCCCCACATGGCTGCGTAACGCTCCTGCAACCCAACGCCGCCTGGCCCTTCGCGGTTATTCAGGAAGTTGTCGTATGCCCTAATGAGGCCGATATTGAGGGCCTGGTTAGCGGGGAAGCCAACCTTTAAAAGGCTGGGAACGCCGTCGTCAATGACAGCCCAATCCGGGGCAAATTCGCCTTCGAACTTCTCGTTGTACATGTCCTGGTGAGCATCGACCAAGACCGCGATTCCACGCTCGGTGAGCATAGAGATAGTGCGGGCAATGGAATCCAGGTATTCGTCGTTGTACTCGCCGGGCTTTGGCTCTACTGCTTTCCAGATAATGCCGACTCGCATGGAGTCGAAGCCCTGCTGCACGAGCCAGTCAGCATCGTCCTCGTTAAAGCCTCCGGCCTCGGGGGTGTAAGGATCGTGCTTGTAGACGATGTTCGACCCCTGAGTGAGGAAAGCACGGCCGTCACCATCGGTAAACCAGCGACCGGACTGCCCAAGGGGACCACGCTCGGTGATGGTAGCGGTACTAGGGGATGGTGCTACTTCTGTAGCGAGCGCCTGATGCGGTACTGCACCCGCTAGCGCTATGGCAATGGCGGCACCAGCTGCTGCCACCTTCTTAGTGAATCTCATACTCAGGATGCTATTGACCAGTAATGATAAATTCAGCCAAAACTCAAATTAGGTTTAGAAAAGTGGGCAAGGGCATAAGTAAATGTCCTGAACGGGGTTAGTAAAAAGGCTAAGAAAGGCCCACCGCTTCCTTCTCGGAAGCGATGGGCCTTATGAGGAGACTCCGTCCACCGCGCATCTGTGGCGTCTCGCAGACAGCCAGCTACATCAAAGACTTATAAACCTCAACGGTCTGCTCAGCGATGTTCTCCCAGCTAAACACATCTTCAGCACGCTTCTTACCCGCCTGGCCAATCTTGGTAGCGCGGTCGCGGTCGGCGACCATGTTGTTAACCGCGGCAGCGATTCCACGCTCGAAGCCCTCCGGATCAGACTCGTCGTAGTGAACCAAAGTGCCGGTTTCGCCATCGACGACAACCTCCGGAATGCCGCCGACATCAGAGGCGACAACGGCGGTGCCACAGGCCATAGCCTCAAGGTTAACGATGCCCAGCGGCTCGTAGATGGACGGACAGACGAACGAATCCGCGGCTGTCAGGATCTCCTGGATCTTCTCCTTCGGCAGCATGTCCTGCACCCAGAAAATGCCATCGCGCTTCTCCTGGAGGTCATGGACGAGCTGCTCAGTCTCCTTCGCGATTTCCGGGGTGTCCGGAGCGCCGGCGCACAGAACGAGCTGCACACCGTCGTCGAAAAGCGATGCGGCCTTGACCAAATGAGCGACACCCTTCTGACGGGTGATGCGGCCGACGAACGCGACCATCGGGCGAGACGGGTCAACGCCGAGCTCCTCCAGGACAGACCAGCCGTTCTGTTCCTTGGACTCTTCCCACGTCGGGCGCGGGTACCACAGCTCGGTGTCGATACCGTTCAGGACAACGTGGACCTTGTCGGGGGAGATACGCGGGTAGGCATCCAGGATGGCGTCCTTCATGCGCGCGGAAACAGCAATGACAGCGTCTGCGTACTCCATAGCATTGCGCTCGGACCAGCTGGAAACGTCGTAACCGCCGCCGAGCTGCTCGCGCTTCCACGGGCGGTGCGGCTCCAGTGAGTGCGCGGTGGCCACATGCGGAATGCCCTTGAGTAGACCGGTGAGGTGACCGCCCAGGCCTGAGTACCAGGTGTGAGAGTGGACGACATCAATGTCGGTTGCCGCGGCGGCATTGGCCATGCGCAACCCTGTGGACAGCGTCTTAATCGAGGCGTTGGCATCCTTCAGCTCCGGGTCAACGCCGTGGACATATACATCCGCCTCATCGCGAGGAGCACCCATGCAGTGCACATCGACGTCAACGCCGTCGAGGCCGCGCATGAAACGAGTCAGTTCAGTTACGTGAACACCTGCTCCGCCGTAAATCTCCGGAGGGTATTCCTTGGTCATCATGGCAACACGCATAGTTCCAGCGTAACCAGATTTGACAATTTCCGTCGCTTGATATGTCTGGGTGTGGGTAGTGGGGAGGGGAGACTGGCAGCGAGGAACGTAAATCGCATATAGGTTGGTTGGTGTGAGGAGTCAACCACATGTTTTGTCCATTGTCCTTGCCGGTGGCGAAGGCAAGCGTCTCTTCCCGCTGACGGAAGATCGCGCTAAGCCCGCCGTGCCTTTCGGCGGTAGCTATCGGCTTATCGACTTCGTGCTGTCGAACCTGGTCAACGCAGGTTTCCTGAAGATCTGTGTGCTGACCCAGTACAAGTCCCACTCGCTCGACCGTCACATTTCGCAGGCGTGGCAGCTGTCCGGCATCACCGGCCAGTACGTCACCCCGGTGCCGGCTCAGCAGCGTCTGGGCAAGCGCTGGTTCACCGGTTCGGCGGACGCGATCCTGCAGTCGCTGAACTTGGTTTATGACGAGGATCCGGAGTACGTCATCGTCTTCGGTGCCGACCACGTCTATCGCATGGATCCGCAGCAGATGCTGGAGGCCCACATCGAGTCTGGCGCTGGCGTGACGGTCGCTGGTATCCGCGTCCCGCGTTCTGAGGCCAGCGCATTCGGTGCCATCGATGCCGATGACAACAACCGAATCACCGAGTTCCTGGAGAAGCCGGCAGATCCGCCCGGCACCCCGGATGACCCGAACTCGACGTTCGCGTCGATGGGTAACTACATCTTCACTACCTCCGCGCTTATCGACGCTATTAAGCGTGACTCGGAAGATGAAAACTCCGACCATGACATGGGCGGAAACATCATTCCGATGCTGGTAGAGGAGGGCGAAGCTTTCGTCTGGGACTTCAAGGATAGCTACGTTCCGGGTGAGACCGAACGTGACAAGGGCTACTGGCGTGATGTCGGTACCATCGATGCCTTCTACGAGGCCAACATGGACCTGATTTCCGTCCACCCGGTGTTTAACCTCTACAACAAGAAGTGGCCAATCCACACCTTCTCGGAGGAGAACCTGCCTCCGGCCAAGTTTGTCCAGGGCGGTATTGCTCAGGCTTCGATGGTCGGTGCTGGTTCGATTGTCTCCGGTGGTACGGTCCGCAACTCGGTGATTAGTACCAACGTTGTGGTCGAGGATGGCGCGACGGTGGAGGGTTCGGTTCTCTTCCCAGGCGTTCGCGTCGGCCGCGGAGCAGTGGTTCGCCACGCGATTTTGGACAAGAACGTTGTAGTTTCCGACGGCGCCATTATCGGTGTCGATCCGGAGAAGGACGCAGAGCGCTTCAAAGTCAGCGCTGGTGGCGTTGTGGCCGTTGGTAAGAACCAGGTTATCTAGACTGTCTGAGTCCGACCGGCTGAAAAGGCACGTACCGTGGGGTACGTGCCTTTTTTCTTCTAACCCTTTTTGCTACCTAGTTGCTACCTAGCCCCAAAACTGGCAGCCCTAAAAATCACGGGCTTCGCATGTGAATATGGGGTGCGCCTGTGAATACGGGCATGGGCTGCAAATGTGAAACTGTGTGAGTTTATGACACTTTCAAGCCATTTTTCAGACCATTTTTGTCATAAACGCAGTCAGTAACTCGGCTCGACCCGCCGCCACCAGCCATAAACGCAGTCAGTAACTCGGCTCGGCCCACCACTGCCGCTAGCCGGCCGGCCAACAGTAGAAAACTACTTCTTCACCAGCACAGTGGTGCCAGCTGCTAGAGGTAGGCGCATCACGTAAGCGTCGTCAAGCTGGAGCATATATTCGTCGGCTTCGCGGGCAGCGACGGTGTCACGGTCAGTGCGTGACGAGTCAGCGACAGTGCCGTCGAGGAGCGCGCCGGTCAGGACGAGCGCGCCACCGGAGCGAAGCAGCGGCCAGGCCTTTTCCTGGGCGGCGCGGAGGATCGCAGGGGCGACGTCCAAGTAGACCAAGTCGTAGGAGTCGGCGGCCAGTCGATCCATGACCTCCAGTGGCTGCGAGGGCAGGAAGCGCTGTCGGTTGGGGCGGATGCCTGCGGCTCGGAAAGCGGACTTTGCCAGAGACTGGTGCTCGAGCTCCGGGTCGATGCAGGTGAGAACGCCGTCATCGCCGAGACCCGCGGCCAGGTGCAAACCGACGACGCCTGCCGCAGGCGATGCGATGACAGCGGCGGGGTGACCGTCGCGGCGGGCACTGGTCAGAGCCATGAGCGAGGTCAAAGCGGCGCCGGTCATCGTATCGGGGACGGCAACTCCGTATTCGCGAGCGCTCACTCGGGCGCTTTCAAGGGCCTCGGAGACTACGGTCGTGTTGTTGACGTGCTGTGCAATAGCGTCACGTGCGGATAGCGGGGTAGCAGAAGAACTCGTTTCGGACACGCTTTATAGCGTAGGAAAAAACTTCGGGCAGGGTAGCGGGGCGCGCCGGTCAGTGCCGGACTAGGTGGGTAAACAAGCCTCAAATTTGTCTGGACTCTCAAACTATTTTCAGGGTAAGGTCACTACAAACCTAAGGTTGGTAAGGAACACTGAACTTCATGCCCGAACGAGTCAAGTCCGAACGAGTCAGCGGAGGCGCCAGCCGCGAGGACGCCGCGTCCGCTGACGTAACTGAGCAACTGTCCGGCACCGCGGCTTTTGACGCAGGTGTGGGGGAGATGCCGTCGTGGTCGGAGCTGGTTCAGGCCCACGCGGATAGTGTTTATGGGCTCGCATATCGGTTGACTGGTAACCAGCAGGACGCGGAAGACCTGACGCAGGAGACATTCATGCGTGTGTTCCGCTCGCTGAAGTCATACCGTCCCGGCACTTTTGAAGGCTGGCTGCATCGGATTACCACTAACCTGTTTTTGGATATGGTCCGGCATCGGCAGGTCATCCGGATGGAGGCGTTGCCGGAGAACTACGACCGTGTCCCGGGTACGCTGAAGACCCCGGAGCAGGCCGTCGATGACGCGATGCTCGACCCGGATTTGGAAATCGCGCTGGCTGAGCTGCAGCCGGACTATCGCGCGGTGGTTGTCCTCTGTGATGTGGTGGGGCTGACCTACGAGGAAATTGCCAGCACCCTTGGGCTCAAGATGGGCACTGTGCGTTCGCGTATTCACCGGGCACGTTCCAGCTTGCGGGCGACGTTGGAGCGCCTGGAGAAGGAACGACAGGAGCTGCCGGAGTCGGTCACCGCAGGCTAGATTTCCCGCACTCAATCCGCGGGAGCGGCTATTGTGGGGCTAGTTAAATAGGTGCGATTTCTGGAGGTGCTGCAGTCTGTGATTCAGCAGGGCGATGACATGCGTTTTTTGTCAACGGAGCATCTCGGCACCGAGGCAATTGCCGCTTTTGTTGACGGCGAGTTGTCGGTCGTAGCTGAGCGTCGTGCGCAGGCGCACCTGATGGCATGCCCGGAATGTCGCCGGGAGGTCGCGAAGCAGCGGCAGGCGGCCAAGCGTCTGCGTGATAGCGCGCCCTTGCACATTCCAGCTGAGCTGCGCGCTCGTATTGCTGATTTCGCAGGCAGTTGCGAGGACTCAGAGCCCCATCGGTCGGCGCGGCATCTCGCGCACCGTCCGCCGGAGTCGCTGAGTGCCGCGTTGGAGCAGATTGTTCGCGGTTTTCGTAAAGGTGGTAGTCACTAGTGGGCAAACATCGCTCTTTCGATGATTCCGCGTTTGCCCCGGACTCCGATCGTGCCGCCGCAACTGGCGGGTTACAGCGTGCTCCAGGGCAGAAGCTTGACGACGACACCAGTGCCACCGCCCAAGAGTATTCGCCGTGGCAGGATTCGTCGTCACGCATGACGACGGGGCGTCCAGCCCGCAAACCCGAAGCGAAAAAGAAGCCTCGCCCGAAGACGGCTCCCCGCGTCAGCGCGCGGGAAGTGATTTTTGGCCGCGAGGTGCCGTGGCGTGTGATCGCGGCGTCGTCGGCCGTGGTGCTGCTCATTGGCGGTGTTGGCGGCTTTGTTGGCGGATGGGCTGGCAAGTCTTTCCGCTCGGACTACCAGCGTGTGGAGCTGCAGCAGATCGAGGGGCGGCCGGGCAACGGTGATTTGACTGAAATCGGCAAGGTGGCGGAGGCTCTTCGTCCCGCGGTGGTGTCGATTGCGGTCAGTGCCGGTGAGGTCTCGGGCGTGGGCTCGGGGTTTGTCATTGATGGTGACGGTCATATTTTGACGAATAACCACGTCGTTTCGGCGGTGGCGGACCGGCAGGATATGCAGGTCTCCGTAACGTTTTGGGACGGCGGCAAGCTGAAGGAAGTGCCGGCCAAGATTATTGGCCGCGACCCGAAGACCGACCTCGCCGTAATTAAGGTCGAAGATGTTGCGGGGCTGACCGTGGCGCAGCTTGGTGATTCCAACGCGGTTGCGGTCGGTGACACCGTGATTGCGATGGGCTCGCCGCAGGGGCTCGGCGGCACGGTGACCTCGGGAATTGTCTCCGCGCTTAATCGGCCGGTGCGCCTGGCCGCTGAAGGGACTGACACGGACGGCTACGCCGATGCGATTCAGACCGATGCCTCCATCAACCCGGGTAACTCCGGTGGTCCGCTGGTGGATATCCGCGGTGCCATTATCGGTATTAATACGGTGATTTTCAGTAGCTCGGGTGGCTCACAGGGGTTGGGCTTTGCGATTCCAATCAATTCAGCCGTTGCCATCGCTGAGCAGCTCATTGCCGGTGAGCAGCCGGTTCATCCTGGGATTGGCGTGACAGTGCGCACGGTTTCCAATGGCGCACTGACTGGTGCCGAGATTGCCAGCATCCTGCCGGGAGGTGTTGCCGACCGGGAAGGCCTGCAGGAAGGCGACGTGATTACGGCTGTGGGAGACCGCGCGGTATCGTCCGCAGATGAGCTCACGGTGGCGCTGTGGACTGTTGGCGCTGGTAATGAGGCGGTATTGAAGATCGTTCGTCACGGAGCCGAGCTGGAGGCGAAGATCACGCCGGAGTAGGGGGCGCTGGTTTCGGCCGGTTTCGGCTGGTTTCTGCGGACTTAGCAGATTTGGTGGATTTGGCCACGCAATGCTGCATGCGAGGTGCACTGTAACTAAGGTGGTATAACGTGTTTTCTAATGTTGGCTGGGGCGAGATTCTTGTCCTCTTTATCCTCGGACTAATTCTCATCGGACCTGAGCGGTTGCCGAAGGTAATTGAGGACGTCCGCGCATTGCTTCTGGCTGCGCGCACCGCAATCAATGACGCACGCGATAACCTCTCGGACGAGTTCGGTGAAGACTTCGATGATCTTCGCAAGCCGCTGCAGGAGCTCAACGATCTCCGTCGTCTCAACCCGAAGACCGCCATCACCAGGACGCTTTTCGACGGCGATGACACCTACCTGGACATGCTCTCCGGTAAGCCCGCAGCGGGTGGTGGCGGAACTGGTGCAGCCGGAGCTGCAGGAGCGGCAGGAGCGGCCGGGCCTGCGGGTCAGCAGTACCAGCAGTCCAATACGAAGCAGCCAGTGCAGCCGGCTCTGTCGCAGCAGCCAGCCCAGCAGCCGGGAACGTGGCAGGATCCAGTTGCCCAGGCCCGCCAACAGCAAGCGCAACAAACACCACAGCAGCCGCAACAACCGCAACAACCTCAGCAGCCCCGTGGGGTGCAGGCCTGGGTCGACGACGACAACCTATAGCGGTCGCAAACCGTTCCCGACCGCAAGTTACTGACTAGGTTTATGACACTTTGAGCACAAATTTTGCCACGAAAGTGTCATAAACCTAGTCAGTAAGTGCATGCAGCCGCTTTGGTGGATGCACCACCGAAAACACCACCAGCAACACATACGCCCCAGACACCGCAGCCGCAAAAGCAGACGCCCCCTTCCCGGCACCGAAAATACCGGGGAGGGGGGCGTCGCTGTGACCGTCGTAAAGCGAAGGCCTACTTCGGCGTCACACCCAAGCCGAGCGACTTGCCTGCGAGCGACTCGCGACGAACAACCAGCTTGTCAGCGATAGCGTTCAGGGCCTCGCCCGCGCCCGAATCCGGCTTGGACAGGACGATCGGGGTGCCCTTGTCGCCGCCTTCGCGGAGCTCTGTGTCCAGCGGCACCTGGCCGAGCAGGTCGACCTTTCCGCCGGTGATCTGGGTAAGACGACGGGCAACGGTCTCGCCGCCGCCTGTGCCGAAGACCTCCATCTTGGAGCCGTCGGGCATTTCCATCCAGCTCATGTTCTCGATGACACCGGCGATGCGCTGGCGGGTCTGCAGCGAAATGGTGCCGGCGCGCTCTGCGACCTCGGCGGCGGCCATCTGCGGGGTAGTAACAATCAGCAGCTCAGCGTTCGGCACGAGCTGCGCCACGGAGATGGCGATGTCGCCGGTTCCCGGGGGCAGGTCGAAAAGCAGGACGTCCAGGTCGCCCCAGAACACGTCTGCGAGGAACTGCTGGATAGCGCGGTGCAGCATTGGCCCACGCCAGACAACCGGTGCGTTGTCGTCGACGAAGTGTCCGATAGAAATCAGTGACACGCCGTGCGCCTGCGGAGGCATGATCATGTCGTCGACCTGGTGCGGCTTTTCCTCGGAGCCCATCATGTGCGGGATGGAGTGTCCGTAGACGTCGGCATCGAGGACACCGACAGAAAGGCCCTTCGCGGCCAGCGCGGCGGCGAGGTTCACGGTCACGGAGGACTTACCGACGCCACCCTTACCGGAGGCGACGGCGAACACGCGGGTGCGGGAGTCCGGCTGGGCAAACGGGATCACAGGCTCGGAGGCGGTGCCGCGGACGGCGTTGCGGAACTCGCGGCGCTGCTCGTCATTCATCACATCGGTCGTGACGGTGACGTTGCCAACGCCCTCGATACCGTTCAGCGCCTCTTCGGTGCGCTCGATGATGGTGTTTTTCATGGGGCAACCGGCGATGGTGAGGTAAATCTCCACGGCCACGTCATTGTTGTCCGCCACCGAGATGGACTTGACCATGCCAATCTCGGTAATCGGGCGACGTACCTCAGGATCTTCGACCTGCGCCAGGGCGGTGCGAACTTCAGCTTCAGTAATCGTAGACATTATGTAGTGAATCTTATCGTGAGACCCCGCAAGACAAAGAACTACTGACAAAATCAGTAGTTTGCCGCTTTACGACGGTCACAGCGACCAACCCTTCCGGCAAGCGCGGTGGCGGTGGAACGGGCGGCGGACCAGGCGGTGGAACAATTGCCAACCGTCTGACGTTGTCCTTGATAGAACGCTTTATAGCGATAGTTTTAGCAATATTTTTAGCAACTGAGTCACCTTTTACTGTGACAACAACTGCAAGGGAACGGTGAGAGTACCGATGGCAAATGGGGAAGCGGGCAGCGGTTGGGGGAGCGGCCGGGAACAGAGCATGAAGTCCCGGTTGCCTCAGCGCCAGGTACCCGAGGGGTGGCCGGTGGGCAGTTTCACCAACTACTCCGACGCGCAGGCGGCGGTGGATTCGCTCAGTGATCGCGATGAGTTCCCGGTTTCCGACCTCACCATCGTCGGTGTTGACCTGATGCAGGTGGAGCGCGTGGTTGGCAGGCTGACCTGGCCGAAGGTGCTCGGCGGCGGCGCGCTGTACGGGCTGTGGATGGGCCTGTTCTTCGGCCTGATTCTGGGGCTTTTCCAGGAGGATTGGGTTAGTCCGCTGATTGTTGGCCTCGGTATGGGCGCCATCTTCGGCATCGTGCTGGCCGCAGTTCCGTACGCAATGCAAAACGGCAAGCGGGATTTCTCGAGCACTACGGAGATTGTTGCCCGTCGCTACGATGTCCTGTGCAATCCCCGCAATGCTGAGCGGGCCCGTGACCTGTTGGCGCAGCGGGCGCTCGGTGGGAACCGTGGGTAGGTTGCTGTATCCGTCGTAAAGCGATGCCTGCCAGAAGCAGAGCCTATAGCCACTTGTTGCGGCGCAGGACCCACACCAAAAACGCCACGATGGCGAACATGATGGCGAGGACGATGAAGTAGCCGTACTCCCAGTGCAGCTCGGGCATGTGGTCAAAGTTCATGCCGTAGATGCCGGCCAGGGCGGTCGGGACGGCGAGAATAGCCGCGTACGCCGAGATGGTACGCATATCCTGGTTCTGCTGCAGCTGGATTTTCACGGCGGCGGCGTCGATGAGGGCGGAGAGTCGTTCGTCGAGTCCGGAGACGAGGTCCGCGGCGGCGAGCTGGTGGTCGAGAACATCGGAAAGGTAACGGCTGACGTCCTTAGGCATGATGTCTTCCCGCAGATTCATCAGGGAGCGCAGCGCCGGTGTCAGCGGATCGATCGCGTGGCGCATCTCCAGAATCTCTCGTTTGAGGATGTAAATGTCCTCAATATCCGAATCCAAGTTCGGCTCGAAGACTTCGTCTTCCATAATCTCCACGCGATCTTCCAGCTGCATCGCGATGCGCAGGTACGCATCGACGAGATTGTCCGTCAGCGCCCACAGCACGCCCGCGGGGCCGTAGTCGATGGCGTCGGTGGTGTTCTCCACGCGTGCGCTAATGCGCTGCATATCCGAGCTCGGCATGCCCATGCGAATGGTGATGACGTACTCCGGGCCGATAACAATCATCAGCTGGCCGGAGCGAATAATCTCATTTTCGTCATCCGCGAGACCTTCCGGGGAGTAATGAATCGAGCGAATTACAAAAACCACGTGATCATCGTGGATCTCAATCTTGGGACGCTGGCGGTTAGTCAGTGCGTCCTCCACCGTCAGCTCATCCAGCCCGTAAAGCTCGGCGATGGCGTCCATCTGTGTCGCGTTGGGGCGCGACAATGACAGCCACGTGAAGCCCTCACCAAAACTCCGTACCTCGGACAGCCCGGAGAAATGGTCGTAGGTGCCGGGCAAACGCTTGCCGCCGATGTAGACGCCACAATCGCGCAGGGCATCGCGTACCGCCCCCGACTGTCCTGTTCCTATGCTTGACGACGAGCCGTTGGTGCGCGTCACCTTCGAGACAGCCGACTTCGCTGCGGATTTAGCCGCATTCGTCGCCCGAGCGGTTTTACCGGGTTTTGCTGTGGCCGACGGTTTTTGGCTTTGACTGGCCGAGCTCGTTCGCGGATTGCGAGCCTTCGCCGAAGCGCTGATGTTGCGGCTTTTCTCTTCGCCCATTCTGGGTGACCTCACAATCCGTTCGTAGGTTACGCTGGTGTCGATGATTGATTTTAGACGTGCGAACGCCGGGTTCCACTTTCGCATCCGCTCAATGGGGTGCAAGGGTAGCTCCACGGCTACTGCGTGCACTTTTACCGCCCTGGCATTGGTCACTGGGGCGACGGGGTTCGGTCTTGCCGCATGTTCTGATTTGGATCCGCAGATGCCCGTTCCTCCCGAGCAGGAGGCGGTGGTGACTGTCGGGGCAGACCTACGCAACCCTGAGCAAGCAGCTCTTGCGTACGTGTATGCGCAGAGCTTTGAGAGGATAGGTCGGCAAGCGGAGGTCGTTGGCATTCGCGATGCTGACGACCGGTTGCGGGCCGTACGCAATGAAGCGGTCCTGGTCTCCTTCGGATGCACAGGTGAGCTACTCGGCCTGAGCGACCCTGCGTCGGCGGCTTCACTGGCGGAGGAATACGCCGACGACTCCACCCCGGACAAGCAGTTCAGCGGAGAGTGGCGCGACCGCGTTTACGACGCATTTTCGCGGTCGCTGCCGGGCGAAGTAATGGCCACCGACGCGGGCATGGCACAGGGCTGCGCAGATGTGTCAGCTGACAATGCTGGGGCTGACTTGCCGCAATGGCTTGTGCCTTTCTACGTCAAGCCAGCGTTGGACCGAGATGATCGAGTCCGCGTGCTCAATGAAATTGCGGGTTCGCTGAGCACTGAGGACTTAAAGCTGATGACCCGGGCTGTGGCTGGTGGCACCAGCCCTGAGTTGGTCGCTCAGGAGTGGTTGGATAAGGCGTAGTCGGCGTGGCGGGGGCTAGTTGTGGCGGTATCGGACGTGTATCTGCTGTTGGCTGCCGCCAAGTTTGTTGATTAACCCATGAATGCGGGCTGCAAATGTGAAACTGTGCGAGTTTATGACACTTTCAAGCCATTTTTCGGGCCATTTTTGTCATAAACGTAGTCAGTAACTCGCATTGAGGACTAAGTAGTAAATGGTGCCGACCCGGTGGCACGCCGACCGGACACGCTTTTTGACTATTCGCCCTTGATGCCTGGCAACGATCGCCCAAGCAACAAGAAAGGGGCTCCAACCGTTCGGTTGGAACCCCTTAGCGTTTACACGCCAACTGGCGAAGACCAGTCAATGAGACCTACTTGAGAGCCTCTTCCAGCAGAGCCTTCTCCTCAATCTGGTGGACCTTAGCCACACCAGTTGCGGTGGAGGACTGTGCACGGCGGGAAACGCGGGTCAGCTTCGGCATATCCGGCAGAACCTCTGGGAGGTTCAGTGCCAGGAACGGCCACGGACCCTGGTTAGCCGGCTCATCCTGAACCCAGCGGACTTCCTCAAGATCCGGGTAGGACTCGAAGATGTCGCGGAGGCGGTTGTGCGGCAGCGGGTGCAGCATCTCCAGGCGAGCGATTGCAAGATCGTCGCGCTTGTCCTTCTTGCGCTTCTTCTCCAGCTCCCAGTAGATCTTGCCGGAGCAGAGCAGCAGGGTCTTGATGCCGGACTTGTCCTTGGACTCGAAGTTCGGGTCATCGATGACCGAGCGGAACTTGTTCGGGTTGGTGAAGTCCTCGACAGCAGACGCTGCCATCTTGTTGCGCAGCATCGACTTCGGCGAGAACACAACCAGCGGACGGTGCAGGTCGGACAGGACGTGGCGACGCAGCAGGTGGAAGTAGTTAGCCGGCTCGGACGGCTGAGCAACGGTGTAGGAGCCCTCGGCTGCGAGCTGCAGGAAGCGCTCGATACGTGCCGAAGAGTGGTCCGGGCCCATGCCCTCGTAGCCGTGCGGTAGCAGCAGAATCAGCTTGGAGGTCTGACCCCACTTGGCCTCGCCGGAGGAAACGTACTGGTCAATGGTGGTCTGAGCGCCGTTGGCGAAGTCACCGAACTGTGCTTCCCAGAACACTGCTGCGTCCGGGTTACCCAGGGTGTAGCCGTACTCGAAGCCCATGCCTGCGTACTCGGTCAGAGCCGAGTTGTAAATCATGAAGCGACCACCGTTCTTGGACTTACCGTAGGCGTCGATCGGGTTGTATTCCGAACCGTCCTCGGAGTCAATCAGAACTGCGTGGCGAGAGGTAAAGGTACCGCGGCGGACATCCTCACCTGCGAAGCGGACGTCGATGCCAGCACCGGTGAAGGAGCCGATTGCCAGCAGCTCGGCCATACCCCAGTCGATGCCACCTTCCTGAGTCATCTCCGCGCGCTTCTTAGCGACCGGCGCAACACGCGGGTGAATCTTGAAGCCCTCAGGGAGGTTGACGTAAGACTGACCAATCTCGACGATTTCAGCCTTCTCGATGCCGGTCTTCAGACCATGCGGCAGCGGCTGAGAGCCTGCAATACCGGACTGTTCGCCCGGCTTTGCGTCCTGTGCTGCGCGGACCTCGTTGAAGACAGCTTCCATCTGGTCGTGGAAGTCTCGGCGAACTGCCTCGTACTCTTCCTCGGAAATGTCACCGCGACCAATCAGGTCCTCGGTGTACTGAGCGCGGACGCTTTCCTTTTCGTCGATGACCTTGTACATCAGCGGCTGAGTCATGGACGGGTCATCGGCCTCGTTGTGGCCGCGCTTGCGGTAGCAAACCAGGTCGATGAAGACGTCCTTGCCGTAGCGGTTACGGTACTCAACAGCCAGCTGGCCGACCCAGACGACAGCCTCCGGGTCGTCACCGTTGACGTGGAAGACCGGGCAGCCGTATGCCTTGGCGATGTCGGTTGCGTAGTAGGAGGATCGACCGGAGTCCGGCGAAGTGGTGAAGCCGATCTGGTTGTTCACCACGATGTGGACGGTACCGCCGACCTTGTAACCACGCAGGGACATGAGGTTCAGGGTCTCCTGGACAATGCCCAGGCCCGCGAAGGAAGCGTCACCGTGCAGCAGCAGCGGCATGACGGAGTAGCCCTCTTCGCCCTTGTTGATCTTGTCCTGGCGTGCACGAGCAAGACCCTCAACGACCGGGTTGACGGCTTCGAGGTGGGACGGGTTCGCAGTCAGAGTGACGTCAATCTCGCCCTCGCCGAACATCTGGATGTGACGGCCAGTAGTACCCAGGTGGTACTTGACGTCACCAGAACCGCCGACCTGTGCCGGGTCGATGTTGCCTTCGAACTCGGTGAAGATCTGGCGCAGTGGCTTGCCGACGATGTTTGCGAGCACATTCAGTCGACCGCGGTGTGGCATACCGATGACGACCTCATCCAGACCAGCACCAGCAGCGGTGTCGATGGCGGAGTCCATCAGCGGAATCAGCGACTCTGCGCCCTCAAGGGAGAAGCGCTTCTGACCGACGTACTTGGTCTGCAGGAAGTTCTCGAATGCCTCTGCGGCGTTTAGCTTCTGCAGGATGTACTTCTGCTCAGCGTGGGACGGCTTTGGCTGGCCGCCCTCAATGCGCTCTTCCAGCCACTCGCGCTCTTCGCGGTCGAGAATGTGAGCGTACTCGGAACCGACCTTGAGGCAGTATGCGTTGCGAAGGCGAGAGAGAACCTCGCGCAGCGTCATCGTCTCCTTGCCGCCGAAACCACCGACGTTGAAGGTACGGTCCAGATCCCACAGGGTCAGACCGTGTTCCTCAATATCGAGGTCAGCGTGGTTCGGAGCAGAAGTATTTGGCTGGTCAGAACGCAGCGGGTCAATGTCAGCCAGCAAGTGACCGCGGGAACGGTAGGCCTCAATCAGACGCATGACGCGGGTGTTCTTGTCAATACCCGTGTTCGGCAGATCCTGCGCCCAACGGATTGGGGTGTAAGGAACATGCATGGTCTGGAAGATGTGGTCCCAGAACTTGTCGTCGACAAGCAGATTGCTCATCGTGCGCAGGAACTCACCGGACTCTGCACCCTGGATGATGCGGTGATCGTAAGTAGAGGTGATGGTCACCAGCTTGCCGATGCCCATCTCTGCCAGACGGTCCGCGGAAGCACCGGCGAACTCAGCCGGGTAATCCATGGAGCCGACACCGATAATCGCGCCCTGCCCCTTGGTAAGGCGCGGGACGGAGTGGCGAGTACCGATACCGCCCGGGTTGGTCAGGGAAATGGTGACGCCCTGGAAGTCCTTACCGGTCAGCTTGCCGTGGCGAGCACGAACGACGATGTCCTCGTAGGCGTCGACGAACTGCTTGAAGGTCAGGGTTTCACACTCGCGGATAGCAGCAACTACGAGCGAACGAGAGCCGTCCTTAGCTGGCATATCAATGGCCAGGCCGAGGTTAATGTGCTCCGGGGTAACCAGAACTGGCTTGCCGTCAACCACCTTGTAGTTGTTGTTCATGTCCGGGTGGAGCATGACAGCCTTCACCATGGCGTAACCAATGATGTGGGTGAAGGAGATCTTGCCGCCGCGGGCGCGTGCCAGATGATTGTTAACCAGGGTGCGGTTTTCAAACATCAGACGTGCCGGCATATCGCGAACCGACGTAGCGGTCGGCATCTCCAGGGAGACATCCATGTTCTTAGCGATAGCCCGTGCGACGCCCTTCAGAGGCTCCTCGCCGGATTCAACAGCCGAAACCTTGGCTGCTGCATCCATTGGGGACTTCTTTGGCTTCGGGGACGCCGGCTTGTTCGGGGTCTTAGTGGGTTCGACCCCCTTGGATTCACGACGTCCGGTTGCCTTAGCTTCCTCCTTCGTGGCTGCTGCTGGCTTTGCCATATTGGAAAGGTCCTCGCCCTTTTGGGACGGGGTGTGGGTTGCGAAGAATTCGCGCCATTCCTGACCCACAGACTGTGGATCCTTCTGGAATTGCTGGTACATCTCGTCGACCAGCCATTCGTTCTGGCCGAAGCTCATGTCGCTGCTCACGGCAGGTACTCGCCTCTTTTCGTCTTAGTTTTACTAACTCACGTTTATTCTAATTAGCGCAAGCGTCAAAGTGTCATTCAAGGATAACGAAAATTCTGAATTACTACACCGTCGCGCTCCCCATATGGTACTTGCTCCAGAGCTCTGCGTATTGGCCACCCGCCGCTAGAAGCTCATCATGGGAGCCGTCTTCGACAATACGCCCGTGGTCAAGTACCAAAATCCGGTTGGCCCGAGCCGCTGTAGCCAGGCGGTGGGCCACAATAATTGCCGAGCGTTGACGCGACGCACGGTCAGTGGCTTCAAGGATTGCCGACTCTGTTGCAGGGTCGAGTGTCGCGGTGGCTTCGTCGAGAAGCAGCAGTTCAGGACGCATCATTTCGGCACGAGCGAGTGCGATGAGCTGACGCTGTCCGGAGGAGAGCCCTCGGCCATCTGGGCCGACGGGGTGGTGGAAGCCACCGGGCAGGCTGGCAATGGTGCTGAGGGCACCGACGTTTTTCGCGGCCTGCTGAATTTCAGCATGACTGCTGTCTGGCCGACCGTAGGAAATATTTGTTGCTACTGTCCCCGAAAACAGGTGTGATTCTTGGGGGACATAGCCGAGGGTTCGTCGCCAATCGTTAAGAGGGAAGTCGCGGATGTCAGTTTCGGAGGCTCGCACCACGCCGCCAACTGGGTCGTAGGAACGGGCAAACAACTTAATGATTGTCGATTTTCCGGCGCCGCTGGATCCGACAATTGCGACTGTTTCTCCGGCAGGAATCTGTAAATCGAGAGCATCGAGAACCTGCGGGCGTTCGTGCTCAGAGTTGGCGGCGGGGTAGGAGAAAGTCACCTTGTCTAAGCGCAAGTCGCCAGCAGCTGCGCGGGACGCGCCGTCAGTAGTGCCGTGATCTGGCATGGGGGCGGTCTGTAGGAGATCATCAATGCGATTGAGGCCGACCTTCGCCTGCTGGTAGCCGTCGAAAACATGGGACAGCTGCTGAATCGGGCCAAAGAGCATTCCCAGGTACAGCGTGAAGGCGACGAGTACGCCGGGCGTCGTAGTTCCCGAGGCAACCTGTTGGGCACCGACAGCCAATACCGCGGCCGTTGCCAACTCAGAGACGAAGTTGATGCCGGGGAAGAATAGAGCCACAGCCAGCTGCGCTCGCTGACGGATTGCGCGGTACTTGTTGGATTCCTCGGCAAAGGAAGATTCGATATCGGCGACGCGGTGGTACATCTGAATCTCGCGAAGCCCACCAATGGTCTCCTGAAAATAAGCGTTGACCAAGGAGAGCTGCTCGCGTGCAGACTTGTATAGGCGCGAGGAGATTCGGCGGAATACCAGGGTGGCCACCACAATGATGGGAAGCGATGCCAACGCCACCGCGGCGAGTGACACCTGTGTGGCAAGCAACAGTGCTGTGACACCGAGCAGAGTAAACGCGGCGATTGCCCCTTCTGCCAGTCCCGTTTGCAGGAAAGAGGAGAGCGCATCGATGTCGGTTGTCATCCTCGTCATGATGGCGCCCGAGCGATTGGCCTCGAAGTAGTTAATGCCAAGCGACTGCAGGTGACGGTAGCAGCGCACACGCAGGGCATAGAGCAGCCGCTCACCAGTGCGCGCAGTAATAACAGCATTTGTGGCTACGGCAAGCCAACTGATGAGGACCGTCGCCAAGCCACCTGCGGCGCAGGCCCACAGCACGGCCTCATTGTGCTCACTGATGCCGTGGTCAATGGCGTAGCGCACGAGCATGGGGAACGCCAGATCGGCAACGGCAATGAGAGCGAGCAGCGCAATGACACTTATAAATAGGCCGCGGACATAGGAGAGCAGTTGGCGCAGAGAGAAAGTCTCGGAGTTGTCGAGTGCCGCAGCGGGCACATGCGGTTTTTCGGTAGCGGGTGGGAGGTTTCGCACACGCTCGAGAAGCTCAGGCGTCGCAGGAGCATTGGCGAGAGCCGCCCCCATGCCACCACGACCGCCGCCGCGGCCACCTGGACCACCAGGTCCACCTGGACCGCCTCCGGCTCGGCCAACCCCGCGGCTCATTTGAGAAGTGGCACCTCCGGGAAGCCGCGCAGCGGTGTCTGACGTGGAGTCGTCGGCGGTTGGAGCGGTTTCGTCGGGCCAGAGTTCCTCGGGGCTGGGGTCTTCGCTGTCGATGGGGTCGAGAACAAGGTTTTCGATTTCGGGGTAGGCGCTCTGGTCGATGTCCATCAGCTCGGTGAAGCGCGGATGAGAAGTAATCAGTTCGGCCTTGGTGCCAATGCCGGTGATGGCACCGTCTTCGAAAATGGCGATGTGGTCCGCCTGCTCGAGAGTGGAAGATCGATGCGCCACGATGACGATAGTCGTATCCGCCAGCTGCGAGGTCAGCGCGTTGAAGATTTCCAACTCTGTTGCAGCATCGATTGCTGAGGTCGCGTCATCGAGAACCAAAACTCGAGGCCGTGCGAGGAATGCCCGTGCTAACGCGACGCGTTGAGCTTGTCCGCCGGAGAGATTATGCCCGCGCTCGCCGATGGCTGTGTCCCACCCCTGAGGCAGGTCGTCGACGAAGTTGACCTGGGCGGCGGTCGCTGCGGCGACAATCTCTTCCTGGGACGCCGCGGGATTGGCGAATGCGATGTTCTCACGCAACGTGCCCGCAAATAGATAAGGAGTGTCCGGAACGACAGTAATAGCGTCATATACGTCGCTGGAGAGAATGCGCGCGGTATCTGTGGATGTGCCGTGGCTGGGCGCATCGATAGTGATAGTTCCCGAATCCGGCAGATAGTGACGGCCGAGTAACTCCGTGGCGATAGTCTTTCCGGACCCCGGTGGGCCAATCAACGCTAAGGTCGACCCTGGCGCGACGGAGAATGAGACATCGTCGATAAGCGTGCGTCCGCCACGGCTGTGGGTGACGTGGTTGAAGCTGATGCCAACGGGGCCGTCGGGGAGGAGGAGCGCGTCGGTGGGTTCGGGGTTGTCTGGTCGGGCGTCGATGACATCGGAAATGCGGTCGATGCTTGCCGACGTCAGCTGTATCGAGATGACCATGTTGGAGACCAGACGCGACAGGGCAGTCAGGCTGGTGAGATACGTGGCAAAAGCTACGAACGTGCCTAGGGTGATGTGTCCGTTAATCGCGAGCCAGCCACCGACCGCGATATTTCCGACGAGGGACAGTTGCGGCAACGACTGTAGCGCCGGTTGGAATCGAGCGCTGAGTTTTGCCGCTCGCAGGCGTAGGGAATAGAGGAGCGACGAGTTACGCTCCATCTTCGCAACTTCGTTGTCACCCTGCGCAAACGCCTTAACAACGCGGATGCCGGAAACGGTTTCCTCGACTTGTCCGGCGATCTCGCCTGCTTGCTGTTGGGCAGCCCAGGTTGCGGCATGGAGTTTGTCACGAGAATTCACTGCAATGTAGACAATCGCTGGCACCACGGCGAGGCCGACCAGTGTCAGGGGCAGCGAGAGGGCGAGCATGATGCCGATTGTGATGAACAGCTTGACGACGGATCCCAGTGTCAACGGCAACATCGCCAGTAGTCCGGACACTGCCTGGAGGTCGGAAATTGACCGCGATACAACCTGGCCGGTGTTGACTCGGTCTTGTGCTGGACCATCGAGGTTTTGTAGGGAGCGAAGGATCTTTAGTCGCAGGTCGTGCTGAACATCAATGGAGAGTTTGCCGGAGAAGAATCTGCGCCCCACCTGGGCGACGAAGCGTACTAACGCGATGGCCAGAAAGACGGAAATGACTGCCTGCAGGGGAGTTAGGGAAGGCAGTAGGCGCGCGGGGACACCGCCATCGGAAGAGCCCGTTGCCACATCAATGGCATCTCTAGTGAGAAGCGGAAGTACGGACTCCAGCCCGACAACGATTAGCGCTGCGACAACGACGCCATAGAGCGGTAGTGGCCTGTGAAGAGACTGTTTCCACAAGAACTTCATGGGAGAGGTTCTGAGGGGTTTGCTCTGGGCCATGGTGGGTACCGCTCTTCCATTGAAAAACGTCGCTGAAGGGTAAGTCGCTGAAGGGTAATCGGGTAAGAGGAACTACTTATTCTTCTTTTTCTTCGGCCACTTCAGCGCCGAGGGAATAGAGAACCTAGATGACTTTGAGTCCTTCTTCGAGTCCTCAGAGGTGTTGGATTTAGCCGGTAGCTTTCGCTCAAAGTCCGACCAATCCTGGGGAAGTGGGCCCAGAGATGCGCGAGTGGAGCTGATAAGAATGCCACCGAGCTTGCGATTTGCGGAGGCCCCAACCACGGCGCCAATTCCAAATGGCAAAATCTTACCGATGATGGCCAGACGAGCGTTCTTCATCAAGCGCTTGCGTGCCTCGCGAATCAGCAGGCGGTTTGCTGCACCCAGCTGCGGAACACCAAGCCGTGGCAGTAGAGAATTCACGGAAGTTTTGGTCTGCTTCCGCAGCGATTCCTCGCCAAGCAGAGAGGCCATAATAGCTGTCCCCTCAGAACCACTCATGGCCGCAAGAATCAGCGTGCGACGGCGTTGCGGATTGGTGATGTCAATATTGCGCAGGGTTGCTGAGGCCAGTGTGTACCAGGCTGATGCTTCCAGGAACAGCAGCGATTCACCGGTAACCGCAGCCAAGCCCGTAATCATGCCGACGCCGGGAAGAACCGCACTGCCGCCGGCGGCACCACCGGTGCCGGTGACCAGGTTGAGGTAGTGGGAATCAATACGTTCTTGTACCTGCGCCGGAGTTTCATCTTTTTTGCGCTTGTGCAGGGAACTGACGTACCCGGTGATGGCAGACGACTGCCAGCTCATGGTCTTATCCAGGGTTTGGATAAGAAGGGTTCCCAGTTTTCCGGCATCACGTTCGATCGCTTCGGGGGTTGAGTTCACCGCATCAGTTACTGTGCGAGTTGAATCCTTCTTCGTCTTTTGGAACAAAGTAGTAGACCTCCTAAACGGGTCCGTTGAGAGCCATATGCCCATATAAACACTACTGAGCTGTGGGGAAATTCCGTAGTCGGTGGAAAAATAGACAGGTGTACGGCGATTAACACAGTCGATAGAAGGATGAGACTGGTGAACGATGTCACGCGGGGTGCCGCATTGCCTCCCGAGTACTCCCAGCTTTTGGCGGACTTTCCTCGGTTTTCCGCAGATGTCACGCCTCACGACGGCGCTGCGGAGTGGCACCTTTCTACCGAAGCTGTAGCCGCCGGAATTGAGGCTGGGAGAAAGCTGTTTCCCATGCCCGAGGTTGAGGTGGATACCCGTTTCCAGGCCCAGTTGTGGTGGTGGTCCATGTGCGGAGCATTGGTAGGGCCATCGCTGGCATGCGTGTTGGTGTCCGATCGAGTTCCAGTGTGGCAGTGGTCTTCTTGGCTCACATTTCTTCGAGATGACTATTGGGTTGGGTTCCAAGCTCAACAGTTTGAAAGCATTTCCGCTGAGGATGCGGATGAGCTGAAGGATTCCGGCGAAGCACTGGCTCATTTCTTGGAGCCGTTGGCTCAGGTTGTTGGAGAAGTCGGGGAAATCAAGCCTGCCCCTCTTTGGGCCGTGGCTGCCGATGCCGTAGCTAACGCCGCAATATCCGCCGGTAATGAGCTGATGGAGCCCTGGCGTGGAGCGCTTATTGGCAAACATGTCGTTGAGGGAATACAGCGAGTACATCGGGTCCCTCTTCCTCGTTTCATGGATTCCTGCGGAGGCGAGGTGCGCCCCTGGGATGAAGCCGCTGCTGAAGCGGGAGAAGAACCGGACTTCGATGTAGTTACTCACCTGGAGAGAGCTACTTGCTGCATGATTTATCACAGCCCAGATGCCGATCTGTGTGTCTCCTGTCCAAAACGTTCTCGTGAGGAACGCCATCAACTCTGGGCACGCTACTGAGCGCTCTGTTTTCGAGAATCGACAGCTGGCGGCCTGCTCCTCAACGGACCGCGTTGGCGGCTTTGCAGCAGCACGCACGCTGCCGGCGCGATCTTTCGCAGCAATTGCCGGGGGCATGAGCCACCCCATGATTGCGCGTTTGTCGCTACGATTGGCTGCGGGTAGAGGCCAATTATCTTTCAAGGGAGGATTCCACCCATGAGCTTTTTCGAGCAGATTGCTGCGGCACTGGACCGCGAGGGCATTGAAAGCCGTGTCAACGATGACACCCTCTTCGTTCCCATTACCTCTGACCTGGAGGTTCAGTTCGTCACCATTGATGAGGACATCCCGGCTGCCGAAGTTTACGTAGCCGCTGCCGATGTGGATGATGAGGACGACGAGTTCGAAGCTGTTCTGGTCTCCGCTGTATTCTCCGTCGAAGACGCCGTCGCAGCAGTCGCTCACCATGTAGCTACTGACCAGGTTGTTGGCCTGCTTCGCACTCTGCTCGATGGCGACGATGACCGCATTGCTGACCTGGAGTTTGAACAGGACCCCGAAGAGGCAACTCTGGTTACCTCCGAAGTTGGTACCTCCTCGTTGGTGCAGGTTTTGGTAACTGCCCACAACAACGAGCCCAGCGCACACGTCCGCTTCATCTCCCAGGACGCGAACTTGGACGACATCGTCGACCAGGCCATCGCGGAGTTCTGGGACTCGGACACCGAAACGGTTCTCACCGATGATGACCGTCGCAAGATGTTCGCTGACCTCTACTCTGATATCCAGACCTTGCGCAATGAGGTTCTGACACTGGGCACCTTCAAGGACTTTGACAAGCTGATGGATGTCCTTGCGCTCGTAGTAGACCGCGCAGAGGAATGGGAAGATCAGCTGGCACCCGTCGATGACGGGTATGCAGAGTACATCTACTCTGATCACGTTGCCTCCTTGGACGAGGATGATGACGACGAGGACGATGATGACCTCTACGACGATGGCGACTATGACGACGAGGACGACGAAGAAGGCGACGACAGCGAGTAGCTATACTGCGGCAGTGCTGTGACTAGTGCTAAGCCGCTGATGAGCGAGAAGAAAAGAGCTCGCTAGGACACGGCAGTGGCCGCGCGTCCCTGGTGCCGATCCAACTATAACGGCGCCCGGGGAGTGCGAGGTCAGTGCCGTTTTCGTGTATCTTGCTGCAGTCCTGCGCACGATGGAGAGCCTCGGCTACAGCCCGAGTGCGTCGGCGGTTTTCTTCCCGTGTCCGATTCGAACCGCCAATTCCGCGGAGGACTACCTCCGATGAGGATTCCACCTTGACGGAAACGGAGTACATGAACATGGGCTCATCCTTCAGGACGAAGTATTCCGCGTGCACGTCGGCAAGCTGAGAGACCAGTGCGCGAGGAAGCGCTATCCGTGACGCTCGGACGGTGACCACAGGCCCGTCGGAAAGCGAGAAGGAGTGATCCAGCGCGCCGGGCGAATGCCTACGGCCGATGGTGGGGTGGCAGAGGATTGTGCGGATGAGGGCGAGGTCTTCGAAACATTCTGCACGGTAGGTAGCGGATAGCGGGGGAAGGGCTAGGCGACGGTGAATGGGAAACTCGTTTGTTGTACTCATGGCTCACAAATTATCGAACACCCCGGACTCATATTTTCGAACGTATAGAACGCGTGTGCGAAATAAGATTAGCATCAGTGGGCTACCCAAGTGGGGGTAGTCAATTGGCTAGGTGTCTGGTGTTATTGCAGGGACGCGTGGGGTTGTGGAAACGATTCGATAACGACTTTTGTAAAAGCCCAAGAGTCTGAGAAAACACTATTTCTGGGGGTGGGGTGGTGGATTAGTGTGAGTGGTGGCCCTAAAGGAAAACTAAACATTTGAAAGATTCGTCTCAATGAAGCACGCAAGAAGTCGACTGGCGGTAGCGGCTTTCGCAGCACTTTTGTCCTTGGTGGCCCCGGTCGCTGCACATGCTGTCGTGGTTGGTCCGGGTGACCCGATTCGAACCCCCATGGAGGGAAGTCCGTGGGATGGGTATCGAAATATCAACTCGCCGATGTGTTCGGCGGGTGTTCCGGGGACGGTGACGGACCGCAACGGGGAGAAGCATCGGGTCATGTTGACCGCAGGGCACTGCCTGAATGATGCTCCGGATATAGGTCTGCCAATCGTCACTGGTGAGGTGTATGTGCCAACCACTGAAGGTGATAAGCGCATTGGTACCGCAGGTGCCCATCGTTGGGAATTGCCGCAGGAAGATGCCGGACTGGAGTCGTTGCCGGCAGGCTTTAATGGCGCGGACTACGGAATAATCAACCTGGATCCGGACGTAGAGACTACCGGTGCAAGTTACTCCATTGATGAAAATGGTCAGAGCTACGGGGAGCCGGTAGTGATGACTGGCATTCAGGACAATGAAGACCTGCCGCGTGGCGAAGTCTCCTTCGATAATCTTGGCAAGCCTATCTGCAAGGACGGTATGCGCACCGGACGAGCCTGTGGATATCAGGTATTCCGAGCTCGAAACGGCATCTGGACGGTTGGTATTGGCGTTGATCACGGTGACTCTGGCGGAAATGCCTACGACCCGACCACAAATGAAGTTATTGGCGTGAATTCGATGACCTTCGGTCCGGTCTCGCGTGTGATGCCCGCGGATATTGCCATCCAGGAGGCCTACGGTATTCCCGACGGTCAAGTAAACGACCACTTTGAGGTATCGGATTCCACGGCTCAGCGCGACTCCACCTATCGCACCCTCAACGAGGATATGGCGGCTGATCAGGAGTATGCCCGGGTGCAGGATTCGCAGGATTCACAGGAAGGTTCTGTACCGCAGCTAGTCGATCTCGTGGACCAGCTGCCACAGTTACCGCAAGTCCCTGAGCTGCCACAATCGCCCCAATTACCACAATTGTCACATCTGTCTGAGTCGCCTCAGTTGGCAGAAATTCAGCTTCCAAGCTTTGAGAGCTAGCACCAGTCTGAGAATCTGACAAAAATCACCCCCGAACCGTTAAGAGAGCCAGAATCATCCAAGGCGGATGGTTCTGGCTCTTGCATTGCTGTTGAGCAAACTTTTTGATGTCTAATGAGTGTGAAATGAAGGCGAATCACCGGTTCCTCGACTGAGAATTTCACCCTAGGTTTCATTTTTGGAGAGCTTTGTAAAGGTGTCCCTAATACACTGAGTGGGACAAGTTTTCTGTACAGAAATGGAGTAGCGCACACTATGGCCAGTTCGAAGAAGGTCGCCACACTCACGGCTGCACTGTCGGTAGCTGTAGGTGGCTTTGTGCCCGGAATCGCGGTAGCTGAGGCTGCACCGGCAAACTCGGATGTTGTCATCGGCCCGGGCTCGCCGTTGCGAATGCCGTTCCCGAGCAGTAAGAACATCGACGGACGGCATGTTCAGTCCCCGATGTGCTCTCTGGGAGTTCCCGGCACCGTTGTGGATCAGAATGGCGTTTCGCATCGTGTCATCATGACTGCCGGTCACTGTGTTGTGGCGAAGGATACTGAAACCGGCGAAGAGGTCACCGGCCAGTTCTTCATCCCAACCAAGGACGGCGACAAGCTGGTCAACAAGGACTACATGGGCACCGATGTCATGCCGGAAGAGAGCGACTTCGACGAAAACACCACTATGCCGGAGTTCTTCAACGAGCTCTTCAATAGCGGTGACTACGGCATCATTGA
Source organism: Corynebacterium sp. HMSC061H03 (assembly GCF_001838215.1). Taxonomy (NCBI): domain Bacteria; kingdom Bacillati; phylum Actinomycetota; class Actinomycetes; order Mycobacteriales; family Corynebacteriaceae; genus Corynebacterium; species Corynebacterium sp. HMSC061H03. The sequence goes on from NZ_KV836061.1 coordinate 28,224, forward strand.
GGTTCAGGACGACATCAAGACCACCTCTATGTCCCACTCTGTGGATGAGTTCGGCAACGTCCATGGCGAGCCGGTTCAAATCGTCGGTATCGAGGACAAGCGCACTCTCGACCCGATGGAGATCTCCGTCGACAACTTCGGTGAGCCCGTGTGCACTGACGGTTCCCGTACTGGCCGCGGTTGCGGCTTCCAGGCCTTCCGTGTCCGCAACGGTGTCTGGGCCATCGCTCCGATTGACCACGGCGATTCGGGCGGAAACGCCTACAACCCAGAGACTCGCGAGGCCATCGGCGTTAACTCCATGGGTATTGGCCCGCTGAGCCGCTTCCAGCCGATTGACGTTGCTCTTGAAGAGCAGTACGACATCCCAGACGGCCAGGTTAACGAGCGCTTCAAGGTAGAGACTTCCACTGAACCGCAGTCTGAGTTCCGCACGATTGACGAGGACGTCCAGTACACCAACCAGCACGTCCCGCAGGAAGAGCCGGATCTGGGGCCGATTGGCGAGCTGCTCCCAGAGGGCGTTGAGGTCCCACCGGAAATTGCTGACATCATCTCGGAGAGCCCAGCTCTCCCGGAGCTGCCGATCCCGGAGCTGTCTGGTGCGACCGCTCAGGCAACACAGGCAGCCGACAGCATTTCCTCGCAGGCGAACCTGCCGAGCCTGTTCTAATCAGGTCACCGCAGTCTCGTAGATAGGGCGTTCGCTTTACGACGCTCCGTTTAACCCCCTATTCCGCCATGGTGGCGGGGTAGGGGGTTTGTGGCTTAAGGTCCTTAACTATGCAAAAGATAACCAGTGCTGCCGATTCGGAGGTCGAAAAGGTCAAGGCACTAATTCGTGATGCGGATCCAGAAGGGGATCGGTTTGCAAAGGTTTTTAGGGAAACCTATTACTTGCTATATAACGGCCAGAAAACAGGACGTTACCGCTGGGAACAGCTTTACAAGACTGAGAAGACCCATTTTGGAACATTGATCGAAATCGCTATCCGTCATGAGTTTGCGGAGATCATCGATGACGGCATACAGAAACATCTTGATTATCGGATCGCTGGAATCGACGTAGACTGCAAGTTTTCCATGAATAAGGGGTCGTGGATGATCCCGGTAGAAGCCGAAAACGAGATTATTATTGGACTGCATTCCTCTGATGAGGATTCCTGTTTCAGTGTTTGTGTTGAGCGAGCTTCGTCGGACAAATTGACGAAAGGTGGGAATCGTGATCGGAAGCGGACGTTTACTCGGTCAGCTCGATCTGGAATTGATTGGATCTTTGATGACGCTCCGCTGCCCATAAATCGATTGCTTCATTTGCCGGAAAGTGCTCGTGAGAAGATCTTCGCCAATCGATCTGGGCAAAAGCGAGTTAACGAGTTTTTCCGGCAGGCGCTCGGATTGGTCATCAATCGAGAAGATATTGCAACGGTGGCGAAACAGCGCGACTACATGAAGCGTGTGCGTGGCAATGGTGGTGCGCGTACAGCTCTGGCAGCTGAGGGCATAATTATCTTAACCGGAAAGTATATGCGGCAGATGGAAATCGCGGAGCAGTTGGCTGGTGTGAAACTGCGTTCCGATGAGTTGATTGCGCTGAGAGTTGTGTCGGTTACTGATTCTCATCGGGGGCGGGGCGCTGTGGAAATTGACGGTCAGTCTTGGCGAGTAGCTACGAGCACTGACCCGGTGGTACAGGCACCTATTTCATTCTGATCGGGTTTGTTGACCGTAAAATCAGTCGGGGTAGTAGGGTAGAAAGCGTTATTAAGCACGGTATCGAATGGATGTTCGAATTATGTCTCGTGGTGGATCCTGAGCATCGGGTAGCTTCCAGTTCGAAGAACCATTGGTTGGCGATGTAGGAGGTGGCGTTAGAGATGAGTGGATTCACATCGCTAGAGATTTGCGCCGGTGCTGGTGGCCAAGCTTTGGGGCTTGAGCAAGCCGGTTTCTATCATGTATGCACAGTAGAGAACGACCGAGATGCCTGTAATACGCTGCGTTTGAATAGGGACAACGATCTCGTTGCAGCAAAACAGCGTTGGAATGTTCGCGAGGACGATGTCCTCAACTTAAACGGTGCGGATTTCAAAGGCGTAGATCTAGTGGCTGGGGGTGTGCCTTGCCCACCGTTTTCAATTGCCGGAAAGCAGCTCGGGGCTGATGACGAGCGAGATCTTTTCCCAAAAGCGCTTGAGATTATTGCTTTGGCCGACCCGAAAGCAGTGCTCTTGGAGAACGTGAAGGGGTTGTCGCAACCACGGTTTAAGAATTACCGAGAGTCCGTTCTTAACGAACTCTATCGTCTTGGATATGAACCACATTGGCGATTAATTTATGCTTCGGAACACGGTGTTCCGCAACTCCGTCCTCGTTTTGTGTTGGTAGCTGTGAAACAGGAGTATGCTCCATTTTTCCACTGGCCTGAACCGCAAGGTGAAGCCCCGACAGTAGGTGAAACGCTTTATGCGGAGATGGCTTCGCAGGGGTGGCCAGGAGCGGAAAGTTGGGCAGCTCGTGCGAATAAAATTGCGCCGACTCTCGTTGGCGGATCTAAGAAGCATGGTGGCCCAGATGTTGGTCCTTCGCGTGCAAGAGAAGCATGGGCCAAGCTAGGGGTTAAGGGGTCGTCAATCGCGGAGTATCCGCCTGCCGCTGACGATCCAGTGGATCAACCTCCACGGCTTACAGTTGCTATGGGAGCTCTAATTCAAGGTTTTCCACCGGAGTGGAAAATTTCTGGAAAGAAAACTGCTGCCTGGAGACAGGTCGGAAATGCATTTCCGCCTCCTGTGGCAAGAGCATTGGGAACTTCGATTTCAAATGCACTAAATAAAAACACAGCACAGGTGCCGATTCAAGAGGTCATAGCTGTATAAGAGTCGAGTCTTTTATTGAAATCGGTCAACTGAGCAAGAAAGGACCGTTACCTTGTCAGCTTCCCGTTCGCGCGACCTGCTTCGTCGTAGAGCAAAGTGCGAATCTCAGCCAGACATTGCGTCGGGGGTGGGAAGCAAAGCACAAGGCCTAGGCCCTCAGCCGGGGGAATCAGACCGGACAAAGCAGCCGATTCCGCGAGAAATCTGGATCTTAGTCAGCGCTGCGTTCATCATTGCGCTGGGCTTCGGTCTGATTGCACCGATCTTGCCGCAGTACGCGCGCAGCTTCGATGTGGGGGTGTTCGCGGCCAGCTTCGTGGTCAGTTCGTTCTCCATTTTCCGGCTAATCTTCGCGCCGGCATCGGGCTCACTGGTAGAGAAGCTCGGATATCGGCGCACGTACCTAACCGGCATCAGTATCGTCGCGTTCTCGACTTTGCTTGTTGGTGTTGCGCAGACATATTGGCAACTGCTGGCGTTTCGTGCGCTCGGAGGCATCGGTTCGACGATGTTTACGGTCTCGGCAATGGGGCTGATTGTGCGGATTTCACCGCCGGAGATCCGCGGTAAGAGCTCGGCTGCCTACGGCACAGCCTTCCTGTTGGGCAATGTCTTTGGACCAATCATTGGTGCTGCGATGGGCGCATGGGGCATGAGGGTGCCGTTTTTCATCTACGGTGGCGCGCTGATTGTGGCAACGATTGTGGTGGGCATGTCGCTGAGTGCGGAGCATCTTCGCCACGTAGTGCCCAAGCGCACGACCCCGGTGCTGAAGTTCTCCGAGGCAATCCGCGACTCGGCATATCGAAGCGCGCTAATCGGAGCCTTCGCCAACGGTTGGTCGAACTTCGGCGTGCGCGTCGCGATTGTCCCGCTGTTCGCCGCGGCAACGTTTTCCCATGTCGGCGCACCAGAACCAGGCAGCGATGGGGCCGTAGCCGCCACTGCCACAGCTGGTTTCGCGCTGACGGCCTTCGCGCTCGGCAATGTTACGGCACTGCAGTTTTCCGGCCGTCTCTCCGACCGCATTGGCCGTCGTCCACTGCTCATCACAGGCCTGTTAATCAACGGCGTATTCACTGGCGCTATCGGATTTAGCAGCGGCGCCATGCCGCTACTGATTCTCTCCGTCCTCGCGGGCTTCGGCGCTGGCATGATCAATCCATCGCAGCAGGCCGTGCTTGCCGACGTCATCGGCGCCAACCGTCAAGGTGGAAAGGTGCTCGCCAATTTCCAGATGGCTCAGGACTTCGGAGCGATTTCCGGCCCGCTGATTGTCGGCGCAATTGTGGATGCCGCAGGGTTCAAGGCCGGTTTCTTTGTTTGCGGTGTCATTTCGCTGGTCGCAATGGTGGGTTGGATCTTCGGGCGCGAGACTCTACCAGCCCACTCGTCGAACAGCGGAGCCAAAGAAGCCGAAGCGAAAACAGCTTAAGCAGAAGCGGATTTGCTAGTTTCCTTGCCTTCATCGAGCTTTCGGCAAATAGCCACGTAGATAGCGCCAGTAATGTTGTGCACCACAGCGGCCACCGCGCCGGGAAGCGCTGCCTCCGGGGTAAAGAACTTCGCTGCCATACCGGAGGACAGGCCAGCGGACTGTGTGCCGACCTCCACGGCCACCGTGCGCTTGCCCGCAGTCGGCATCCCCACCAGCTGGCCTGCAAAGAAGCCGAGCACGTAGCCCAGGACGTTGTGGATGATCACAGCCACAAACACAATCAGGCCAATGTTCGCCAGGCTCTCAGCGTTCTTGGCCACGGCACCGAAGACCACGCCACCGATACCGAGAATGGAAATCCACGGCAGGATCGGGAGGATCTTATTAATAAACGAGTCGGCCACAAAGCGGATAATCAGACCGCCAATCACTGGCAGGAGGACTGTCTGGCAGAGGCTCCAGGCCATCCCGAGGCCGTCGACCTCCGTGTGCGCGTCGGCAAGCACGAGCATAAGAAACGGCGTCATAATCGGCGAGACCAGCGTCGACACACTGGTCATGGCGACGGACAGTGCGACATCGCCACGCGACAGGTATGCGATAACGTTCGATGAGGTGCCGCCGGGGACGGAGCCCAGCATGAGCAGACCAACAGCGAGTGCCGGGTTGAGACCGAGGGCTTTAGCCACGGCAATCGCTAGCAGCGGCATGATGACAAACTGAGCAATGACGCCGAAGAGAATCGCCAACGGGCGCTTAGCGACCTGCTTAAAGTCCGGGATGGTCAGGGTGAGGCCCATCGCGAACATGATGATCATCAGGAAGTACGTGATGTAATCCGTCAGCGGAGTAAACGGGGCGGGGAAGAAGAATGCCAGCGCCGAACCCGCCAAAATAAAGCCCGGAAACCCGAGAACTTCAATCATTGCCGAGAGCTTCGACGGCTGTGTATCCGGCTGCCCGCCATTCCCAGAAGTCTCCTCGGGAGAATGTGGTTTTAGCGGGGACTGCCGGGGCGAAGACGGCTGCGTTTCTGGTGCGTTGTTATTGCTGGACATTCTCTAGTGACCTTGGGTTTATACGTTGCGAAATTGCAAAAATCCGCCGAACGGTGGGTGTTCCACGGCGGAAAATAGCTGATATGTGTACAAACGTGTAGGGAAAATGTTAGCCACCTCACCCCGGCAAATTGCAAAATAGGCGCCCCGAAGTGGGTGCAATGTGCTCGCTTGACGACGGCCCCAGCGCCGGGCCTCATCCAAGAAATCGACCACCTTGTGTTGTGACCTTGCTGACGGGAAATGGTTTTTTGACCGACGGTGGCGTAGTCTGGGCAGTCGGTGTGAAATCCTGACGACAATGTCGCAGAGAATCTGGCAGCGGTATAAATTCGCTGGTGAAACGCTTGAGAGTGCATAGTGCATGATGGGCGCCCCTCCTCGGAAGTAAAAGCTGAATTGGGTTTGGGCGCAATTTTTCGAAGTATGTGCAAGAGAAGCGATGTCATCGCAATTCCGACGTGAGAGCACTGAAAACTAGAACGTAAATTGGGCGGGTCATGTATGTGCGACCCAACTGTGAGTAATCAACTGTTGAATATTGAATGTGCGGGCAAAAAGGCCCAGGAAGAGCCCCAAATGGCTAATAATGAAATGAATGGCAGCGTCGAGGAAAACCGTGAGGATCAGCGCGAAAACCAGCGCGAGGACGCAATTGTGAAGGCCGAGGATGTAGTGGCCGAGGAAGCACCGGTGGTCGAAGAGAAGGCCGCTGAGGAAAAGACCGAGAAGGTAGAAAAGACTGCCGAGGCCGAGAAGAAGGCCGAAAAGAACAAAGACGACAACGACGACGACACCGTCGGCTTCGATGAGCTTGAGCTGCCCGATGACATTGTCAATGCAGTTCGCAAGGTTGGGTTTGAGACTCCGTCCCCAATTCAGGCTGCAACTATCCCGACTCTGATGAGCGGCCGCGACGTCGTCGGCCTGGCTCAGACTGGTACCGGTAAGACCGCGGCGTTCGCGCTGCCGATTCTGGCTCGCATTGATCGCTCCGTCCGCGCACCGCAGGCGCTGGTGCTCGCTCCGACCCGTGAGCTGGCACTGCAGGTTGCGGATTCCTTCCAGTCGTTTGCTGATCACCTGGGCAAGATTCAGGTCCTGCCAATCTACGGTGGTCAGTCCTACGGAGTGCAGCTGTCGGGTTTACGTCGAGGTGCACAGATTATCGTCGGCACGCCGGGTCGTGTCATCGACCACCTGGAAAAGGGCTCGTTGGACATCTCCGACCTGCGCTTCCTGGTACTGGACGAGGCCGATGAGATGCTGCAGATGGGCTTCCAGGAGGATGTCGAGCGCATTCTTGCCGACACTCCGGATGACAAGCAGGTCGCACTGTTCTCGGCTACCATGCCGGCTTCGATTCGTCGCCTGTCCAAGCAGTACCTGACGGAGCCGGAAGAGATCACCGTCAAGTCCCAGACTCGCACTGCGGACAATATTCGCCAGCGCTTCCTGATGGTCAGCCACCGCAACAAGCTGGACGCGCTGACCCGCATCCTCGAGGTCGAGGAATTTGAAGCGATGATCATGTTCGTGCGTACCAAGCACGAGACCGAGGAGCTCGCCGAGAAGCTGCGTGCCCGCGGATTCTCCGCTGCCGCCATCAACGGCGACATCCCGCAGACTCTGCGTGAGCGCACGATTGATCAGCTCAAGGACGGTCGCCTGGACATCCTGGTGGCAACCGATGTTGCTGCTCGTGGCCTGGACGTTGACCGCATTTCCCACGTGGTCAACTACGACATTCCGCACGACACCGAGTCCTACGTCCACCGCATTGGTCGTACCGGCCGCGCTGGCCGCTCCGGCGAGGCACTGCTCTTTGTCACCCCGCGTGAGGGACGCCTGCTGCGCTCGATTGAGCGTGCAACCAAGTCGCAGCTGCACGAGATGAAGCTGCCGACCGTCGATGAGGTCAACGACTCTCGCAAGCAGAAGTTCGCTGATGACTTGACCGAGGCGCTTGCTGATTCGCAGGTTCCGGTCTTCCGTGAGCTCATCGAGGAGTACGCAGAAGAGCACGACACCCCACTGGTTGATATCGCCGCCGCTATCGCTGCGCAGGCACAGTCGGGCGACTTCCTAATGAAGGAACCGCCGCGTGGCCGTCGTAACGACCGTGACCGTGATCGTTTCGACCGCGACCGCAACCGTGGCCGCGATGGTCGCTCCCGCGGTGAGCGCGGTCAGGGCAAGCGCGCTGACCTGGTCGAATTCGACCGCGAGGGCACCGCAACCTACCGCATCAGCGTCGGTCGTCGCCAGCACGTCCGCCCGGGTGCCATCGTCGGCGCCATCGCCAACGAGGGTGGCCTGTCCTCCAAGGACTTCGGACACATCGACATCCGTGGCGACCACACACTGGTCGAACTGCCGGCCAACCTGCCGCAAGAAGTCATCAACAACCTCTCCGATACTCGCATCTCCGGCCAGCTCATTGGGCTGAAGCTTGACGACGGCACCTCGGTCGACGACAGCGATGACTACCGCGGTGGCCGTGGTGGCTACCGTGGCGATCGTCGTGATGGCGGCCGCGGTCGCGGAGGATACCGTGGTGGTCGCGGTCGCGATGACCGTCGTGGTGGTGGCCGTGGCCGTGGTGGCTACCGTGGAAACTTCGATGACGGTGACGATTTCGGTGGCCGTGGTCGCGGTCGCGATGACCGTCGTGGTGGCGGTCGCGGTCGCGGTGGCTACCGTGGTGGCCGTGATGACCGTCGCGGTGGTTACCGAGGCGGACGCCGCTAAACCTGCTAGGTGAGGTGAGCTGGGGGGGGGAGCGTCGTCAGGCGACAACCGACGACCGCCCTTGGCGCTGACCTAGAAAATAAAAAAAACTGCCGGTGCGCATGTACTTCCAAGCCCTAAAAGTCGGGCCGAAACGTACAGGCGCACCGGCAGTTTTATTGTGTCTGAGCGTGAGCTCTAGATGAAGAACATCAGGATGCCGGCGACAACCCACAGCAGGGAGAAGATGCCGGAGAACATAGCCAGCTGGCCCTTCTGCTTGTCCCAGTCGAGCTCTTCAGCCTTCTTGCGACGTTCGATGAACTCCGGATCGTCAGCGTCCTCGTCTTCGTCAGCGATGCCGAGGCCGGCCATCATCAGACGCTGACGCGGAATGACCAGGAAGAACAGCAGTGCCCAGGCGATGATAGCCAGCAGGATTGCGGCGTGCATTGCCCCGGACTTCATGTAGGTCGACACATCGGTGAACATGACACCGAAGCCGAGCAGCGGCACGAGCAGCGACCACATGCCGTAGGTGCGCGAAATGGCGTGCATGGTGCGCGCGGCGCCGACCGTTCCTGCCTCTCCGCCGCGGGCTGCAAGCGCGAGCTTCGGGAACATCGAAATTGCGACAGTCACCGGTCCAAGCAGCAGAATTGCCGCCAGGACGTGAACCATAAGAACTACGTTTTGCACGTATTACCTTTCCACGACTGAATGTAGGCCTCGCGTTCAAGCGAGGAGTGGCCTGGATATTTCTTTATTAAGACCAGTCCTTAACTTAACGTGCTCGCACTATTTTCTCTATTTCGTGCCTTTCCTCGCGCGGATTCCACACGCAGTGGCCATCGCCTTCCAGTCTGCCGACGATACGGGCAGGTCCCATTTAATGGCCACCGCTAAGTAACGATGCGAGTAGTCACACGCCTTCGCATCCTCGGGAAGCCATTCCGCCGGGCTGGCATCTCCTTTATCCCGGTTGACCGCGCTTCGCGTGGGCACGAGGTTGGTCTCGATATCGTTGGCAAATTGCCGACGCCTCTCGGGATCCCAGGCGTAGGCTCCGAAATCCCACGCCGCTGCCAACGGATAAATGTGGTCGATATCGACCTCATGCGCACCAACCGGGTCACCCGTGTAAGGGTCAGGGATTTCGCGCGGGGAGCCGTCGTCAAGCGAACACGCAGAGCCCCCGAACCACGCCGCCAACACTTTATGGCGTGTATTGCAATCGGCAGAACCTGCCCAGACGTCGAAGCGCTCGCGCTTGTATCCGGTGACGGTGGGGCGGTCGGCGACGACGCGTACGGTGCGCAGTTGCTTGACGACGGCTTCCGTCTCCGAGCCCGCGGGGGAGGAGGTGACGAGAACTCGCGTAAGTGCAAAGGATGAGACAAAGGCGGCGGTCAAGACAGCGGCTAGGATGGCAAATAAAAAAGGGCGCATACCTAGTTGGGCGCGAAAAATACTTTTTCGGTTCCCTTGTAGGTATGCGCCGGGGCTAGCCTGTGGGGCTAGCGGAGGCCAAGCTTAGATCGAAGCGTTAGACCAGAGCCTGCTTTGCTGCGTGGTCGAACTCTTCCTTGATCTTCTCATTCGGTTCCTTCGTGGCCAGCGTGACGATGATCATCACGACAGTTGCAGCGGCGAAGCCCGGGACGATCTCGTAGAGAGTGTCGCTGAGCGAGCTCATGCCCCATGCGAAGGAGACAACCGCACCGGTGATCATGCCGGCAGCAGCACCTGGCGTGTTCAGGCGCGACCAGTAGAGGGCGGCCAGCAGCACCGGGCCGAATGCCGAGCCGAAGCCAGCCCACGCGAAGCCAACCAGATCCAGAATGGAGCTGTTCGGGTTAGCAGCGATGATTGCGGCGATGATGGCGATCAGCGCGACGGCGACGCGGGAGAGAGCCATGTAGGTCTTCGGACGCAGGGACTTGTTGACCGTTGCCTTGAACAGGTCCTCGATTAGCGCGGAGGAAGACACCAGCAGCTGCGAGGAAATGGTGGACATGATTGCTGCCAGCACTGCAGTCAGAATCAGGCCTGCAATCAGCGGGTGGAACAGGATGCGGGTCATGTCCAGGAAGATGGTCTCGTAGGAAGACGCATCAGTGACCGAAGCATCTGGGTTCGTAGCGAAGAAAACAGTTGCGGTCAGGGCCACGAGGACCGAGCCGAGCATGCACAGTGCCTGCCAGCCAACGCCCCAGCGGCGCCCCTCAGTTGCGTCCTTTGCACTGCGCAGAGCCATGAAGCGGACGATAATGTGCGGCTGGCCAAAGTAGCCCAGACCCCAGCCGAGGAGACCGATAATAGTGATTAGCGGAATGCCGGCGAACGGATCGAAGAAGGTCTCAACCGGCTGTCCCTCGCTGCCCGGGTACGGGTTGTTAGCAGCAAAGCTGAAGATGTCCGAGAAGGAGTTGCCGTTGTTAATCAGGTAGATGATGCCGACAGTCGGAACCGTCAGCAGCGCAATGAACATGATGATGCCCTGCACCGCGTCCGTGTAGGAGACAGCAAGGAAGCCGCCGAACAGGGTATATGCGACAGTGATCCCCGCAACCAGCAGCATGCCGACGAGGTAGCTGCCACCGAACGTCGACTCCCAGTAGCGGCCACCTGCGACCATGCCCGAGGAGACGTAGAAGGTGAAGAACAGCAGAATAATCAGGCCTGCGGAAACGCGCAGCACCTTCGACGTATCGTGCAGACGGTTCTCCAGGAACGACGGCACGGTAATCGAGTTACGAGCAATCTTGGTGTAGCTACGCAGGCGCGGTGCGGTGAACTTCCAGTTCAACCATGCGCCTGCGACCAGGCCGATTGCAATCCAGGTCTGATTCAGGCCTGAAAGGTAAATCGCGCCGGGCAGACCCATTAGCAGCCAGCCGGACATGTCCGATGCACCCGCTGACAGTGCTGCGACGAACGGATGCAGACCGCGACCGCCAATCATGTATTCGTCATACTCTGCGGTCTTTTTCCATCCGGTCCAACCGATGTAGACCATCAACAGCAGATAAATGACTAGTGCGATGATGAACCATGTTTGTTGGTCCACAGGGCAACTCCTCATTATTTATTAGGCGTACAGTCGGACTCACGCACTGCCCAGCACGCCGGAAACAGTTTCCTGGCGCATCACTCAATTTCAATTGAGTCCGTCCGCTTGACGACGTTCACAGCGTCGCAGCAAAATCGAGCCAGAAAGTGGCCGACAGAAACAGCGGAACCTGCGATTCGCAATGAAACACAACTTCAGCTTCCAGGCTGTCTACGACAGTCAGCGGAGCCCACTGGCACTTGCGAACCATGGCAGAACTATTGCACGAGTCACACATTTTTAATTCTTGTAGCTCATACGACGTTTGCATGTGATGCGCTGCATTGCAAGATAAGAAGCGTTGAAAAAGGCTTTAAAAATCGGTTAAGTGCGACAAATTACCTGGGAAAAGGGGTATTTGGGTGGAGGTGAAGTAATTTTTGCAAGATGCATAATTCGAACACGCGTGCTAATTTTGTGGTGTGATGGAAAAGCTGCTCCGGGGTGCGTGGCAGAATCTTCATTGAAGAAATATCTGGTGGCGAAGTCGCCGGGTGATTAGACGGTGATGGCTGAGCAAGCAGTGGGGAGGAAGTAATGGGCCAAGTTGCTAAGTCAGCGGTGCCGTTGCTGCTGCACGCGGTCTGGAAGGATGATTCGGGTCTTCACCTATGGGTGGAGCGGCCAGAGGGGCACCGGATTATTGCGGACGTGGATTTGCTGGAAGTCCCGGCGCATCAGCGTCGGCTTTTTGCAGTCCTGGACCGGGGGAGTCGAGCGCAGCTGACCCTAAAACTGCGCACACCGAAGGGGCGGGCAGTAGAGAAAACGGTACCCACATGGGTGTTCCCGCCATGGGCTGCTGTGACAGCACTGGTGCAATTGCAGGAGGAAGTTTCCTCGGCGGCGATGGCGCCGGATCTTAGGTTCTTTGTAGATGTTGTACAGGGATTGGATGCTTTCGCACGCTCTGGGCGGGCACTGGTGGCGCTGACGTGGGAAGACAATGAGTGGTGGCCGACGTGGCGGATGTCGGAGGGGTTGAGTGAGATTGCCTGGCAGAGTCAGGTCATTTCCCGTACACCACCGGTGTTGATTGATAACGGAGGTGCCACGGTGGCTGAGGATTTCATCAATCGGATGTTTCATTGGGTCACCAACGCGCTCCTGGCCGATTTGGATGAACCGGCAGAACAGCGTCAGAGTTTCGTGCGGTCGTTGTTGCAGTCGGAGTCCCTGGGGCGTGCGACACCGGGGGTGGCGCAGTCGCTGGCAAAGTGGAGGCTGTCGGCCGATGGTGAGGATGTTCGCCTGCAGCTAATGGTGCAGGAACCCGTTGGTTTTGAAGGCCAGCTGGAAGACTTGCCGGATGTGGATCTTCCGCAGCTGTTGGAGTTGCGGGATCGAGCGGATGACGAAGGCGGCTCAGTAACTCGCCTCAATCCTCGTTCAGCTGCGGTGGAACATGAGACTCTATGGCCATTGCGGATGTACTACCGCATCGGTGTCGCAGCTCCAGAGCGCCTGAACCCAGAAATGTGTCGCCGGTCCGTGCTGTCGCTACTTCGCCCGCAGCTATTGGCTGCACAAGAGGCATTCCCGACGCTCAAATATGCGAAAGCAGCGGGCCACCCGGGCTTAGATCTGCTGCTGACCTCAGAGCAGCTGATAGAGCTTATGACTGATGGCATCTCGCAGCTGGCAAAGGTCGATATCGATGTGATGCTGCCGCCGAACTGGAAGTCAGTGGAGACCACCCTGCAGTTGCACACTGAAGTCGTCCAGTTAGATCCGACGGGGCCTGCTGGGCGCCGTTCGGAACCGAAACTCGGATTTGACCAACTGGTGGATTACGAGTGGAAGCTGGCCGTGGGGGATGCCGTACTGACGGAAGCGGAAATGCGTGAGCTCGCTGCATCGAGTACGGGGCTAGTGCATCTGCGAGACCACTGGGTGCACGCGAACCCAGAGGTAGCTAGAGAAGCCCTGAAGTTTTTGGTGGAGCAGACCAAGGCCGGGGAGGAGACCGGTAAGGGGCAAGCCACCCTGAAAGAGCTGGTCTTCGACGGTGGCTTGGAGTCTCAAGCTCCAGCAGCAGTGCCAGTCGCCCCCAGGGATCCCTCTTGGCTCAAGGCGTTGGTGTCGAAGTACTCAGACGGTTCCACGGCCCTCGCAGAGTCGGTCGAGGTGCCACCGAGTTTTGTCGGTGAGCTGCGGGAGTATCAACAGCGCGGTGTGGAGTGGCTGGCGGATATGTCCAACCGCGGCTTTGGTGTCATTCTCGCTGACGACATGGGGCTTGGTAAGACTGTGCAAATTCTGGCGCTGTTGGAGTATGAGCGCTGCCGTCGTCAAGCGGATGCGAAGGATCAAGAGCACAAGGCTTCGCTTCTGGTCGTTCCGACAGGTGTGCTGCGCAATTGGGCAGCAGAAGCGGCAAAGTTCACTCCAGAGCTCAAGGTTGGGCTGCTGCATGGTTCAAACCGTCCTCATGGTGAAGAACTACAGGAATTTATCGGGAAACACGATGTTGTTGTGACGACCTATGGTGTTGCTACCCGCGATGTGAACGAACTGTCCCAAGTGCAGTGGGATCATGTGATTGCTGACGAAGCGCAGGCAATTAAGAACCCCAACGCCCAGGTATCCAGAGCGCTGCGGAGCCTGGGCTCGCGGCACAACATCGCCATGACTGGTACTCCGGTGGAAAACGACTTGGGCGAGCTGCGCACCATCATGGATTTCTGTAATCCAGGCATGCTGGGGTCGGCGAATGCATTTCGCAACAAGTTTGCGATTCCCATCGAGCGTGATGGGAATGCGGAAATGCTACTGCAATTGCAGTCGATTACAGCACCTTTTATTCTGCGCCGACTCAAGTCGGATCCAGCTATTGCGCCGGACCTGCCCAAGAAGAATGAGCAGGTGGAGATGGTTCCTCTCACGACGGAGCAGGCTTTCTTGTATCAGGAAGCTGTGAAGGACATCGAGGACAAGCTCAAGCGCTCGAAGCGGAATCGCTCTGGCAACTTCGGGCGAAAGAGCATCATCCTCGGCGGCATCATGAAGTTGAAGCAGATTTGCAACCACCCAGCGCACTACCAGCACGACGGCTCAGGGCTGCTTAATCATGGGCAGCATCGCTCGGGCAAGGTTGCACGGCTGGAAGAGCTCGTCGATGAGATTGTCCAAAACGGTGAACGCGCGCTTGTGTTCACGCAGTTCGTGGAGTTCGGCAAGATGCTCGCCCCTCATTTCAGCAAGCGCCTGGGCGTGGACATTCCGTTTATCCAAGGGGCAATGACTCCGGCACAGCGCGAGAAAGTAGTGGCAGAGTTTAATGCCCCGGACGGCCCACCAATCATTTTGCTGTCTACTCTCGCGGCAGGTGTTGGCATCAACCTGGTTGCCGCCAACCACGTCATTCACATTGACAGGTGGTGGAATCCAGCAGTTGAAAACCAGGCCACGGACCGCTCTTACCGCATCGGTCAGCGTAAAGACGTACACGTGCACAAGCTGGTCAGTGTGGGAACGTTGGAAGAGCGTATCGACGAGCTGATTTTCGAGAAGGCAGAACTGGCGGATGCAGTTGTGCGTGCTGGTGAAACCAAGCTGACGGAGATGGACTTTCACCGTTTGCGGTCTCTGTGGCAATTGGACAAGGACAAGATTCAGGCACTGCGTGAATCGATGGACGCAGCGGAGTCAAAGTCCGGTGGGACGGTGACTGATGGGGTGAACCCGGAGGGCACGGCATCGGACTCCACAACCTCGGATGACGATTCGATTCCCAACAATGTGACCCCGTTTAGAGTCCAGAAGAGGTGGTACTGATGGCCGGTGACGGAGACGTGACATGGGGCGACAATGTCATCTTTGCCGAGTTTGGCAAGGGGCCCTCTGGAAAGCGTGGTCGTAAAAGGACTACGGCGCGAAGCGCGCCAGCAACCAGCTCGACGATTGAAAAGCTCCTGGCCACCCAGGACTGGGCTGGTGCATTTACCGGACAGCAGCGACGTGGAACCGCAGCGCGCGTGGCGGTCGAGCCACGTACTACTTTTGCCCGGTGGGTGTGGGAGTTCATCATCCGTGGCGCTGATTCGGGTCGTGTTCACAGAGGTGAGAAGTACAGGTTCGACGGCAATGTGCTGGGGCTTCGAATCGCGGATGGCTACATCATCGGTGAAGTGCAGGGCAGCCAGCCGGAACCATTTTCAGTCTTTATTCGGTTCCCACGGCGGGAGCAGAAACAAACTGACGACGTACTGCGGTGGTTGGTGAACAATCCGTCGGCCTTCACAGAGTTTGAGCACGGCGAGTTGCCGTATGAGCAGATGGAAATGCTGTTGTGCGATGGCGAAGAGCACATTTACAGCGAATGCACCTGCCCGGACCCGGCACCTGTGTGTAAGCACACCGTTGCAGTTGCCGCTCAACTTGTCGCTGATATCGACCGCGATCCGCTGTCGCTACTACAGCTGCGCGATTATCCGCAGCGCGAATTGCAACGCCGGCTTCAGGAACTAACACAGCTGCGAAACCGGACTGCGCCGAAGCGCCTCGGGCTTGGTGGCGCGGTTCGGGAGAATCCCAATAAAACCGCCCAGAAGTCGAATGACGCTGGTGGAAAAGATAGCGGTGACAACGAGCAGAAGAAGGTTGCCGAACTTTTCGCTGTCGAAGCCGATTACTGGGGCAATGACTTGGAACGAGTCAATGTTCCTTCGCTCGAGGTTATTGACCCACTAACAGTTACCGACCGCAGTTTGCTGCATGAAGCATTGCAGCCAACCTGCGTAATTTCGAGAGAGACCATTCGTGCAGTCGCCGATTTGGAAGATTGTTGGCAACATCTGCAGGAATCGCTGAGCCTGGGACAAAAGGAGCGCTAGTCATGAAATTCATTCACACCTCAGATTGGCAACTGGGAATGACTCGGTGGTTCCTAGAGCTCGACGGCGGTGAAGCCCAAGCTAGGTTCCACGAAAGTCGCCTCAACGCCATCGATCGCATCGGCGAGTTGGCGACCAGCGAAGGCGCTGAGTTCATTGTCGTCGCTGGAGACGTGTTCGATTCCAACACATTGCCGGACAAGGTGTTCTTGCGGGCTCTTGAGCGAATCGCCAAGCTACCCGTGCCGGTGTATCTCCTACCCGGCAACCATGATGCGCTTGATGCTTCTTCCATTTATCGACGTAGTGCTTTCGAATCTTTGGAAGACCGAGGAGTTTACGTAATTCGCGACAGCGCGCCCATTGCCATCCGTGACGGGGTGGAACTCATCGGCGTGCCAGTGCGCGGCAAGTATTCGGCAGACGACATCGTGGCGGAAATAGCCACGGAGCTTGAGCCCGCCGATGGAATCCGAGTGATGGTCGCACACGGCCAAGTAGAAGGCTTTGGTGCTGATGCAGGAGCCACCATTGATCTGACCAGCTTGGAACAAGCTATTGAGCGCGGGGCGTTGCACTATGTTGCGCTGGGGGATTCCCACTCCACGAGCCAACTCGATCATGCTGGCAGAGTTTATTTCTCCGGCGCACACGAAACCACAGCGTACGACGACAAAGAACGGGATTCCGGCAATGCACTCGTCGTCGACATTGTAGAGAGCGGCCCCGAAAAGGGCTCAGTTACCGTGGCCTCCCACCGAGTGGGGCAGTGGGCTTTTCATGCCATTGACATGGATATCACTGGCGCGGAAGACCTCGATGAGTTCTTTGCTGAACTGGACGGTATCGAGGCGAAGACAGACACAGCGGTGAAGTATTCATTGCGAGGAACCGTGACACTGTCGGAGTCGACTACCTTTGAAAATCGACTTGAGCAGTATCAACAGCTTTTCGCTGCACTTTATCGCCGGGAAAGTGGTTCCGATTTGACGGTGGTTCCGTCCGAGGGGGATATCTCTAATCTCAATCTCACCGGTTATCCGCTCATAGCTGCAGAAAAACTAACGGTCTTGAGCAAAGGGCGAACCGAGAGCGGCAGCCCGCTATCAGAATCTGAAACCACCGCAGCAGCCGATGCGCTTCGCTTGCTGGCGCGCCTGGCCGGAGAGAAGGAATAAATCATGCGTTTTCACGACATCGAATTACACAATGTACGTGCGATTGATTCACTCTCAATCACAGGGCTAGCCGAGCGGGGCGTGGTAGTGATTTCCGGTGAAAACGAGTCGGGTAAGACGACAATCGCCAAAGCTATTCACGTTGCGCTGACGACAAAATGGAAGTCCAGGTCAAGCGAAGCGCTTAGTCTGAACAGTCACTCCAGCCAGGAAAAGCCGCAGGTTAAGCTCCGGCTGGAGCTTGACGGCTACGAATTTACGCTGGACAAGATCTTTGGTAGCACCAAGGACACCGGCACAATCGTCACCGTCCACTCTCCGACAGCCGAGGTTCTTAAAGATGACCAGGCGGAAGAGTGGCTGGCCGCCCGAATGCACAATGCAGACACCAAGAACCTGTGGCAGGTTTTCGTTGCTGAACAGGGACAAGCGCAAAAGACACTCTCCTTGGGCGGTTATGCGCAGGTCACAAGCGCACTGCAGTCGGCATCGGGGCAGCGCGCGGAAACCGCAGAAGAGGTAGGTCTGTTTGAAGCCGTTGAAGCTGAATACGGCAACTATTTCCAAAAAAATGGCAAAGAGCGCAAGCAGCTTACCGACGTAGACAAGGAGCTGGCGGAAGCCCAGCAGGTGCGCGACGAAGCGGCGAAAAAGGTCCGAGAATTCGAAGCGCTCAATGAGGAAGCTGCTCGTAATGAAGAAAGCCAACACACGCAGCGGGCATCGTTGCCAGAAGCCAAAAACGAAGTCGAGCATTGGGCGCAGGCACTCGAAGAACTCGAAAAGTTCAGGGTTGCCGTGTCCCAGGCACAGGAGGTCTCCGCAGCGGCGAAGCAGCAGCTGGACTTAGCTAAACAGGCTCAGCAAGAGCGGGAAACCTTCATTCAGCAGGCACAAGATGCCAAGGACCAGCATTCCGTCGCAGAGAAGAGAGTTGCTGAACTTAAGGAAGCGTTCGATAAGGAGGTCGCAGCTTTAAAGAAGGCGCAGGAAGATCGCGATGCGGTTGTAAACACGTACCGCGAAGCTCGAAAGGCAGAAGAACTGGCCGCAGCTGAAGTTGCATTGGGAGAGAAGCGCGGTTTGGTTGAAGCCCTGTCGAAACGAGTGGAAAAACTCGATGCGCTCCGCGCGCAATTGGCAGAGCACAACGAGGTAATTGCTCGGAATTCCGTTACCGAGGAGGTAATGGAAAAACTGTTGACCTGCGAACGCGAAGTTGCAACAGCCACCGCTGTGCTGGAGGCGTCGAGCCCGAGTGTGCAGCTCTCGGCTAGTAGCGCGCAGGAGGTCACGGTCGAGGGCGAGAAAGTGGGGCTAGCTCCGGAGGCTGAGACAGTTCAACGGGCGGTAACTAAGCCATTGGCCATCGAAGTCGGCGACGTCACGGTTGCTATCCAGCCCGGAGACGGCTCAGATTCGCAGCAGCGCAAGCTAGAAAAAGCAGAGACATCGCTCAAAGAACAGCTTGAGGCGGCAGGCGCTGATTCTGTCGCGGAAGCACAAAAGGCACACACACGACGTCGTGAAGCGGAAAAAGCAAAATTCCAGGTGGAGACATCCATAACTGCGGTGTCCGACGGCGTGGAGTATCACCAGCTCACAGCAGAGTTGGACGATGCGAAGGAAGAAGCACGAGTACACGGCGAGCGGTATCGGGAACTTGCGGGCGAGGAAGCGCCGACGGAGATTGACTTGGTATCGGCAAAGTCCCGGCTGGAAGAAGCTGCAGTGGGGCGTAGGGATGCCGAGTCGGAGCGCGACAGTGCTGATATGCGCTTGTCGAAGCTGGAGAAGCGTCCTGCATACGCCAACTATACGAAGGCCAGCAGCGAGCTTGAAGGGGCTCGGTCCGTTCTGAAGGTCCGCGAAGATTCGCTCACGGCGACGCGAGAAAAAGCCTCGGACGCCGAGATCTTTGCTGCGGTGGAAAACCGAGGCAAGGACTATGAGGCGGCAGAAGAGCAACTGGCTGCGGCTCAGAAGGAGCTGGCGCAGCGGGATGCCGACGACGTGGAAGCATCGCTCGCGGGCGCTAAGCAGCGACGGGATGCAGTTGAGAATCGCCTGGCTGAGCTGGAAAAGCGTCGGCAAGAGATTCGGGTGCACTTGGACTATTTCGACAGCGCGAATGAGAAACTGGCAGCAGCTGAGGGAGTAGTGGAGCGAACACAGCGAGATCGGAATTCAATGCGTCGACGTGCAGCTGCCGCCAAGACTCTCATGGAGGTAATGACACAGGCACGCGTGGCATCGCGGAATGCGCTGGCTGACCCCTTGCTGCGCAAGCTCGAAGAGTACGGTGGCGGTGTGTTCGGTGCGGGAACTCAGTTCACGATGAATGAGGACTTGCAGATTGAGTCACGGTCCAATGCCGATGGCAAGTTCGATGTCGATGAGCTATCTGGTGGAGCGCAGGAGCAGCTGGACATTCTGCTGCGCTTGGCCGTTGCCGGTGTCATGGAGGGCGGGCAGGGCGCTCCGGTGATTATTGATGATGCATTAGGTTATTCAGACGAACACCGTTTGCGGCGGATGAATAATGCTCTTGCCAAAGCGGGGCGCGATATGCAGGTATTAGTCCTGACGTGCGATGAAGCCCGCTTTGATCGTGTGACAGGAGCGGAGTTTATGAAAATTCAGGATTTGGTTTCAAGATAGTAGGCTCTGTACATATGCAAGATGTTCCGTGGTTAAGTGATGAAGAGCAGCGGTTATGGCGCTCAATTCTGAACGCTAAACGGGCCGTTGACAGGTCAATCGACCTTCAGCTGCAAGATTCTCTCGATATTTCCACTGCAGATTTTTCGGTTCTGGTTGTTCTCTCCGAGACTGAAGACAATGTAGTGCGCATGCGCACCCTGTGCGAATCCCTGGAATGGGACCGCAGCCGAATGTCGCATCAAATTACTCGCATGGAGCGACGCGGGCTAGTAACTAAGGAACGCTGCGCCTGCGATAACCGTGGTATTGATGTCACGCTTACTGAACACGGTCGAACCGTGATTGAGAAGGCGGCGCCGAACCATGTGAAGCTTGTGCGCCATGTTTTGTTTGATGTGCTCGGTGAGAATATCGACTATCAGGGGATTTCCGCTGTGCTCGATAAGATTGCAGAGACCGCCAATGCTACGGTCACCGATTCAGTCGACGGAAAAGCAGAGTAGCCAGAAGTTTTTTGTGAGTGTTTTCTCATTTGTCTCCGCTACGAGGCTCTCACCATTAGCCTAGAGCAGTATGAACTCATTTGAATGGCTGAGTGATGATGAACAGCTCTTTTGGCAGTCGATGGTAGCTGCTTTTCGCGAGGTAGAGCGCAATATCGAGCGAAGCCTACGCACTCGAACCGGGCTGACGTTCGCGGACTTTACCCTGCTCATCGCTCTGCATGAGGTAGAGGATGGGATTCTGCATGTTGACAAGATTTGTGATCGACTGAAGTGGAACCATCCCCGCGCGCTGCTGCATACCAACAGGTTGGAAAAGCGCGGATTTATTCACACCGAAGACCACGGCGAAGACCCGGACTCGGATTATGTCGTCGTCTTAACAGGCGTTGGTCGGCACGTGTTTGCCGAGGCGGCGCCGGATTATGTAGACACTGTTCGCCAGGAAGTTATTTCACCACTTGCTAATGAAGACCGCGAAGTGATGCTGAGGTGCTTCCAGTCGGTTCTCGAAAGGAAGTAAGACTTCCACGCCCTGCTAGTAAAACAACCACTAGCAGGGCGCTTTTTTCTCTACGTTTCAAGCTGTAAGGTAAGGCGTGCCTAAAGCAAAGGGGTGACTGTTCACTTCTCTTTGTGCACCCTAAGTACCAAAAATTACGCAGAAATAAACAAGGCAGAAACTGAAACGCATGAGAGTCAATATTTTCGCCAAGGCTAAAACCGCGCCAAAGACCAAAACTCTGGCCGCAATCGGGTGTGCAGCGCTGAGCTTCGTCGCTACAGCATGCGGTGCGGACGCAGAGTCGAACGAGGCTGCCGACAACAAAGGAGAACTCACTGTCACTGATGTCGCAGGTCGCACTGTGACCTTCGACAAGCAGCCAGAACGAGTCGTGCTCGGTGAAGGCCGCGCCATGTTTGTCACCGCGATGCTTGACCAAGAAAACCCGGGTGACCACGTTGTCGCCATGGGCAGCGATTTGCATTCGGGCGCACCGTCGTTTGAAACCAAGCTTTTCGAGACGAACCCCGAGCTGAAAGACATGCCGACCATCGGCAATATCGCCAAGGGCGATGTCACAGTTGAAAACCTCATCTCCCACGACCCAGACGTGGTCGTCATGACCCTTGACCACAAGAAGGCCGCGGAGCAGTCCGGTTTCCTCACCAAGCTCGATCAGGCAGGTCTGAAGTACGTATTCACCGACTTCCGGCAAAAGCCCCTGGAGAATACCGCCAAGTCCGTCGAGCTCCTCGGCCAGATCGTCGATGAGCAGGACAATGCCAAGAAGTTCACCGACTTCTACACAAAGCGCGTCAACGAGATCACCGAACGTGCCGCCAAGCTCGAAGACAAGCCAAAGACCTTCGTCTGGCGAGCAGCCGGTCTCAAGGATTGCTGCTCGACCGTCAACAAGTCCAACCTCGGTGACCTTGTCACAGCAGCCGGCGGTGAGAACCTCGGAGACAGCCTCCTCGACACCGAATCGGGCGACGTGACCGCAGAGAAGGTCCTGTCCGTCCAGCCGGAGAAGATCATCGCCACCGGTGGTTCTTGGGCGCTCGATCCGAAGAAGCCGGAAGTGCTGCCACACGTCGAACTCGGCTACACCGCCACCCCAGAGACCGCACAGCGCACTCTGGAAGGCCTGCTGAAGACTCCGGGTTTTGACACCCTGACCGCGCCGAAGAAGGGTGATCTGTACGCCGCCTTCCACCAGTTCTACGACTCGCCGTACAACGTCTTCGCGCTCGAGCAATTCGCCAAGTGGATTCACCCAGAGGAGTTCGCTGACCTCGACCCGGTCGCTGACTTCGCCAAGTTCCACAAGGACTACCTGCCCTTCGAACTCAGCGGCACCTTCTTCACCGCGCTGGAGCCGACCAAGTAACCCATCTTCCACCATCGAAGAAGGAATCCGATGACTTACACCAATCTGCACGCTCCCGCGTCAGGGCTTGACGACGAACCCCGCGAGTCCACCTCCACCAACGGCAGTGGAGGTCAAGAGTCGCAGCCCGCCACCGAACAGCACGAGTGTCCGTCGTCAAGCACGACCTACGACTCTGCGCGACAGTACCGACGACGCTCGGCACGGAAAATCGCCATCATTGCGGTGCTGGTGGGGCTGGCCGTGTGCGCGTTTGTGGTGGCGACGATTGTGGGGCCGATGGCACTGAGCGTGGGGGACGTCGTCCGTGGCATCGTGAGCCCGAATGATGTGGACGAAACCACTCGTACGGTGCTGTGGAAGCTGCGTCTGCCTGCATCGGTGATGGCAGTGCTGATTGGTGCAGCGCTGTCGCTTGCCGGTGCACAGATGCAGACAATCCTCGATAACCCTCTGGCGGAGCCGTTTACGCTCGGTATCTCGGCTGCAGCGGCGTTCGGTGGGGCGGCATCGATTGTGCTGGGCTGGGTGATTATTCCGCATGCGCAGTTCAACCTGGCGGCCGTGGCCTGGGTATCATCCGTCGTCGCTGTGGCGATTGTGGCGGCGGCGTCGGTATGGCGCGGCTCGGGTAAGGAATCGATGATTCTGCTCGGCATTGGTCTGGTGTTTCTATTCCAAGCGCTGTTGGCGCTGTTGCAATACCGCGCGACTACCGAGGCGCTCCAGCAGATTGTGTTCTGGACGATGGGCTCGCTACAGCGCGCGAACTGGGTGGCCAACGGCATCATTGCGGCGGCGCTGCTAATCGCTATTCCGTTCACTATCCGCTATGCGTGGGCGCTGACGGTGTTGCGGCTTGGCGATGCCCGAGCAAAAGCCGTGGGCATCAATGTGGATAGGCTGCGCATTGCGACGCTGATTGTAGCCTCGCTGCTGGCAGCAACCGCAGTGGCCTTCGCCGGCATCATCGGCTTCATCGGACTGGTCGGCCCACACATTGCACGCATGCTGGTCGGTGAAGAACAGCGCTTCTTTGCCCCGGCATCGATGGCGGCAGGCGCGGCGCTGCTTGCGGCAGCTCATGCGGTATCCATCACGGTGGTGCCGGGTGTGGCAGTGCCGATTGGCATCATTACCGCAATCGTCGGTGTCCCATTCTTTGTTGGCTTGGTTTTTCTGCGTAAGAGGACGGTGTGGAACTAATGGGCGTATTTCTCGATGTCAATGACGTAGCTGCAGGCTATGGCAAGCGAAAGGTGCTGCGCGGGGCGTCAATACGCACGCTGAAGCCAGGTACGGTGACGGGTTTGCTCGGGCCAAACGCTGCGGGCAAGTCCACACTGATGACCACGCTGGCGGGGATTCGAAAGCCCATGTCCGGGGAGATTGTTCTGACCCGTGACAATGAACGGGTTATCGGTTCCGAACTGCGCGAAGTCGTCGGCTACGTACCGCAGGATCTACCGGCCAGCGCCTCGCTGACCGCATTCGAATCGGTACTGGTCTCCGGGCGGCGCGCCGGGCGTCTGCGGGTACGTGGCTCAGAGATTGAGCACACGGCGGTAGCTCTCCGAAAGGTTGGTATCGAACACCTCGCCGACCGCTTCGTCGGCGAGCTCTCCGGCGGTCAGCGGCAGCTCGTCGCGGTCGCGCAGATGTTTGTTCGCGATCCCGAGGTCATGCTTCTCGACGAACCCACCTCCGCCCTCGACCTGCGTCACCAAGTGGAACTCCTACAGCTCGTCCGCGCGGAGGTCGCCTCACGGAGCTCCTTGGCACTCGTCGCAATCCACGATCTCAATCTCGCAGCCCGCTACTGCGATGAGCTTGTCATGCTTCACGACGGCCACGTGGTTGCCCAGGGGAGTCCTGCTGACGTTCTCACACCGGATCTTTTGGCCCGCGTCTATGGAATTCGAGCCCGCGTGCTTAATGATGGAGGCGTTCCTGTGGTGTGTCCTATTGAGGAAGACCAGGTTTCTGAGGCCGCATAGTGCGGATTTGGCTGGGGTGCGGGGCATTTCGCTAATCGCCCCAGCCAAGTGGTAACATCTCTTCTCGTTGCACTTGTTGTACTTGTGCCACACGCCCCCGTAGCTCAGTGGATAGAGCGCCGGTTTCCGGTACCGAAGGTCGGAGGTTCGACTCCTCTCGGGGGCACGTCTTATCCCTTAAGCGGTTAGGTTCGATTAGATTCGCCTGGTTGCTTGAGGGATTTTTGTTTCGGGTGTACCTGGCGGAAGCGGGCCAATCCGAGTTACTGACTGCGTTTATGACAAAAATGACCCAAAAAAATGGCCTGAAAGTGTCATAAACTCACACAGTTTCACATGTGCAGCCCGTCGGGGGATCCCGGTTAATTGACCGGGCGACGAACCGTACCGTCCGGATAGCGGGCAAAGCGCCCCTCTTCAAAGGGTGCAACCGGATCGTTGGAATCAAACCGCCATGCGCCGAACTCGCCACGCTGGTAGGCATCGAATGCCTCAACGAGCTCTTCGCGGCTATTCGCGACAAACGGGCCATGCTGATACACGGGAGCGCCAATTGGTCGGCCTTGGAGCATGAGCGCGAAGGCCCCCTCGTCACCTGCAGAAATGTCCAGTGCCTCGGTTGAGCGCAGCACTGCGCCCTCTTGCACCAGCGTTTCGCCCTCGATAGTGAGGCTGCCGCGTAGAGAGTAGAGAGTCCGAATTGTCTCGGCATGTTTGGTTGGTGGCAACGTTAGCTGTGCGTTCGGCTGCAAACGCAGCACCCACACGGCTACATCGGAATCTGGTGCAGCGGCCCAGGATTCCGGTGGTGGAGCAAGCGGCTGAGTATCGCCGAATGCGCCCGCGATGACCTTTATGTCGTAGCCGTGGCCATTGTCATCAGTGCCGGTGACATGCGGAGTGTCTTCTGCCCAGAACATCTGGAAGTGCGGCTTTGCCCCCTTGCCTTCGGGCGGCAGGTTCAGCCAAATCTGAAACATGTGGTGAGGATTGGGGCCGTCGTTATGCAGAAGCGGGAACATTTCAGCATGCGCAGTGCCTGCGCCGGTGGTCAGCCACTGAGTGTCGCCATCGCCGTAACGAGCCTGTGCACCTTCGGAGTCGGTGTGGTCGACGTAACCTTCCTCGACAATCGAGATAGTTTCAAAGCCGCGGTGTGGGTGGGAGGGGAAGCCGGGGACGGTTGTGCCGTGGTACATGGACCAGCCGTCCTTGCCGGAAAAGTCCATGCCGATATTACGGCCGAGCAGAGAGGCATCGGGAGCCATAGTTTGGCCCTTGGCCTGTGGATATAGGTCATAGTGGTGGACGGCAAACAGGAATGGGTCCATACCTGGAAGCTGCGGATTATCGGATACGGAGAATTTTTGAATGATTGCGCTCATGACAGGCTCCTTTGGCTAGCTAAATTCATCATCCACAACAAAATGTTGGCGTGTCAATCAAAAATGCTAGCCAAGGACCGACCCGACTGTCTCTACTCAGCAATAATCACAATCAGCGTGCGCGGCCCGTGGACACCTTCGACTCGGGCAAGCTCGATGTCCGAGGTCGCAGAAGGCCCCGAAATCATGGTGATCGGAGCGGTGGGATCACTCTCGCGTAGACGGGAAAATGCCTCCGGAATGCCGTAGACGACCGTGGAAGCAGGGACAACGCAGATGTGAATATCCGGCACCAAGGTCAGCGCGCGGCGGCCAGAAGTAGCCGAACCGTCCAGGAAAATGGTGCCGGTCTCGGCGCAGGTGACAGCAGAGCTGGTGACAATCGCATCGAGCTCGTCCAGCTCTTCGGCGGTGAAACCGGTATCGACGCGAATCTCGGTAGTGGCCTTACCTCCACCAGACTCCAACCCCGCAACCCACTCGCGGTCTAGACCCTCGGGAATACCAATCAACGACGCCCCGACATCAGCAATTGCCTTCTTCACAGCCTCATTGATGTCGGTTGCCGAGCTGCCACAGCGGCGCACGTCGGCTTTGTAATCGGCGATGCGTTCGTCGGCAAGCGAAATAATCTCTTTGGCCGTCAGGTCGGAGGAGCGCTCGTAGTCGCGTGGGATGTCGAAATGCGCGCCGGGCTCGCCAGGGATGATGCCCACGTCAGAGGCCAAATCACGGCCTTCGAAGGCGATTTTCTGAGCATTGCGGATACGCTCGAGGATTTCGCTCTTGGCAATGTTTGCGGATGCTGAGGAGTGGGACATCGCTAGGCCTCCTTGCCGGATGTGTCGGACGAGTCAGATTGATCAGAACCCGACAGCCCATTAATCTTCGTTGGAACCTGATGGGCCGATTCGCGTGCCAGCTGCGCCGAGAAATCCTTCGAACCCCACAGTGAGCGGAACGGCTTCTTCGGCGGAACCGGGGTATCACGCGCATCCGACCACCCGCTGAGGAAGAGCGGCAGGGCGTGAATCTCGCCGTCCTTCAAACCGAGTACGCGGGCGAGGGAGGCCATCTTTGCGCTCATGTTCCACAGCTTCTGATTGCCCATGATGAACCCGAGCGTGGCAAACAGCTTGCCCTCCACCGGCGGGCGGTGCTCCGTGACCTTACGGTGACGCAGCTCCAGCAGTGCCGCAGGGATGTCAATTCGCACCGGGCAGACCTCAAAGCAAGCCCCGCACAGCGAAGACGCATAGGGCAGCGAAGCATTCGGATCATCGTAGGAATCCATGCCAGTGAGCTGCGGGGACAAAATCGCACCAATCGGACCCGGGTAGACCGAACCGTAAGCGTGACCGCCCACGTGCTCATAAACAGGGCAGATATTCAGGCATGCCGAGCAGCGAATGCACTTCAGCGCTTCACGCCCAATCGGATCTGCAAGAGTGGCCGAGCGCCCATTGTCCAGCAACACAATGTGGAAATTCTTCGGGCCGTCGCCGTCGGTCGTTCCCGTCCACAGAGAGGTGTAGGGATTCATACGCTCGCCTGTCGACGACCGTGGCAGTAGCTGCAAGAAGACTTCCAGATCCTGGAAGGTGGGAAGCAGCTTCTCAATACCCATCACCGAAATCAGTGTTTCCGGCAGCGTGAGACACATACGGCCGTTGCCCTCTGACTCGACGACGGCCACAGTACCGGTTTCGGCCACACCGAAGTTGGCGCCGGAAATCGCAACCTTGGCCTCCATAAACTGCTCGCGCAGGAACTTACGGGATGCCTCGGCGAGATCGGCCGGATTGGCTTTCAGGTCCGGGTCGACTCCGGGGATTCCATTGAGGAAGATCTCGCGGATATCTTCGCGATTGCGGTGGATAGCAGGAACCAGGATGTGGCTCGGCATGTCGTCGGCAAGCTGAACGATGAGTTCCGCCAGGTCGGTTTCGCGGGCGGTGATGCCGGCGTCGGCAAGTGCTTCGTTCAAGCCGATTTCCTGTGTGGCCATCGACTTAATCTTGACGACCTTTTCTTCGCCGGTCTCTTTCACCAAGTCCGTGATGATGCGGTTTGCCTCGGCGGCATCGCGCGCCCAGTGGACGTGACCGCCGGCATTCGTAACTGACTCTTCAAACTGCTCCAGCAGTTCCGGCAGACGCGCCATAACATCGCGCTTGATGTGGCTGCCCGCGAGCCGCAGCTGCTCCCAGTCATTCTTCTCGGCTACGACATGCGCGCGCTTCTGACGAATCGAACGCGTGGCATGACCGACATTTTCGCGCATGCGAGTGTTCTTGAGCTCCTCGTGCGCTGCGGCCGTGAACCCGCGCGTACCGCGCAGATGCCCGACGTTGTGCGGCGCGCGGGGAGGAAGGGCTGGCATGCCGACGTTAACTGCGACCATTACTGTTCACCTCGCAGGGAAGCTTCTTGGCGGTTGTGCACATCAAACGGGGTCTCCTTGGTGGAGGCCAGAATCTCGGCCATATGGATGGCGTGCACGCCAGAGTCCTGGCGACGCAACGCGCCACCGATATTGAGCAAGCAGGAAGCATCGCCAGCGGTGACGAACTCCGCTTCCGTAGCGCGAATATTGGCTGTCTTGTCGGCAACCATTGCAGCGGAGGTCTCCGCATTCTTCACCGAGAAGGTGCCGCCAAAACCGCAGCACTCCGCCGCGCCAGGCAGCTCGCGCAGATCGATTCCATCGACTGCGCTGAGCAGCCGCCACGGACGGTCACCCACCTTGAGTACCCGCAAGCTGTGGCAGGTGGAGTGGTAGGTCACTGAGTGGGGGAAGTAAGCACCGACGTCAGTCACACCAGCGACATCGGTGATGAACTCGGAGAGATCCAGCGTCTTGTTCGCGCAGGCCTGTGCCGCGTGGACTTGGGCACGGGTACCGTAGCGGCCCGCAATCATCGGATGCTGGTGGCGAACGGCGCCGGCGCAGGAACCGGACGGGGCGACAACGTAATCAATCGAGGAATCTGCAAAAGCATCAGCGTAGGTGTCCAGCTGAGGAAGGACTTCCTTCTGGTACCCGGTGTTGACGTGCATTTGGCCGCAGCAGGTTTGTTGTGGTGGAAAGACCACATCGCATCCTAGGCGCGTGAGAACTCTGGCGGTCGCACTCACTGCATCCGGAAACATCATGTCCCCGATGCAGGTCGCGAAAAGTGCTACTTTCACGGTCGCTCCAAAATGGGTTGAGGATAAGGCAATAATTTCCTACCTGAATGCTACGCCTAGGCCCGGATTAAATCTGTTCTCAACGCAAATTCGCCTGGATCGTGAAAATGGCTAGTTGCAGTCGGACTCCACGACCTGCAGATGCCCCTCAAATGAATCTTTTGGTGGCTGATGTTTCCACGACTGCGATTGACCTAATAGGATAGGCAATCGTGAATCCTGCTGATCTTGCTGTACTAGTCCGAAAAGTCACCGTCGAGGTTTTGACTTCCCACGATGCCGATGTCTCTATCGTGCCGGAAAACCCGACTGTCGAGCGTCCGCGTAACCCTGAGCACGGCGACTATGCAACCAATATCGCTATGCAGCTGGGCAAGCGTGTCGGTATGGTGCCGCGTGACTTGGCAACTGAAATTGCCACAGCGCTCGGCGCCTCTGAGGGTATCGATGAAGCAACCATCGCAGGCCCGGGCTTTATTAACATCCGCCTGGCCTCCGATGCCCAGGGCAAGATCGTCGAGGACGTCCTGGCAGCGGGGGAGAAGTGGGGTCATGCCGACTTCAACTCCAACCTCGACGTGAACCTGGAGTTCGTCTCCGCGAATCCGACCGGGCCGATCCACCTGGGCGGTACTCGCTGGGCAGCAGTCGGTGACGCTCTCGGTCGTGTCCTGTCCGCCACCGGTGCCAAGGTCACTCGCGAGTACTACTTCAATGACCACGGTCGCCAGATTGACCGCTTCTCCGACTCCTTGGTTGCAGCCGCTCGCAACGAGCCGACTCCGGAAGATGGCTACGGCGGAGAGTACATCCAGGACATCGCCGCTGCTGTGCTGGAGAAGAACCCGCAGGCACTCGAGGGCTCTGAGGAAGAGGTCCAGGAGCACTTCCGCGCCATCGGCGTGGACATGATGTTCGAGCACATCAAGAAGTCTCTGCACGAGTTCGGCACCGATTTCGACGTTTACTTCCACGAAAACTCGCTGTTCGAGTCCGGTCAGGTAGAAGCAGCTGTCAATTCCCTGAAGGAAAACGGCAAGCTCTACGAAGCTGACGGCGCATGGTGGCTGAAGTCCACCGATTACGGTGACGACAAGGACCGCGTGGTCATCAAGTCCGACGGCGACGCAGCCTACATCGCAGGTGACATCGCATACGTTAAGAACAAGTTCGACCGCGGCCACAACCTGTGCATCTATATGCTGGGTGCCGATCACCACGGCTACATCGCGCGTCTGCGCGCGGCCGCTGCAGCGCTCGGCTACAACGCCGATGGCGTCGAGGTGCTCATCGGTCAGATGGTCAACTTGCTTCGCGACGGCAAGGCTGTCCGGATGTCGAAGCGTGCGGGCACAGTGGTCACCTTGGACGACCTGGTTGAGGCAATCGGCGTCGATGCTGCTCGCTACTCCCTAATCCGTTCCTCTGTCGACTCCAGCCTGGATATCGACCTGGGGCTGT
Organism: Corynebacterium sp. HMSC061H03; assembly: GCF_001838215.1. NCBI lineage: Bacteria > Bacillati > Actinomycetota > Actinomycetes > Mycobacteriales > Corynebacteriaceae > Corynebacterium > Corynebacterium sp. HMSC061H03. The sequence goes on from NZ_KV836061.1 coordinate 58,551, forward strand.
GGGCTTCGCAGTCCAGCGACAACCCGGTCTACTACGTCCAGTACGGCCACGCTCGTCTGTGCTCAATCGGCCGCCGTGCCGAAGAGGCCGGTGTGACCAGCGAAGGCGCTGACTTCTCCCTGCTGGTAGAGGACCGTGAAGGTGAGCTCATCCGCACTATCGGTGAGTTCCCGGCCATCATCAAGTCTGCTGCTGACCTGCGGGAACCACACCGCATTGCCCGTTACTCTGAGCAGCTCGCCGGTGTCTTCCACCGCTTCTACGACACCTGCCAGATTCTGCCAAAGGCAGACGAAGAGGTATCCGAGCTACACCGTGCTCGTCTCGGCCTGGCTGAGGCTACCCGCCAAACGCTGGCCAATGCTCTGCAGCTGCTCGGTGTTACCGCACCTGAGCGCATGTAGTCGAACGCGCCCGTAAAACTACACCCCGTTGCTCCGCCCGGGTAACGGAGAAAGAGAGCTGTTTCGTGCCTATCGACGGCAATGGTTTCGAACTGGGGGGCTACACCCGACCCGATTCCACCCAATTTAATGAACTACCACCGCATGTCTGGCCAACTACCGCCCGTCGTCGGGGCGCTGACGAAGAGAATCCCGGCTCGGTGGAAATTGGCGGCGTGAGCCTGGTCGACATTGCCAAGGAATTTGGCACTCCGGTTTTTGTCGTCGATGAGCAGGACTTCCGCTCTCGCTGCCGCTCGATGGCCAAGGCCTTCCGCGGCGCGGAGAATGTCCACTACGCATCCAAGGCTTTCCTGTCGAAGACCATTGCCCGCTGGGTAATGGAGGAGGGGCTGCATCTCGATGTCGCCTCGGGCAACGAGATGGCTATCGCTCTGGCGGCGGGTTTCCCAGCCAAGGACATGACCTTCCACGGCAACAACAAGTCCACCGCTGAGCTGCGTGATGCTATCTCCGCTGGCGTGGGCAAGATTGTGCTTGACTCCCGTTCGGAGCTGCGTCGCCTGTCCCAGGTGGCGGCTGAAGCAGGCGTGGTGCAGGACGTGCTCGTTCGCGTGAAGCCCGGTGTGGAAGCGCACACCCACGAGTTCATTGCTACTGCGCATGAAGATCAGAAGTTCGGCTTTTCCCTCGCGTCCGGTTCGGCGCTGGAAGCTGCCAACCTCGTAGAAGAGGACGACAATCTGCGCCTGGTTGGTCTGCACTGCCACATCGGCTCCCAGATTGTCGATTCCGACGGTTTCATTCTCGCCGCCGAGCGCGTGTTCTCACTGGTGGAAAAGCTGGTCGAACGCCACGGCACTGAAATCTCGGAACACTTCAACACCCTCGACCTCGGTGGCGGTTTCGGAATCGCCTACACCGCAGGCGAGCAGCCCCTCGACGTTGCTCCGCTTGCCGACGAGATCCTCACTGCCGTAGACAAGCTTGCGCAGCGTATCGGCATTGCGACTCCGGCAGTGGCTGTTGAACCAGGTCGTGCCATCGTTGGCCCGTCCATGGTCACGGTGTACGAAGTGGGCACTTTGAAGGATGTGACCATCGATGACGGCATGACCCGTCGTTACGTATCGGTCGATGGCGGCATGAGCGACAATATTCGTCCGGCGCTTTACGGCTCGAACTATGATGGTCGCGTTGTTAATCGCGAGGTGTCCGGTTCCAGGATTCCCACCCGCGTCGTCGGAAAGCACTGTGAATCGGGAGACATTCTGATTAACGATGCGAACTACCCGAACGACATTGTCGAGGGTGATCTGTTCGCGCTCGCTGCTACTGGGGCATACTGTTACGCAATGGCCAGCCGCTACAACATGCTGACGCGACCACCAGTAGTGTCGGTATGCGATGGTCAAGTGACCCAAATATTAAGACGAGAAACCGTACAAGACTTACTAAGCCTGGAGTGTGAAACGCCACGATGACTGCCGCAACGAATAATCCTGGAAAGGGCGAGGGCCACAAAGTTGGTGTCGCTATTTTAGGTCTTGGCACAGTCGGTACTGAGGTTTACCGCCTGCTCAACGAGAAGGCTGAGGACTTCGAGCGCCGCATCGGCGGACCGGTCGAGGTCGTTGGTATTGCTGTGAGCGACAAGACCAAGCCGCGTCCGAATGTGGATCAGGATCTTCTTACCGACGATGCTTTTTCGCTGGTTCAGCGCGAGGACGTTGACCTGGTAGTCGAGGTCATCGGCGGCATTGATTACCCACGTCGCGTTGTGCTGGAGGCACTGCGTGCCGGCAAGTCGGTCGTGACCGCCAACAAGGCACTCGTCGCCGCACACGGTGAGGAGCTCTCTGAGGCTGCCGATTCCTCGGGTGTCGACCTGTTCTTTGAGGCAGCTGTGGCGGCAGCTATCCCGGTCGTCGGTCCGCTCCGTCGTTCGCTGGCCGGTGACACTGTCAATAAGGTCATGGGCATTGTCAACGGCACTACCAACTTCATCCTTGATGCGATGGACTCCACCGGTGCGGACTACGACGAGATGCTGGCAGAGGCCACCCGCCTGGGTTACGCCGAGGCCGACCCGACTGCAGACGTCGAGGGCCACGATGCCGCTTCCAAGGCAGCTATTCTGGCCAGCCTGGCATTCCACACTCGCGTGACTGCTGATGACGTTCACTGTGAGGGTATTACCGAGATCACCGCTGACGACATTGCAGCCGCCAAGAGTGCCGACTGCACCATTAAGCTGCTGGCTACCTGTGAGCGGGTTACGGACGAAAATGGCAAGGAGTCCATTTCCGCCCGCGTGTACCCAGCGCTGATTCCACGTCGTCACCCGCTGGCAACTGTGCGTGAGTCTTTCAACGCTGTCTTCATTGAGGCCGAGGCCGCTGGTCGCCTGATGTTCTACGGCAACGGCGCTGGTGGTAATCCGACCGCCTCCGCAGTGCTCGGTGACCTCGTTGCAGCTGCTCGCAACATTGTCCACGGTGGTCGCGCACCGGGAGATTCCACCTACGCTAACCTGCCGATTCTCGACTTCGGTGACGTTCGCACCCGCTACCACATCGACCTGCACGTCGATGATCGTGTCGGAGTGCTTGCCGATGTCGCTCGCACCTTCTCTGATCACAACATCTCCCTGCGCACCGTCCGCCAGGAAGAGGGCGCCAACGGCGCTCGCCTGGTCATCGTGACCCACAAGGCACTGGAGAAGGATTTGGAAGCAACGGTCGATGAATTGCGCGCCAACGACGCGGTTTTGGCCGTCAACAACGTCATTCGTATCGAAGGAATGGATATCTAAATGGCACAGGAGCTTTTCCCGGGTCAGAAGGTCACCGTCACGGTTGCAGGTTCGTCAGCGAACTTGGGCCCGGGCTTCGACACCCTGGGGTTAGCAGTTGCGCTCTACGACATCGTCGAGGTCGAGGTCATCGAGTCCGGTGTCGTCGTTGAAATTCACGGCGAGGGCGAAGTTGACCTGCCGCGCAACGAATCTAATCTGGTTGTGCGCGCGATTCGCGCGGGCCTTCGTGCCGCAGGTGTCGAGGCACCGGGGCTGAAGGTTATTTGCCACAACACCATTCCGCAGTCGCGCGGTCTGGGCTCTTCCGCAGCCGCCGCCGTCGCCGGTGTCGCTGCCGCTAACGGTCTGGCGGGCTTCCCGCTTACCGACGACCAGGTGATCCAGGAATCCTCGGTCTTCGAGGGCCACCCGGATAACGCTGGCGCATCCGTTCTCGGCGGGGCAGTGGTCAGCTGGACTGACAAGCCTGTCGATGGTCGCACCGCACCTCAGTACCGAGCAGTGAGCATTCCGGTGCATGAGTCCATTCAGGCGACCGCACTCGTACCGGCATTCCACGCCTCCACGAATGCAGTCCGTCAGGTGCTGCCGAGCGATGTTTCGCATGTCGACGCTCGTTTCAATGTCTCCCGTACTGCGGTTATGACCGCAGCGCTGCAGTCCCACCCGGAACTGCTGTGGGAGGGAACGCGAGATCGCCTGCACCAGCCGTACCGCTCCGACGTGCTGCCGGTGACCGCAGAGTGGGTCAACCGCCTGCGCAACCGTGGCTACGCGGCATTCCTCTCGGGTGCTGGCCCGACCTGTATGGTTCTGGGAACTACTGCAGTAGATGAGAAGATCTTGGACGATGCCCGCGAGGCTGGCATCAAGGTCATGGAGCTGGGAATCGGTGAGCCGGTTAAGGTCGTGGTCGACGGCTAAGCCGCCGCTGCGGCCAGGTGCCGAGCCAGTGGCTTAGCCTGCCACCTACTTTTCGCCCGGCCCCTTCAGTTTCACGATGCTGTACTGACCTGCGCTCAAGTGCGAGCGCAGGTCTTTCTTGTCGAACTTGCCCACTGAGGTCTTATCGATTGAGTCCACGAAGGCCCAGTACTCCGGCAGCATCCACTTTGGCAGCTTTGGCCGCAGTTCATCGCGGAGCATTTCAGCGGTCTCCTTGCTCTGTTCAACTTCCGGCATCAGCACCGTAATGGCCAGTGGGCGCTCACCCCACTTTTTATCTGGCATGCCGATAATCGCGCACTCGAGTACCTGTGGGCTTTCCATTACGAAGTTTTCCAGCTGAGCGGAGTAGATCCACTCGCCACCGGAACGAATGACATCGCGAGCACGGTCATGAATAGTCAGGTAGCCGTCGTGAGTAATCGAGCCGACATCGCCAGTGCGGAGCCACCCGTCCTCGGTGAACTGTTCGCTAGCCTCGTCGACCTCCGCACCGCGGAAGAAGTGCGCGGTGCCTCCATCTTGAGCCTCCGGAGAGCTGTAGTAGCCTCCGGTGACCGTGTTGCCGCGCACCTGCAGCTCACCCTGGTTGCGGTCATGCAGGTCGAGCACGCGGTCGTTGTCATCAACAATGCGGAACTGCATGATGTCCGGGAAACGTCCTTGGCTGACACGGTAGCGTTCGCGGGCCTCACCGGAGGCGCCGTACGGAGGTCGTGCCACGGTACCGATAGGCGAAGTCTCGGTCATGCCCCAGAAGTGGATGACATCGACACCGTAGCGCTCTTCCCATAGCCGAATCAATGCAGGTGGGACAGGAGAACCGCCCGAGAAAATCTCCTGCAGACTCATGCGCTTCGGAGGATTGCTGAGGTAGTGTGCCATGAGGTTAATCCACAGCGTCGGCACGCCCTGAGCTACGCGCGGCATTGAGGTTTCGATGATTTCTGCCAGACGCGGTGCGGACAGGTCCGCGCCGGGGAAGATTAGCGACGCCCCGCACATGAAGGAGGCCAGCGGCACGCCCCAGGACAGGACGTGATAAATGGGCACACAGCAAAGCCACGGGTTTCCATGCGAGATGGCAAAGGAGTCAGTGGTGCGCATATTCAGGCTGTGCAAGTACAGCGAACGGTGGCTGTAGACGACACCTTTAGGTGCGCCCTCGGTGCCCGTCGAATAGCACATGGCTGCACCGGAGTTTTCATCGAGCTCAGGCCAGTCGAAGCGGCTGGGGCGTCCGTCGATGAGCGATTCGTAGGAGTACCACGGGATACCATCCGGCAGTTGCTCAGCCACGTCAGACAGATCACCGATACCGATAATGATGACAGCGCGGACGCGCGGGCAGTGCGGAAGAACCTCGGCGAGCAGTTCGATCTCGGTCGGGTCCGCGATGATGACCTGGTCATCGGCGTGATTGATAATGTGCACAATCTGATCCGGCATGAGCTGCTTGTTCAGCGGCTGGAATACCGCGCCCATGGAGGCGACGCCGAGGAAGACCTCGAAGTGTTCGGTGCAGTTGTACATCAGGGTAGCGATGCGCTGGTCACCGTCGATGCCGAGCTCATCGCGAAGTGCATGTGCCAGCGCACTAGCGCGCGCGGCGATGGCGGAAAAAGTGGTGGTCTCGGGGCCGTCACTGTTCCAGGAGGTCACCGGAGTCCGACCGTGAATGGTGCGACCGTATTCCACAATCTGAGCGATATTGAGAGGAATATGAGGCATCGTACTGCGCATGAGCTCTACAGTACCGACTCGCAGCCCCGCGACCTAGCGAAACGCAGGTGAGAACTAGTGTTGCTACCTGACTATTTGGTGACTATCCTTGGGCAATAGGTCGTTTTCAATACGCGGCTAGATACGTACTTCTTCATGTACTCCGCATGCCGTTGACCTTCGCAGTTGTTCACACAATGCGATGGCGCAACGTGACATTGAAAACACATAAATCAGTAGTGCGACTACATAGTCTTGCGGTGCTGTGGACCTAAAATTTCCTAACCATCTTCAGCCCGGACGGTCGGGTTTGAGATGCGGAAATAACGTAGGCAAGATGCCTCGGTTTAGTTTCAACGTCGAGGTCTTTTGCCTGGCTTTTTCGATAATTTCCCGTCAGCTGCGGCTACTTTTCCGCCCGTGGTAAAGGTTCGACGACGGAGCACACGCGGTGGCGGGCAGTAAGAGCGAAAAAGTGTCAATGACATAGCCCCCTGCAGAGAGTGACTGCAGGGAAGGTCGATGAAAGGACATCCGTGACCGATACGGACACCACTGCCACGGCAGGCGGCCCAGAGAATCTTGCGGCCCTCCGAATGGCAGAACTGCGTGAAATCGCTTCCAGCAAGGGCATTCGCGGCATCTCCGCCATGCGCAAGCATGAGCTGATTGAGGCCATTAAGAATGGTGCCCCGGCTGCTGGTTCCGCTCCAGCTCGGAAATCCCGCGCGAAGAAGGCTGCGGCTGGGGCTGCGGATACCGGCTCCAAAGCGAAGGATGCCAAGGAATCGCCGTCGGAAAGCGCGGATAAGGGTTCCAGTAAGAGCGCCGACAAGAGCGACAAGGGCAACGACAAGCGAGACGACGCCAACGCGGATGGTCGCGAGGAGATGTCCCGTTCTCAGCAGCGTCGAAATCGTCGTAACCGTGCTCGTCAGCGCGAGCAGGAGAATCAGGACGATCGCAGCAACGATAGCCGCGATGATTCCGATAACGGCAACGACCGCAGTGAGCGTAACGACAATCGCAACGATCGTAATGATCGTAATGACCGCGGTGATCGCAACGACCGTAATAACCGCAACGATCGCAACAACCACGATCGAGACAACGACGATGAAGGCCGCGGCAACCGCAACAACCGCCGCGGTCGCAACAACAATCGCAATAACCATGACGATGACGGTCGTGGCAACCGTAACCGCCGCAACCGTCGCAATCGCCGCGACCGTCGCGGACGCGATAACAACGGTGGGGGACACGGCGGTCAGGACGAGATCCGCGAGGATGACGTTCTCCAGCCGGTGGCTGGCATTGTCGATGTGCTAGATAACAAGACCGCATTCGTGCGCACGTCCGGATACCTGCCGGGCTCTAACGATGTGCTGGTGTCCGCGCAAATGGTTCGTAAGTACGGCCTGCGCAAGGGCGACGCCGTCACCGGTCAGGTCCGCATGCCGCGCGAGAATGGCTCGGGCCAGGTCACTCATGGCAACGGCCGTAATCGCCGCAAGTACAACCCGCTGGTCAAGGTTGAAACCGTAAACGGCATCGATCCGGAGCAGGCAAAGCAGCGCCCGAACTTCGCTAAGCTCACTCCGCTGTACCCGAACCGCCGCCTGCGCCTGGAGACCGAGCAGAAGATTCTCACCACTCGCGTCATCGACCTGATTATGCCGATTGGTAAGGGTCAGCGTGCGCTCATCGTTTCGCCGCCGAAGGCCGGTAAGACCACGATCCTGCAGAACATTGCGAACGCTATCGCGACGAACAACCCCGAGTGCTACATGATGGTCGTGCTTGTCGACGAGCGCCCGGAGGAAGTCACCGACATGCAGCGCAGTGTCCGTGGCGAGGTTATTGCTTCTACCTTCGACCGCCCGCCGTCAGATCACACGGCAGTGGCCGAGTTGGCTATTGAGCGTGCAAAGCGTCTGGTGGAACAGGGGCAGGACGTCGTCGTACTGCTGGACTCCATTACCCGCCTTGGCCGTGCGTACAACAACTCTTCGCCGGCATCGGGACGAATCCTCTCCGGTGGTGTGGACTCCAACGCTCTGTACCCACCGAAGCGCTTCTTGGGTGCTGCCCGAAACATCGAAGAAGGCGGCAGCCTCACCATCATCGCCACTGCGATGGTGGAGACCGGTTCCGCAGGCGACACCGTCATCTTCGAGGAGTTCAAGGGCACCGGTAACGCCGAGCTGAAGCTCGACCGTAAAATCTCCGAGCGCCGCGTGTTCCCGGCAGTGGATGTCAACCCGTCGGGTACTCGTAAGGATGAGCTGCTGCTCAGCACGGAGGAGGCTCGCATTATGCACAAGCTGCGCCGCATCCTCTCCGCGCTGGAGTCGCAGGCTGCTATTGACCTGTTGATTAAGCAGTTGAAGAAGACCCGGAACAATAAGGAATTCCTGATGCAGGTGGCTTCTTCTGCACCAATGGCCGCCGACGTTGATGTGGACGACATGCTTTAGCTGGGGTTAGCCGCAAACCACAGCACCAACCAGCATTTCACCCATCACAATCTGAAGGAATATTCAATGGCTAATCAGGTTTCCGCAGTTGACGACATCCTCTCCGAATACCACGGGCTTGAGGCGCAGCTGGCAGACCCCGAGCTGCACAACGACCCGAAGGCTGCCCGTAAGGTCGGCAAGCGCTTCAATGAGTTGCAGCCGGTCATTCAGACTCACAAGAAGTTGACTGAGGTCCAGGATGACCTGGAGGCAGCTCGCGAGATGGCATACGAGGACTCCGAATTCGCAGCTGAGGCTGAGCGTCTCGCTGCCGAGGCAGAGGAGCTCGAGGAAAAGCTCGCCGACCTGCTGGCTCCGCGCGATCCGCACGACAGCGATGACATCGTTATGGAGCTCAAGTCCGGTGCCGGCGGTGAGGAGGCAGCGCTCTTCGCAGGTGAGCTCGCTCGCATGTACCAGCGCTATGCAGAAAAGCACGGCTTTACCACCGAGATTCTCGGTCTGTCCGAGTCTGATCTCGGCGGCGTGAAGGACATGACTATGTCCATCCGAGCTAAGACTCCGTCCCGTGACGGTGCGTGGAGCGTGTTCAAGTTTGAAGGTGGCGTTCACCGTGTGCAGCGCGTGCCGGTTACCGAATCTCAGGGCCGTATTCAGACTTCCGCGGCTGGTGTGCTGGTCTACCCGGAGCCCGACGAGGTCGAAGACATCCAGATTGATGAAAAGGATTTGCGCGTCGACGTCTACCGCTCCTCCGGTAAGGGCGGTCAGGGTGTTAACACCACTGACTCCGCCGTTCGCCTGACGCACCTGCCGACTGGTCTCGTTGTTACCTGTCAGAAGGAGCGCTCGCAGATTCAGAACAAGGCCCGCGCTATGCAGGTCCTGGCTGCCCGACTGCAGCAGATGAAGGAAGAGGAGATCGCCGAGGCCGCCTCTGACCAGCGTAAGTCTCAGGTACGCAACATGGATCGCTCCGAGCGCATCCGCACTTACAACTTCCCTGAGAACCGCGTTTCCGATCACCGCATCGGTTACAAGGCTCACAACCTGGACTCGGTGCTGGGCGGCGACATGGATGACCTGCTCAAGGCCCTCCACGACGCGGAGCGCGCTGAGCGTCTTGAAGCCGAATAGTCCCACGCCCGCAGAAAATAGCTCGCCGACGTTACCGGATTCCGTCCGTACTCTCGGCGAGCTGTTTCGCTATGCGCGTCGCACGCTTGACGACGCGGCGCTGGCTTCTCCGGATGCCGACGCACGGGCGCTATTTGCAGCCGCAGTCGATGCGGGATCGGCAGACATTATCTTCCGCGGAGACGAACCGTACACCGATGAGGACGGTCGCAAGTATCTGGCCGAGATACTGGCCCGCAGAGTGGCTCGTGAGCCACTGCAGCACATCCTCGGTACGGCGCCGATGATGAGCCTGGAACTACAGGTCGGGCCCGGTGTTTTTGTACCCCGGCCGGAGACGGAACTGCTTGCGCAGTGGGCGATAGACCGAGCCCGTGAACTGGTCGCAAGTGGCGTCGTCAAGCCGAAAATCGTTGACTTGTGTACTGGATCCGGTGCGGTGGCGTTGGCGATTGCCGATGCCGTACCCGAAGCGGACGTGGTGGCTGTGGAGCTCTCTGAGCAGGCACGGGCGTGGGCTGCGAAGAATATCGAGACGTACGGCGATGGGCGTGTGCGTCTGATTGCTGGCGATGTCACGGATGTTCAGCTGATTGATGATGGCGCTGAGCTCGCCGAATGGGTAGGCGAGACCGACATTGTTGTGTCCAACCCTCCATATGTGCCCGAAGACACCGAAGTTGACCCCGAAGTGAGAGCTGATCCGCACTCTGCGGTCTTCGGTGGCGACGATGGGTTAGATGTCATTCGACCTATGATGAACCTAGTGGATGCGCTGGTGCGGCCGGGTGGAGTCATCGGCATCGAGCACGATGACTCTTCAGGAGACGATGTCAGTTCACTGCTGAAGGACACCTGGCATTACGCTGATGTAGAGGTCCATCGGGACTTTGCGGACCGTGATCGTTTTACGGTGGGGCGCAAAATTGATCTTAAAAGCAAACTTTGAAGCAGGAGCAAAAATCTGATGAGCAGGATTATGGACTGCAGCACAGATGAAAACCGTGAACGCGCAATTGCAGCAGCAGTAGATGCTGTGAAGGCAGGACGGCTGGTCGTTATGCCTACCGATACTGTCTACGGCCTTGGCTGCGATGCCTTTGATAACCAGGCCGTTGCCTCCTTGCTGCGTGCCAAGCACCGCGGCCCGGATATGCCGGTACCGGTGCTGGTGGGTTCCTGGAACACGATTGAGGGGCTCGTCCGCGAATACTCACCAGCGGCTCGCACGCTGGTGGAGGCTTTCTGGCCGGGCGGACTATCGCTGGTTGTGAACCAGGCGCCGAGCTTGCCGTGGAACCTCGGTGATACTGCGGGTACGGTCATGCTGCGCATGCCGCTGCACCCAATCGCCATCGAGATTCTGCGCCGAACCGGCCCGATGGCGGTATCCAGTGCGAACATCTCTGGCCAGGCACCGGCCACCAATGCCGTGCGGGCCAAGCAGATGCTCGGTGGGGAAGCAGCTGTCTACGTCGACGGTGGTGAAGCCACGATCGGCACCCCATCGACGATTGTCGATATCTCGACTCCAGTGCCGCGGATTCTGCGCGAAGGCGCTGTGTCAGCAGCAGCGGTTGCCGAGGTTTTGAGTACGACACCCGAGCGGCTGCTGGGGCAGTAGTCTTGGCTACCTAAGGTCTTTCTTGTTTAGTATCTGCAGCGATTGTGTGGGTGAGTAGTACCTAGTGGCGGACATGAGCTTATTGGCAGCCCAGTCGGGTGGGGCAGGTGTGCCCATCCGCGAGCTCGCCATGCTTGTTTTAGTTTCCGCTGCTGTCAGCTATTTGCTCTCTGGAGTCGTGCGCTATGTGCTGGTTCGCTCGGGCTGGTTGGATGCGCCCCGCACGCGCGATGTCCACGATATTCCGAAGCCCAGGCTCGGAGGCGTGGCGATGTACTCCGGGGTGGTCGCAGCTATCGCCCTTGCCTCGGTGATGCCGGCTCTCACCCGTGGTTTTCCCCCCATGACTCCAGATATGAGGGCGGTTGTGGCGGCCGCGTCGCTCCTGCTAATCGTCGGTATTTGGGATGACCTCTTTGACTTAGATGCCCTTACGAAGTTGGTGGGCCAGGTCGCGGCGGCCCTTTTGATGTCATTTATGGGAGTCAATTGGTATCTGCTCTATATCCCTTTCAGTGGTGGCGCCACGCTCATTCTCGACCCAATCATGTCCACAGTCTTGACTGTCCTATTTACTGTGGCATTGATTAACGCCTTCAACTTTGTTGACGGCATCGATGGTCTCGCAGCTGGACTCGGCATGATTGCGGCAGCTGCAATCCTTGTCTATTCGATGGTTATGCTCCATGACCAAGGTGGCACCGTCTCTGCCTACCCACCCGCGATGATTTCCGCGTGTCTCCTTGGCGCTTGCCTGGGCTTCTTGCCGCACAACTTCGAGCCCGCACGCATTTTCATGGGCGATTCTGGCGCTATGATGATCGGCTTGCTGCTCGCAGCGGCATCGGTGTCGGCGTCGGGACGCATCGCGCCCTCCATGTACGGCACCGCTGACGTCATCGCTCTGATCTCGCCGGTTGTGGTCGTCATCGCAGCAATTAGCGTGCCAATGCTCGACTTGCTGCTTGCTGTTGTTCGTCGCGTCAGCCAGGGCAAGTCTCCCTTCTCACCCGACAAAATGCATATTCACCACCGCCTCCTGTCGATGGGGCACAGTCATCGCCGCGTGGTGCTAGTGCTTTACCTATGGGTGTCGGTCGTCGCGTACGCCGCCGTTGCCACTACCATTTTCCCCTTCGAATTTGTCGCTCTCACCTTCGGGGTCCTGCTTATCATCGCGGTTGTCTTCACTCTCCGCCGTCGCAATGCGCTTACCGACGACCGTTCAAGGGGAGCGCGTCCCAGAAGTGGAAGTGGGGTCCGGCAGGCTTTAAGACGTCGACGTGGACGCAGAAGGTACAATCTTCGACCGTGACTGAAAAAACAACTCCGGAGCCCGAGTCTAAATACGACGATTCGCGGCGACCGCTGCTGGCTGCTGCTCGCTCGGGTGCAATCGCGCTTGCTGTGATTACCGTGCTTTCGCTGCTGGTCTGGGGTGGCAAAAACGGTATGCCCGGTGTCTGGGGCGTACTCCTTGGCGCGGGCATTAGCGGAAGCTTTGTATTGCTTACCGTTCTTGGCATCCTCTTTACTGCTCGAACTTCGCCGTCCGTCACGCTTGCCGTTGTACTGGGTGGCTGGTTGTTGAAGATTGTCGTACTAATCGGTGTCTTGGTTGTTATTAGAAATCTTGAGTTTTATGACAACATGACTTTCTTCGTCACTGTTGTACTCACGCTGATGGTGACGCTGGGTGCAGAAGTGTGGGGAATGTCGCAATCTAACCTCACTTATGTGCAACCAATGAAGGACGAATAGCTCGTTAATAACTTGTTGACCTGCTGAGAGGCTTTAATGCGCTTCTAAAACCGCAGGTAATAAGCATATTGTCGAGCTTGTGCAGAAGCTGCCACAAATAGAGGCCGAAACCCACAGCGGGGGTCGGCCTCTTTGTTGGTTTCGGGGTCGGAAACGCGGGGGTGTACCGGGTGGGGAAAATGAGTCAGAACTGTTATCCTGAGTTTCGGGTAAGACGGCCTGTAGCGAAATAACTATCATTTCCACAGGTACGGTCCCCGTGAGCGCCGTGCTGATGAGCGAATGGAATCCGCGGCGCGACACGTTAAATGACGTCCTTCGCACCGCTTGACAATAGTTCTAGCGGCCCAATCACGGGAGAGAACGCTGAGCGTTACAACACTTGCCGAGATGCGGGGTGAGTTTCACTCACCCAACTTGCAGGAGGAGTATTTCCCGGGTGAACAATTTGGCGACTTCATTTTAGGTGGCAGTGGCGACTGGTACGCCATGGATCGCCTGATGATTGTTCGTCTTTTGATGGCCGTGATCGTCGCCGTGTTCTTCGTCGTCGCAATGCGTCGTCCGAAGCTCGTGCCGACTGGTCTGCAGAACGTTGCGGAGTTGATGCTGGACTTCGTCCGCATCCACATCGCGGAGGAGATTCTGGGTAAGAAGGAGGGGCGTCGTTTCCTTCCGGTTCTGGCCACCATCTTCTTCCTTGTTATCTCGATGAATATTGCGGCTATTATCCCTGGCCTCAATATTTCGCCGAACGCCCGAATCGGTATGCCACTGGTTCTGGCCCTGTTCGCATACGTTGCCTTCATTTACGCGGGCTCGAAGAAGATGGGCTTCTTCAAGTTTGTGAAGTCGGCAGTCGTTATTCCGAACTTGCCACCGGTACTCCACCTCATCGTGGTGCCGATCGAGATTTTCTCCAACTTCGTTCTCCGCCCAGTTACGCTGACCATCCGTCTGATGGCCAACATGCTGGCGGGCCACATGGTTCTAGTCCTGCTGTTCGGTGCCACGAACTTCTTCTTCTGGCAGCTGAATGGTTGGACCGCCCTGTCCGGGTTGACCCTTGTCGCTGCGGTAGCATTCACGCTGTTCGAGATGCTGGTGATTTTCCTGCAGGCATACATCTTTGCCCTGCTGAGCGCCGTCTACATCGAACTGTCGCTGCACGCAGACGAGCACTAACCCATAACTAATGAGGCCGCACATTCGGCAACAAGGCCTCGCCAATTTAATAGCAAGACCCACTTGACCCACAAAGCCCCGGGCCTACTTAGAACAATCTTTAATCCGGGGCCATCCTTTAAGAAAGGGAACGGTTCATAATGAACGACGTCATCCTCTCCGCCCAGGACGCTGTCCAGGCTGTCGACACCAACGCTGGCCTGAAGACCATCGGTTACGGTCTGTCCACCCTGGGCCCGGGCCTCGGTATCGGTATCGTCGCCGGCAAGACCGTTGAGGGTATGGCACGCCAGCCTGAGATGGCCGGCCAGCTGCGTACCACCATGTTCCTGGGTATCGCCTTCACTGAGGCTCTCGCCCTGATCGGCCTGGTCGCAGGCTTCGTTTTCGTTTAAGTCCGGACCTCAAGCGGAGAACACGTAAACCATGACAGATTTCACCTTTTTGCTAGCAGCGGGTGACCTCCCGATGGGAGAGTCCATTAACCCGCTGCTGCCAAAGACCTATGACATCGTCTGGTCCGTTGTCCCGCTGGTAGTTATCCTGGTTCTCTTCTGGAAGCTCGTTCTTCCGAAGTTCCAGGAGGTCCTGACCGAGCGGGAGGACCGGATTGAGGGCGGCATTGAGCGCGCTGAGGCTGCGCAGGCCGAGGCGAAGGCCGCCCTGGAAAAGTACAACAGTCAGCTCGCAGAGGCCCGTACTGAAGCAGCAAAGATTCGCGACGAAGCCCGTGCACAGGGTCAGCGCATCATTGCAGACGCTACGACCAAGGCCAATGACGAGAGCGCACGAATCATCGAGTCCGGTGAAAAGCAGCTCGCTGCCCAGCGTGAGCAGGTAGTCGCAGAGCTGCGCAAGGAAATGGGCCAGAACTCCATCAATCTTGCTGAGCGCCTTCTGGGCGAGCAGCTTTCCGACGACGTTCGTAACTCGTCGACGATTGATAACTTCTTGTCCAACCTTGACACCGTGGCCCCGGCCGGAAAGTAGGCGACATGCACGCAGCAAGCCGCGAATCCCTGGCAGCCCTTAGCCAGCGACTGGACGCCGCTATCGGTGGCGACAATGTCGCTGTTGCTCAGGCTGCTCAGACTGGTTCCGAGCTTTTCGACATCGTCGAGGTCCTGGACTCCGACCGCGGCCTGCGTGTCGCTGTCGCCGACACCTCGGCGACTGCGGAACAGCGTTCCGGCCTTGTCCGGAGCCTGTTCGCGGGCAAGGTATCTGAGACGACTCTTAACCTCGTCGTGGATGCTGCCGCGCAGGTATGGTCCACCCCGCGCGAAATGCGTGAGGGTTTGGTAGAGCTGGGTCGTCGAGCCCTCCTTCGCTCTGCCGAAGGCCAGGGACAGCTTGAGACTGTTGAGTCTGAGCTGTTCCAACTGGGACACATCCTGGCTGAGCAGTCGCAGCTTGAACAGCTGCTGGCCGACAAGGCCGCAACCCCCGAAGCCAAGCGTGGGCTCCTCGCCTCTGTGCTGTACGGCAAGGTCACGTCCGTGACCGAGACCTTGGCACTGCAGGCTGTTGGTCGCCCATCCAAGCGCCCCGCGGACGACATTGACTCCCTGTCCCGGCTAGCCGCCGGCCTGCGGAACCACGTCGTCGCTCGCGTGACCAGTGCCACGGCCGTCTCTGACGAGCAAGAGCGAGCACTGGCGGACAAGCTCGGCCGAGTCTACGGCAAGGCGATGTCCATCCACACCGTGATCGATAAGTCGATTCTCGGTGGACTGGTCATCCGGGTTGGCGACGAGGTCATCGACGGTAGCCTTTCAACAAAGCTTGAGAAGCTGCGCGTCGGCCTCGGCTGACGGATGGTTTAGACGATTAATCACTGGAAGAATATTACCGAGAGCAGGAAGAACATGGCGGAGCTGACGATCTCCTCCGACGAGATCCGTAGCGCGATTGCGAACTACACCTCGAGCTACTCCCCGGAGGCCTCCCGCGAGGAGGTTGGCGTTGTTATCAGTGCAGCTGATGGTATCGCCCAGGTTTCGGGAATGCCGTCGGTCATGACGAATGAGCTGCTGGAGTTCCCGGGCGGCGTTATTGGCGTCGCTCAGAACCTCGACACTGACAAGGTCGGCGTTGTGGTGCTGGGTAACTTCGAGTCGCTTAAAGAGGGTGACGAGGTAAAGCGGACGGGTGACGTCCTTTCGATTCCGGTCGGGGACAAGTTCCTCGGTCGCGTAATTAACCCCCTGGGCCAGCCGATTGACGGCCTGGGCGACATTGAGGCTGAAGAGGACCGCGTCCTCGAGCTGCAGGCACCGACCGTGCTGCAGCGTCAGCCGGTTGAAGAGCCGATGGCTACTGGTATTAAGGCCATCGACGCAATGACCCCAATTGGTCGTGGTCAGCGTCAGCTGATCATTGGTGACCGTAAGACCGGTAAGACCGCGGTCTGCCTGGACACCATCTTGAACCAGAAGGCTAACTGGGAGTCCGGTGACCCGAGCAAGCAGGTGCGATGCATCTACGTTGCTATCGGTCAGAAGGGCTCCACCATTGCTGGTGTGCGCCAGACCCTCGAGGAGCAGGGCGCGCTCGAGTACACCACCATCGTTGCTGCCCCGGCGTCGGATGCCGCAGGCTTCAAGTGGCTTGCACCATTCGCAGGCGCCGCCCTGGGTCAGCACTGGATGTACCAGGGCAAGCACGTCCTGGTCATCTACGATGATCTGACTAAGCAGGCAGAGGCATACCGTGCCATCTCGCTGCTGCTGCGTCGCCCGCCGGGACGCGAAGCTTACCCGGGTGACGTCTTCTACCTCCACTCCCGTCTGCTGGAGCGTGCTGCAAAGCTCTCCGACGACATGGGTGCAGGCTCGCTGACCGCACTGCCGATTATCGAGACCAAGGCAAACGACGTGTCGGCCTTCATTCCGACCAACGTTATTTCCATTACCGACGGCCAGGTCTTCCTCGAGTCCGACCTGTTCAACCAGGGTGTCCGCCCGGCTATTAACGTCGGTGTGTCGGTTTCCCGTGTCGGTGGTGCCGCACAGACCAAGGGCATGAAGAAGGTTTCCGGTAACCTGCGTCTGGATCTCGCGTCCTACCGCGACCTGGAAGCATTCGCAATGTTCGCTTCCGACCTGGACGATGCCTCCAAGCGTCAGCTGGAGCGCGGTCAGCGTCTGGTCGAGCTGCTGAAGCAGAAGGAAAACCACCCGCAGCCGGTCGAGTACCAGATGACTTCCATCTACCTCGCTGGTGAGGGCGAATTCGACGATGTCCCGGTTGAGGATGTCCGTCGCTTCGAGGCCGAGCTGCTTGAGCACCTGCAGGACACGCAACCTGCAGTCTTCGAGCAGATTGACGGCGGCGTTGCCTTGTCCGACGAGTCCAAGGCTGCTCTGAAGTCCGCAACCGCTAACTTCAAGAAGTCGTTCCAGACTTCTGAGGGCGCACCGCTGGCTTCCGAGACTCCGGTCGAGGCACTTGACGAGGGCGAGCTCAAGAAGCAGCAGATTACGGTCTCCCGCAAGACTGCCCAGAACTAGGCAGGTTGAGCTACTCAATGACCGTTTTCGCAATTGAAGGGAGGGAATAGGACATGGCGAATCTTCGTGAACTTCGAGCCCGAATCAAGTCGGTGAACTCGACCAAGAAGATCACCAAGGCCCAGGAGCTTATCGCAACCTCGCGCATTACCAAGGCGCAGCGTCGCGTGGCAGACTCCCAGCCGTACGCCGACGAAATCGAGAAGGTCATCGGACGTCTCGCATCGGCTTCGTCGTTGGATCACCCGATGCTCGTAGAGCGTGAGGGTAACCAGCGTGTTGCTGTCCTGGTTGTCACCAGTGACCGCGGCATGTGTGGCGGCTACAACCACAACGTCCTGAAGAAGGCTGCGGAGCTACGTACCGCTCTGGAAGAGCAGGGGCATGAGGTCGTTCTCTACGTGACTGGCCGTAAGGGCACTGACTACTACGACTTCCGTGGTGTCGAGCTCGCCGGTACGTGGGAGGGCTTCTCCCAGGATCCGGACTACGCCGCAACCCACGACGTGCGTCGTCACCTCATTGACGGTTTCAGCGCTACGGCCGAGGGCACTGCCAAGTACCGCGAAGGCCTGCGTGGCACCAACGGCGAGGCTGTTCAGGGCTTTGACCAGGTCCACGTTGTCTACACGGAATTCGTGTCCATGCTTTCTCAGATCCCGCGTGCACACAAGATGCTCCCAATTGAGCCTGTGTACGAGGACGTCGAGATTGCTCAGGGCGAGGACATGCTGTCCGATGGATCAGATGACCTCAAGCCGGACTATGAATTCGAGCCTGATGCAGACACCCTGTTGGCAGAGCTTCTGCCGCAGTACGTGTCCCGCACCCTGTTCGCAGTGATGCTCGAGGCCGCTGCCTCTGAGTCCGCTGCCCGTCGTAACGCTATGAAGTCTGCGACGGACAACGCTACCGAGCTGGTCAAGGACCTCTCGCGTGTTGCTAACCAGGCACGTCAGGCACAGATTACCCAGGAAATCACAGAAATCGTCGGTGGCGCCGGTGCGCTCGACGACAGCGGAGAAAGTGACTAGATATGAGCACAGCTCTAAGTGAGCAGAACACCACCACGGCTGTGGGCCGTGTTGTGCGTGTCATCGGTGCCGTCGTCGACGTGGAGTTCCCGCGTAACGAACTGCCGGCACTTTACAACGCGCTGACCGTGGAAGTTACCCTTCCTTCGGTCGCCAAGACCATTGTCCTCGAGACTGCACAGCACCTCGGTGACAACATGGTTCGTACCATTGCTATGGCTCCGACCGACGGCCTGGTCCGCGGTGCAGAGGTCAAGGACACCGGTAAGCCGATTTCGGTTCCGGTTGGTGACGTCGTCAAGGGGCACGTCTTTAACGCAATGGGCGACTGCCTGGATGAGCCGGGTCTGGGTCGCGATGGTGAGCAGTGGGGCATCCACCGTGAGCCGCCGGCCTTCGACCAGCTCGAGGGCAAGACCGAGATTCTGGAAACCGGTATTAAGGTCATCGACCTGCTGACCCCGTACGTTAAGGGCGGCAAGATTGGTCTGTTCGGTGGTGCCGGTGTCGGTAAGACCGTTTTGATCCAGGAGATGATTACTCGTATTGCACGCGAGTTCTCCGGTACTTCGGTCTTCGCCGGTGTTGGTGAGCGTACCCGTGAGGGCACCGACCTCTTCCTGGAAATGGAAGAGATGGGCGTTCTCCAGGACACCGCCCTCGTCTTCGGCCAGATGGACGAGCCTCCGGGAGTCCGTATGCGCGTCGCGCTGTCGGGTCTGACCATGGCGGAGTACTTCCGCGATGTTCAGCACCAGGACGTGCTGCTCTTCATTGACAACATCTTCCGTTTCACCCAGGCCGGTTCTGAGGTTTCGACCCTGCTGGGTCGTATGCCTTCCGCCGTGGGTTACCAGCCGACCCTGGCTGACGAGATGGGTGTTCTGCAGGAGCGCATTACGTCCACCAAGGGCCGTTCGATTACCTCTCTGCAGGCCGTCTACGTGCCTGCCGATGACTACACCGACCCGGCTCCGGCAACGACCTTCGCCCACCTTGATGCAACCACCGAGCTCGATCGCTCGATTGCATCGAAGGGTATTTACCCGGCAGTGAACCCGCTGACTTCGACTTCTCGTATCCTCGAGCCGTCGATCGTCGGCGAGGAGCACTACCGCGTTGCTCAGCAGGTTATTAACATCCTGCAGAAGAACAAGGAACTCCAGGACATCATCGCCATCCTCGGTATGGATGAGCTGTCTGAGGAGGACAAGGTGACCGTGCAGCGTGCACGTCGTATCCAGCGATTCTTGGGTCAGAACTTCTTCGTTGCTGAGAAGTTCACGGGTCTGCCTGGTTCGTACGTCCCGCTGAAGGACACCATTGTTGCCTTCGACCGCATCTGCAAGGGCGACTTCGACAACTACCCGGAGATGGCCTTCGACGGCCTGGGTGGCCTCGACGATGTCGAGAAGAAGTACGCTGAAATGCAGAAGAAGTAAGGGGCATCCTCATGGCTGAAATCACCGCTGAACTGGTTGCCGTTGAGCGACCGCTCTGGAAGGGCAAGGCCACTTTGGTCTCTGCTCAGACCACCGAGGGTGAGATCGGCGTGCTGCCCGGACACCAGCCGTTGCTTGGCCAGCTGGTCAACAACGGTACGGTGACCATCAAGACCGCAGACGGCAAGGTTCTTGTCGCTTCGGTACAGGGTGGGTTCATTTCCGTGTCTACCTCGAAGGTTTCGATCCTCGCGGATAAGGCAATCTGGGCTGACGAGGTTAACCTCTCCGAGGCCGAGTCCAACCTGACTTCGGATGACCCTGCAGTAAAGGCACAGGCTGAGTCGGAGGTCCGCGCGGCTCGTCGCGCTTCCACCAACTAGTCTGTTCGCCTGAACATCCGGTCGCACGACCGTATTCTTCCTGCTTCTTTAAACGGGGCGGGGAGCTGGCAAGATTTCTCTTGCCAGCTCCCCGCCCCGTTTTTTTCTTAGTTATTTTTCATGTCATCGCAACAATCGGGTAGGGTTTGTAAAAAGCCTCTAATGCGCTTTTGAACCAAGGTTCGTTGTCTATTCACCCGGATGCGAGGCTGGCAGATAGTGTTTTCAAGCGTAACCATGATGTCAATCATGTTCATGATTATCGGTGCGATGTTGATCGTCGGCGGGGCGCTTGCCCTGTGGCGTTTCGCCAGCCTGCATGCAAAAGGTACTCCTGTTATTGCTCGTCGTCTTCCTGCCGGTGATGGCAGTCATTGGCGCCATGGGGTCATAGTTTATTCAGAGTCGACGTTGAAGATGTACAAGCTACGTTCGCTGCGTCCTGGCTGTGATGCCGAATTTGCCCGTCACGATGTCTCTATTGTGGATCGACGAGATCCGACTGACCTCGAGGCGGGCTTTTTCGCGCCCGGACTTCGGGTAGTCAGGATTAAGACGGGGAAAAATACCGAATGGGAGTTTGCCGTGGACTCGTCCTCGGACACCGCGCTGGTGGCGTGGGTGGAGTCGAAGCCGTCGTCACGCCAGACTCGTGAGTTTCCTACAGACATTGAGCGACGTTTCCGTTCGGCTTATAACCGTGGCCGGGGAAGTCAGTACTAGGCTCTGACGGCAGACTATTACTAAGGCTCTAGTGGGTATTGTTTTCTCCCGCGTGGCAGTCACGTTAGGGTAGGGGAATGCGCCTTGTGATTGCTGAATGCACCGTTGACTATGTCGGTCGCTTGAATGCCCATTTGCCTCATGCCCCGCGCTTGCTGTTGGTGAAAGCAGATGGGTCAGTTTCTGTGCATGCCGACGACCGTGCATATAAGCCCCTGAACTGGATGACACCGCCGTGCACGCTGACGGAGAAGGATATTCTCGACGAGTCGGGTGAAGATACCGGTGAAAAGCTTTGGGTCGTTGAGAACAAGAAGGGCGAGCAGCTTCGTATCACCATCGCCAAGGTGCTGGCTGATAGCACCTACGAACTGGGAGAGGACCCTGGCCTGGAGAAGGACGGGGTAGAAGCGCATCTACAGGAGCTGCTTGCAGATCAATTCACAACGTTTGGCGAGGGCTACACCCTGATTAGGCGCGAATACCCAACCCCAATCGGGCCGGTGGATCTGCTTGGCCGCGATGAAAACGGCGCCACTGTTGCAGTAGAGGTTAAGCGTCGGGGCGGTATCGATGGTGTTGAGCAGTTAACCCGTTACTTGGAGATGCTGAACCGCGATGAGCTGCTGGCACCGGTGGAGGGGATTTTTGCTGCCCAGGAGATTAAGCCACAGGCGAAAACTCTGGCAGAGGATCGTGGGATTCGCTGTGTGACCGTGGATTACGACGCCCTGCGTGGCCTGGAGTCCAACGAATTGCGGTTGTTCTAGCCATGCCTAGGCGAAACCACAAGCGGCGCGGCAATCAACGAGGTAATCAACACGGCGGGCGTAATAACCACGGCCAGAATCGCGGCAGCCTGCCCGCATTTGGCAGTTCTTTTCAAAACACCCGCACTGAATCCGGGCCTGCCGGTTGGCAGGACGTGGACTTTGCGGTGCGTAACATCAGCGCTGGCCAGTCGAACAAGGTTTATCGCTGTCCGGGGTGCGACCAGGAAATCATGCCCGGGACCTCGCACATCGTGGCATGGCCGCAGGATTATGGTGCAGGCGCCGATGACCGGCGCCATTGGCACACCTACTGCTGGCGCAATAGAGCTCACCGCACTATCACGCGCCGCTGGGGATAGATTTACTTAGCCGGCTCAACGAGTTCCAGCAGGACGCCACCGGCATCCTTCGGGTGGATGAAGTTGATGCGCGAACCTGCGGTACCGATCTTCGGCTCCGGGTACAGCACGCGGGTTCCCTGCTCCTTCAGGTGCGCCATCAGCGCCTCCAGGTCAGTCACGCGAACTGCGTACTGCTGAATTCCTGGCCCCTTCTTGTCCAAGTACTTTGCAATCGTGGACTGGTCATTCAGCGGCGCGAGAATCTGAACGAGAGTGCCACCTTCAACCTTGTCGGACGGGCCGACCATGGCCTCGTGGACACCCTGCTCTTCATTGACTTCGTCGTGGTAGTTGATGAAACCAAGGTTTGCGCGGTACCACTCAATAGCGGCATCAAAATCCGGGACTGCGACACCGACGTGATCAACAGCGACTACGTACTTATGGGGAACGGGAATCTGTGTCTCACTCATAGTTCCCAGAGTACTCGCTATTATCGGCGCCATGATTGTCGCATTTTCTGTTGCCCCCACTTTCTCCGATCCTGAGCAAGGAATGGCTGAGGCCGTTGCTGAAGCCGTGCGTGTTGTGCGCGAATCTGGCCTGCCTAACGAAACCAATGCCATGTTCACCCTCGTCGAAGGCGAGTGGGATGAGGTGATGGACGTGATTAAGCGGGCCACGGAGGCAGTCAGTCGTGTCAGTCCGCGCACTTCTCTGGTGATCAAGGCGGACATTCGCAACGGATACACCGGGCAGCTGCGTGCGAAAGTCGATGCGGTGGAGGATGCGCTAAAAGCCACCGACTAGTTTTTTGTACGGCTTGGGCACGTAGGCTCTATATAGGTTTTACATAGGCTTTACGACGACACTGGAGAGGAACCCTTTTACGATGCCAGCTGGACATGGTCACGCACATGGCCATTCTCATGGTCACTCGCATGGAGCACACGGTCACCACGAGTGCTCGACCCCGCCATCACCGCCCGGCACGGTTGATTTGGAGAAGCTCCACCAGCGTGCCGAAGCTGAACGTAAGCGCCGAGAGGAAATCGAACGGGCAACTAGCGATCAGGGAGACGGGCTTCCTCCTATGGTTGAGATCTCCCCGCAGAACCTTGAGGCAGAAGTCGTTCTGCGCTCAGAGCAGGTACCGGTGATTGTTTTGATCGGCATGGCTGGAGCACCTGATTCGCTGCGTCTACGAGCTGAGTTAGAAGGCATGGCTCGTGAGGCCAATTTGAACTGGATTCTGGCGTGGGCAGATGCTCAGGAACATCCGCAGCTGGCCCAGGCATTCGGTGTGCAGGCAGTGCCGACGGTCACGGCTGTGGCTATGGGCAGTCCCATTGGCATGTTTGTGGGCGAGAAAACCAGGGATTGGCTGGAGCAGTGGCTGGCGCAGGTTATGGAGGCCACTCGGGGCCGTCTCAAGGGGTTGCCGGCGGGAACTCGTATGGCTGGGGAGGGCAGCGGACCGGAGGCTCCGGAGCCTACTGACTTCTTCGGCAATCCCGTACCCACCGATGACCCGCGTTTGGAGCAGGCCGAAGAGTTGCTCGAGGAGGGCAATTTCGACGGAGCGTTGGAGCTGTATGACGCCATGCTGCAGTCCGAGCCCGCAAACCAGGGGCTGAAGCGCGCTCACGCGAATGTCTCCTTCTTCGCCCGCGCCGCCAGAATTGATCGCAGCGCAGACCCAATCGCAAAAGCCGACGCAGCGCCGAAGGACGTCGCGCTCGCCCTTGATGCCGCGGATGTCACGATGCTTGTCGACGACCCAGCGAAGGCGCTCGATCGTTTGTTGAAGTTGCTCCCGCAGGTGTTCGGTGATGACCGCGAGGCCATCAGGTCGCGTCTACTAGAGCTGCTTGTGCTTTTCGACACCGCAGATCCTGTGGCACTGGATGCGCGCCGGCGGATGGCAAGCGCACTGTACTAAGCGCACTGCACTAAGCGCACTGCACTAGGAGCCTGGAAAGCGCGCAGGCTCCTAGCTAGAAGCGTCGGTGTACGGCCAGTCATCCGGAGCCATGAAGTAGTACACGCTGCCCATTACAGCGGCCATAAACGCCATCAGCAACAAGAAAAGTGTTGCTTTCATCGCCACATGGCGCTGCGCATACCAGGCGTAAAACGCATCCAGTTTCGATGCCAGCCAGATGTTCAGCCGCCGTGTCGGCGGGTGTACTAACGACAGAATTCCCAGTGCAACAAAGATGCAGAGCCAGCCGGGGGCAGGAGTTGGCAGAATGATAATGCCAACTATGAGTAGTGCGAAGCCTACGACGAGAAGAACCGGGGAGAGTACCGGCCCATACCAGGTGTTGCGCATATGGGCATGGCGAATCTGCATGCGGTCCATCAAGCGATGTACCTTCTCCTCCATTGCGATTCACTTCCTCCGATTTTCGGTGCAGTGTAGTGCTTCTAGCAGCAGCCTCAAACGAGGTACCGTTTACACATTAAGCATCAAATGTGCAGCTCAACTGTCTGTGTGCACCTTAGGACATTGACTCTTTTAATCATGTCTATATTTAATCCATTGTCACACAAAAGCTGAGCCTCAGTGCAACGAAGTCTGTTGGAAGGTGGTAACCTTCCAACAGTTCATAGTGGTTTATGGCAGTTACCACTGCCTTTCATTCCTGTTCACCTAAGGTAGTCCATACTGCGCTAGGTGCCTTTGGTCTTCAGCTTTGTGCAGCCAGGAGTTTTGCATGCGACTTCGCCCCAGTGTCCTTCGCGCTACTTCCGCCTCGGTCATTGCTGTGTTTGCGGCCTCGACTCTGTTGGCGGGATGCACCATCGATGGCTCAAACACCACTGGTTCCAAGACCGCTACTGCTGCCGCAAAGCCCAAAGCCCCAGATAATGGTTGGGATGTTTCCGAGGAAGTCGTCTGGTCTGATGCCCAGGACGTCCTCGATACTGCGGCTACGAATTTCTCCGACAACTATGGCATTGAATTGGGCGCCTATTTGCGCGTCATTGACGGTCCATACAAGGGGCTCACGGCGTCGGTAGGCGCGGATACGAAGGAGTACTCCGCATCGACTATTAAGGCTCCGTTGGTGGTTACTGCACTGAAGAAGTTCGGCGATGACCTAGACAAGACGGTGACGGTCGATTGGGACAATGGTGTTGGCGGAAGCGTGATTGGTCCTGGCCAACACACGCTCGACGGGCTGTTGCAGTACGTGATGCGGTATTCGGACAACACCGCGGCGAATGGGTTGATTGACGCTGTCGGTGGTTTCGACGAGGTCAACAAAACCATCAAGGAAGCCGGTGTTGACGACAAGCTTTACCACCTGGGCAACAAATTCAACATCCCCAATCCCAGCGGTGATCGGTCCTGGTTTACTCCCTCTCAAGCTGCGCTGTTCATGGCACGTCTCCAGGAAGTGGCCGATGGCACCTCAAAGCACAACTTCATTACCAAGGACACGGCGCAAACTGCATTGACCTACCTCACTTACGGTGGTTCGCAGAAGTTTGTGATGTACGTCGGCTCCGCGGTCCAGAAGACCGGTGACACTGCCGAGGGCGTTAATGACCACGGTATTTTGTACACCGCAGCCGGACCCATCGCTTACGCCATTACGACGCGCTTTGATGGGGTGCCGCTCAATGAGCTTACCGACGGCCTGCTCGGCCAGCTGGGTTCCCAAATCGCCCCACTTCTGCCGGATTACAATCGCCTCGGTAAGGATGGCAAGCCTCTGAGTGCTAAGCAGGCTGCGACGTGGAGCGCAGATGAGGATGGCGACGGTATTCCGGATCGTATCGGAACCGACAGTATGGATGGATCCGCGTACACCGATGATTCAGATTCTGCGAATTACAACGAATCTTTGGAACCTGACTGGTTCAATCCGTTCCGAGGCTAGGACCTGGATACGCTCCTGAAAAACAAAAATGCCCGTGAAGCAGGTTTTCAGACCGAAACTCAGGTCACTGAAAACCGTGTAACACGGGCAATTCCTATTTGATTGTCTTCTGTTTGGCTGGAATCGAGACTAGCCCTGCCACTTCAGCCAAACGGCGGTGTTGGCCGGCAGCACCAAATCAATCGAGTGAGCCTGGCCGTTCCAGCCGTGCTCGACCGCGGTCACAGTACCGTTTTCACCGTAGCCGGAGCCCTCGTAACGCGATGCGTTTGTGTTTAGAGTTTCTGTCCATTGGCCGCCACGTGGCACGCCAATCTTGTAGATTTCCTGCGTAGTTCCGGACAGATTATAGACACAGGCGACTACCGATCCATCGGTGCCGTAGCGGACAAAGGACACAACATTGTTTGTGGAATCATCCGCGTTAATCCACTGGAAGCCCTCTGGGCGGTCATCCTGGGTGTAGAACGCCGGGTTTTCCTTGTAGATGGCGTTGATGTCCTTAACCAGCAGCTGAATGCCGCGGTGGAATTCGCCGCCCCAACCTTCGAGGTTGTCCCAGGCCACGGACTCATCGTGGTTCCACTCGTGGTTTTGGCCAAGATCCTGACCCTGGAATAGTAGTTGTTTGCCCGGGTGCGCCCACATGAAAGTCAGGAAAGTACGTAGGCCTGCGGCCTTGTCCCAGTCGCCACCCGGCATGCGTTCCCACAGCGAGCCCTTGCCGTGCACGACCTCGTCGTGGCTAATCGGCAGAATGAACTCTTCCGAGTAGGCGTAGACCATAGCGAAGGTGAGCTCATGGTGGTGGTAGGAGCGGTAAATCGGCTCCTTGCTGAAATACTCCAGCGTGTCATTCATCCAGCCCATGTTCCACTTCATAGAAAAGCCCAAGCCACCGTGCTCGGTAGGTGCGGTCACCCCCGGCCAAGAAGTGGATTCTTCGGCCACGGTGAGGAAACCCGGGTTGTGCTTGTGGACAGTGGCGTTGAATTCCTGCAGGAACTGAACAGCATCGAGGTTTTCACGGCCGCCGTACTGGTTCGGTAGCCACTCGCCCTCATTGCGGGAGTAGTCCAGGTACAGCATGGAAGCCACTGCGTCGACGCGCAGGCCATCGATGTGGAACTCTTCCGCCCAGTACAGCGCGTTGGCATAGAGGAAGTTGCGCACCTCGTTGCGGCCAAAGTCGAAAACGTAGGTACCCCAGTCGCGCTGCTCGCCGCGGCGCCAGTCCGGGTGCTCGTAGCAAGCCGTGCCATCGAAGCGGGCAAGTGCGAACTCGTCCTTCGGGAAGTGCCCCGGAACCCAGTCCATGATGACACCGATGCCAGCGGCGTGGAAGGCATCAACCAGACCGCGGAACTGATCTGGGGTGCCGAAGCGGCTGGTCGGAGCGTAATAGCCGGAAACCTGATACCCCCAGGAACCGGTGAACGGGTGCTCGCATACTGGCATGAATTCCACATGGGTATAGCCCATGTCGACCACGTAGCGCACCAGCTTCTCTGCCATAACTTCGTAGCTCAGGCCCTGCTTCCAGGAACCCAAGTGGACCTCGTAGATAGAGATGGGCTCTTCGGTCCAGTCTGTGTTGGCGCGCTTTTCCATCCAAGCTTGGTCGCCCCAGGTGTAGTCGGAGGCCGCAACAATCGACCCGGTAGCCGGTGGGAGCTCAGCAGCACGCGCCATCGGGTCGGCCTTATCGCGGCGCTGACCCTCTGGCGTCGTGATGGCGAACTTGTATACATCGCCCTCACCCACACCCGGGATGAACAGTTCCCAGATACCTGCGCCACCCATAGAGCGCATTGGGTACTGCGCGCCGTTCCACATACAGAAGTCACCGACCACGGCGACGCCACGTGCGTTCGGAGCCCAGACCGTAAACGAGGTGCCTTCGACTGTACCCAGCTCTGTGTCGTAACTGCGAAGGTGCGCACCGAGAACCTTCCACAGTTCCTCATGACGTCCTTCGCCGATTAGGTGCAGGTCACCAGCGCCAATAGTGGGGAGGAAACGGTAGCCGTCGGCACGCTCTACGGTCTCGCCGGAGTCCCACGTAATGCGCAGGCGGTAGTCGAAGTCATCGCCGCCTGGGACGAGGGCGGTGAAGAAACCGTCGCCCAGGTTCTCCGCTTCAAACTCGCCGCGAGTGCTGACGACAGTAACTGCCTGAGCGCCGAAGACCCTAGTGCGAATAACCGTGTCACCGTCCACGACGTGTGCGCCGTAGATGCTGTGCGGATCGTGATGGGTGCAGTAGCGCAGGCGATCCATATCGCCGGAATCAATTGCGAGGCGGGGATCTGTGTGGGCTCCCATGGAAGGTCCTTCCGAAGCGTTTCTAGGTAGGTGAATGTGAAGTTGTTGAGTTCAGTTCTAAAGAAATAGAGGGAGGTAGGGGACAGTGGGCTGCTAACTCACCCGCCAGCCTAACGACGAATCGTTGCGACAGTGGCCAGGTCCGCAGCCCACTAACCCCGAAAGTTCCCAGCCGGCGTCCTAGCCCTCGTAGTCGGGGACTTCGCGCCAAGCCAACTTGTGGCGGAGCTTGACATCGATTTCCGGCAGCTTGATGATGTGCGCGACGTTTTCCCACGGTGCCAGGCGGACGTAGTTGTCCTTGCCCCAGTTGAACTGGTTGCCGGTAATCAGGTCAGTGACATCCATGCGGTCGTGGTTGCGGAGCCCAATGCGATCCATGTCGAGGTGCACGGTAGCTTCCTGGGCGTTCCATGGATCGAGGTTGAGAACAACGAGGATGGCATCGCCGGTGACCGGGTCGAGCTTCGAGTAAGCCAGCAGGTTGTCATTGTCGATGTCGTGGAAGTGCAGGTTGCGCAGCTGCTGCAGAGCCGGATGCTCCCGGCGAATCTTGTTCAACGTGGCAATGAACGGTTCCAGCGAGTTGCCGGTGGCCAGTGCCTGGTCGTAATCGCGGCTGCGGAGCTGGTACTTCTCGCTGTCGAGGTACTCCTCGGAGCCCTCCTTGACCGGGACATTTTCAAACAGTTCGTAGCCGGAGTACATGCCCCACAGTGGAGATAGGGTTGAAGCGAGCGCGGCGCGGATGGCGAAGGCGCCACGGCCGCCCTTGACCAGGAAGTCATGCAGAATATCTGGGGTATTAACCCATAGGGATGGGCGAGCGATGTCCGCATGGCGGGTAATTTCCTCGCCGAATTCCGTCAGCTCTTCCTTCGTAGTCTTCCACGGGAAGTAGATGTAGGACTGAGTGAAGCCAGCCTTGGCCAGGCCGTAGAGGCGGGCTGGGGCAGTGAAGGCCTCCGCGAGGAAGATGACCTCCGGATTGGTTTCGTGAACGGTTTCAATCAGCCATTCCCAGAAGTTGCCCGGCTTGGTGTGGGGGTTATCCACGCGGAAGACCTTGACTCCACGCTTGACCCAAAACTTCACTACACGCAGAACCTCTGCGTACAGGCCCTTGGCATCGTTGTCGAAGTTCAGCGGGTAGATGTCCTGGTACTTCTTCGGCGGATTCTCGGCGTAGGCAATGGTGCCGTCCGGCAGGACGGTGAACCACTCCGGGTGAGCCTTAGCCCACGGGTGGTCCGGTGCACACTGGAGCGCTAGGTCGATAGCGACCTCTAGGTCGCGCTCCTTAGCAGCCTTGATGAACTCCTTGAAGTCCTTTTCGTCACCGAGGCTCGGGTGGATGGCGTCGTGGCCACCTTCTGCGGAGCCGATAGCCCACGGAGATCCGACATCGCTCGGTTCCGGGGTAAGGGTGTTGTTGCGACCCTTGCGGTTGATTTCACCGATTGGATGAATCGGCGGCAGATACACCGTGTCGAAGCCCATGCGCTGTGCGCGATCAAGCTGTGCAACCGCAGTCTTGAATGTGCCGTGCAGCAGCTCGCCATTTTCGCCGTAGCCACCGTTAGAACGGGGGAAGAACTCATACCAAGAGGAGTACAGGGCTTCGCGGCGGTCAACCTTGATCTTGCGGGTCTTTCCGCGGGTTAAAAGGTCGCGCACCGGGTGCGCCTGCAAAATGGCGCGGGTCTCGTCGGAAAGCGCGGCTGCAATGCGGGCGCGAAGATCGCCGTCGCCGCGCAGACCTGCGGCGATGGAGCGTAGATGGTTGCGGTGGATAGCAGCGGCACCAGCGGCGGCGCGGTCGAAGAGAGCGGCGCCAATTTCTAGATCATTAGCGAGTTCAGCTTCGCTCTGACCGGCCTCGAACTTCTTGGTAATAGCGTTGCGCCACGTTGCCATCGGGTCGGACCAGGCATCAATGCGAATGGTCCACAGCCCGGGAACGTCTGGGACGAAGGTGGCGTTGACCTGATTTGGATCATGGTCAGAAAAGTGCATTGGAATGCGCTGTGAGCGGGAAGCAAAAGCTGATTCCTTTGGCCCCTTGACGTTGAGCGTGGCGTTCATCGCGTCGTGGCCTTCTCGCCAAATGACGGCGAAGGTTGGGACGACCTCACCCACTACGGCCTTCGATGGTGTTGCACCACCGTTGATTTGAGGACGGATGTCATCAATACCGATTCGACCAGTCATAAAAGACGTTCTCCTAATTGTCGGCGAGCTAGGTGAAAATCGAAGCAAAAACCATCTCGAGTGAACTCGATTTGCTCTCTACCGAGGATAGATGAGAATGTCCAAGCGCACATTTGGGCAAAGTTAGGGCACCATGGATGTGTGGCTGATTTGGAAGAAGACTTTAACGAAGATCTGTTAATCGACTTTCGCGACGTAAACCTCATCCGTGGTGGCCGTACGCTGGTCGGACCGGTGGATTGGCGAGTAGAACTTGACGAGCGCTGGGTCATCATGGGGCCGAACGGTGCAGGCAAAACTTCTTTGATGCGCATTGCTGCAGCGGAGGAGTTCCCGTCTTCAGGGGTGGCCCATGTGATGGGCGAGCAGATCGGGCGCACCGACATGCGTGATTTGCGCACCATGATTGGTTTGACCTCATCGTCGATTGCTCACCGCATTCCCAATGACGAAAAGGTCGCGGACCTTGTTATTTCCGCCAGTTACTCCGTCCTGGGGCGCTGGCGTGAGACCTATGAAGAGATGGATTTCGAACAGCTCTCCGAGATTCTCGAGCGCATGGGAGCTGAGCATCTTGCAGACCGCACCTGGGGCACTCTCAGCGAGGGAGAGCGCAAGCGCGTGCTCATCGCACGAGCCATGATGGTCAACCCCGAATTGCTGCTTCTCGACGAGCCGGGAGCCGGGCTCGACCTCGGCGGTCGCGAGGACCTGGTCGGTTACTTAGGCGAACTCGCACTCGACCCGGATGCGCCGGCGATGGTGATGATTACGCACCACCCGGAAGAAATTCCGTACGGCTTCACCCATGCGATGCTCCTCGACGAAGGCAATGTCATCGCACAGGGGCTTATTGACGACGTCCTGACCAGTGAGAACCTGACCAAGGCTTTCCACCAGGAAATCGTCGTCGATCGCATCGATGATCGCTACTTTGCGCGCCGGGCACGGCCTGCTGGAAAGCACCGGAAGAAGTAGACGCTAATGGCGGTTCCGACACCTGAAACCCCGAATACGCCCGCGTCGCCGAAACTGGCAGCGACCGTGTTGCTGCTCCGTGACACCCACTGCGGGCTCGAGGTCTACGTTCAAGAACGCGTATCCTCAATGCGCTTTGCGGCCAACATGACCGTGTTCCCCGGCGGTGGAGTAGACCGGCGCGATTTCCCCGCTGTCGCAAATGAGGGCATGGTAGTGACCGAGCCGTCGGAAGCCGACCCCGAGTCGCGGATCGCGCAGGCTTTTAACGTCGACCGCGCGCGGGCGCACGCGCTCACCTGCGCGGCCGTGCGTGAGACCTTTGAGGAAACAGGCACTCTGTTGGTTCGCGATGCTGGCGGTGAGATTGTCGCAGATGGCCACCGCTTCCACCGTCAGCGCCGACAGTTGGAAGCCCACGATTTGTCATTGACGGATTTTCTTAGCGATGAAAATCTGGCGCTCGATGCCGAACTCGTCAGTCCTTGGGCTAACTGGGTGACACCCGAAGCCAACCCCATTCGCTACGACACCTATTTCTTCCTCGCCGCGCTTCCCGACGGTCAAAGGGCCGACGGTGACACCTCTGAGGCGTCATCTTCAGGTTGGTTCCGCCCGACTACGATTTTGGATGGATGGCGCCGTGGGCTACTCGGCCTCATGCCTCCGACTTGGGCGCAACTGACTCGCTTGGACGGTGTCAGTACTGTGGCGGAGGCTCTCGAGGCGGCCAGAAACACTCCGGTGCGACGCACCAATAGTGACTTCCTCGGGGAACCTTTTATGGATGAGTACTTTGCCGTTGCCACTCACATGGGGCATTTGCGCAGAGGTATGAACCGTTAGTCGACTACTCAGCCCCGTTAATCGGCTAACCCCTAACTGGAAGGAGATAACGAGTGTCCCTGTCCGCTGCAGAAGTGGCCGCTGTTGCTGCTCACCCGGAGTGGCTAGATGAGGCCGACCAGCTCGCGCTCACTAAAAAGTCTCTGATTGCAGACTCCGCGCATCTACGCCAATACTGTGGAGAGTTCGGTCGCCCGGTCATTGAAGTCGCGGCAGCTCGGCGTTCGGCAGTCAGCAAACTGCCAGGGAACTGGATTTTCTCTTCCGAAGCAGCGCAACAGGCCACGCCCTTTGTCGTCGCGCTGGCCCGCGCTCGTAGGCTTGCGCATCTCGGTGTCGAAGCAGTGGCCGATGTGACCTGCTCCATTGGTACTGAGGTGGCAGCAATTGACCACGAGGGCCTGACCGTTGTCGGCTCTGATCTCGACCTTGCACGCCTGGCCATGGCGCGGCATAACCTCGGCAAGGACATTTTCGTACAAGCCAATGCTTTGCAAGCAGCCTTTGACGCACCTGTCATTGTCGCTGACCCTGCACGCCGCTCCGGTGGTCGCAGGATCACCAACCCGGAGGACTTGCTCCCGTCGCTGCCGGCGCTCATAGCCGCCTGGCCCGACAAAGAACTAGCTATCAAATGTGCGCCGGGCCTCGACTTCAGCGAGTGGAGCGGGGAAGTGGCTGTCACTTCGGTGGACGGTGCGGTCAAGGAGGCATGTCTATATACGCCGGGGTTGGCCGGAGTTACCGATGGGCAATCCGTAACGCGATCGGCGATGGTTATCCGGACCGTCGATAAGCACAGGCCGTTAGAGTTGTCGGCGGTGGACGTGCAGACCTACGACGACACCATGCCTGACGACGTCGATGTGCGCGCTGCCGGTCGGTACATCATTGATCCGGATGGGGCGATTGTGCGCGCCGGGCTGGTGCGGCATTTTGCGGCGGCGCATGGGCTGTGGCAGCTCGATGAGCGGATTGCGCACGTCAGTGGCGATGTTTTGCCGCAGGGGATTGCCGGGTTCGAAGTTATTGAGCAAGTGGGGTTGAAGCAGGTTCGCAAGGCACTGGCAGCGTTGGATTGCGGATCGGTGGAAATTCTCGTGCGCGGCGTAGACGTCAACCCCGACGCGTTGCGCAAGCAGTGGAAACTTAAGGGCTCCAGGGCATTGGCGGTGGTGGTCACGCGCATCGGAAGGAGCGCGACGGCGTTTATCTGTCAGCCCCGGGAGATCGGTTAAGGACCGCTTTACGACGGAAAACTGGTGGGGGTAGCCCGTTGGGGATCGGTGTTTGCTGTTGGCGAATACTGCGGAGACAGCTGCAGTTGATTGCGTACTATTAACGTCTGACATGCGGAAATAGCATGTTGGCGGGCGGGCTGTGCTCGTGGTGTAGAAAAAAACTTAAAAAAATAACGACATTGTTATCTGGATCACCTTCGCATTGGCGACAGGTTCTGTTATCTTCAACACAGACGACCTAGAGCGTGGCCTGGTTCACTTTATTGTGAGGCGGCTTGCGAAGTAAGGTCAGATAAACGTTCACCAGTAATCAACCAGTAAGGACGACAGAAAAATGCCGAACATCGTGGTTCTGGTCAAGCAGGTTCCGGACACCTGGTCCGAGCGTAAGCTCACCGATGACAAGTTTGTCCTCGATCGTGAGTCTGCAGACGCAGTTCTCGACGAAATTAATGAGAACGCTGTTGAGGCTGCCCTGCAGCTGAAGGAAGAGCACGGCGGAAACGTTACCGTCGCAACTGTTGGCCCGGATCGTGCCATCGAGGCACTGCGCAAGGCTCTGTCCATGGGTGCAGACGACGCCGTCATTCTTTCGGACGACGCACTTGAAGGTTCCGACGCTGTTCAGACCGCATGGGCTCTGTCCAACGTCATCGACACTCTCGAGGATGTTGACCTCATCGTCACCGGCAATGCCTCCACTGACGGTGGCACCGGCTCCGTCCCGGCTATCCTCGGTGTCTACCGCGACCTGCCGGTTCTGACTCACCTGCGCTCTGTCGCTATCGAAGGTGACTCCATCACCGGTGAGCGTGAGGTCGAAGACGGCATCTACCAGCTCAAGGCATCCCTGCCGGCAGTCGTCTCCGTCACTGAGAAGGCTAATAGCCCGCGCTTCGCATCCTTCAAGGGCATCATGGCCGCTAAGAAGAAGCCGGTCACCGAGCTGACTCTGGACGATGTTGCTGCTGAGGCAGAGCAGGTTGGTCTTGAAAACGCTGCTACCGGTGTCACTGGCTCCACTCCGAAGCCGGCTAAGACCGCTGGTGAGCGCATTAACGATGAGGGAGACGGCGGCGCCAAGCTGGCCGAGTACCTCAAGGCCCAGAAGTTCATCTAAGGCGCTTGACGCGAATAGAAGACAAATAGAGATACAAGTAGGAGAAAGATCACTATGACCGACGTCCTCGTTCTCGTCGAGCACGCAAATGGCGAGCTGAAGAACACCACCGCTGAACTGCTGACCGCTGCTTCCGCATTCGGCACCCCGGCCGCAGTTGTCGTGGGTACCCCGGGTACCGCTGCTGGCTTCGCAGACACCCTGGCCGCCTACGGCGCTGGCGAGATTCTCGCTGCTGAGTCCGACGATGCCGACAAGTACCTGATCACCCCTGAGGTTGACGTTCTCGTCGGCCTGGCCTCCGAGCGTGAGGTTCCGGTGCTGGTTTCCGCTTCCGCAACCGGCAAGGAAATCGCTGGCCGCGTCGCTGCGCTGACCGGTTCCGGTCTGCTGTCCGACGTTGTTGCTATCAACGATGACGCTTCCGTTAAGTACTCCATCTTCGGTGGCGAGTACATCGTCGACGGTGTCGGCTACGGCGCATCCCCGGTCTACGCTCTGCGCCCGGGCTCCGTTGACCCGGAGGAGAAGTCCGGTTCCGCTGACGTTACCGAGATTGCATTCCCTGAGATTGGCAACAACGCTGTCGAGATCGTTTCCTTCGCACCGGCTGAGGGCGGCGACCGTCCGGAGCTGACCGAGGCTAAGCTGGTTGTTTCCGGTGGCCGCGGTGTCGCATCCGAGGATGGCTTCAAGAACGTTGTTGAGCCGCTGGCAGACGTTCTCGGCGCAGCTGTTGGTGCTTCCCGTGCTGCTGTTGACGCTGGCTACTACCCGGGTCAGTTCCAGGTTGGCCAGACCGGTAAGACCGTTTCCCCGGACCTCTACGTTGCTCTGGGTATTTCCGGTGCTATCCAGCACAAGGCAGGTATGCAGACCTCCAAGACCATCGTTGTGGTCAACAAGGACGAAGAGGCTCCGCTGTTCGAGATTGCTGACTTCGGTGTCGTCGGTGACCTGTTCGACGTTGTTCCGCAGGCTATCGAGAACCTGAAGTAATACGCACTTGCCTTAAGTCTGCTAGTTGCGTAAGGCTGCTGGTCGAGAGTCAACTCGGCTAGCAACTACCCGCTCGGGGTGGGCACAGATTTCCTATCTGTTCCCGCCCCGAGCATTTTTTGGTCCTACTCATCTGTTCGTGCAGATAGTGAGGTTTAACTATGGCGGATAGTGAGCATAAGGCGCACGCAGCGTTATACTGCCTGCATGCTTAATGACCACATCGTTGCCGCTCCGGACGAGAAGAGTGAAATGAAGTCTGCTGCGAAGACCCGTCACTTTGTGGATCATGCCGCGACTACACCATTACGCCCAGAAGCGCGCACGGCAATGGTTGAGAACCTAGGTCTGGCCAACCCCTCGGGGCAGTACGCCACCGCGCGCATTGCGAAAAAGGTTCTGGAAGAGTCCCGAGAAGAAATTGCAGAGCTGCTTGGTGCCGATCCCATCGAGGTAGTTTTTACTTCCGGTGGAACTGAGGCCGACAATCTAGCGATTTCAGGCCTGTACTTCAAGGCCTCTGGCTCGGACATTGTGGTTCCACCAATCGAGCACGATGCAGTGTTGAAGACATGCCACCATCTGGAAAAGGAACACTGGGCCAAGATTGTTGAGGCTCCTGTAGGTGCTGATGGTCGCGTTGACATGGTGCAGTTCCCGGAGATTAGTCGGCAGAACACCGCGCTGGTGACGTGCATGTGGGCGAACAATGAGACCGGCACCATCCAGCCGGTGGAGGAGATTGCCAAGCGGGCGAAGGAGGCTCGCGTGCCTTTGCATATCGATGCTGTGCAGGCAGCCGGACATCTGCCAATTGATTTCCACGCAAGTGGCGCCACTACAATGGCCATCTCCGCGCACAAGTTCGGCGGTCCCCGTGGGATTGGGGCGCTGCTTGTTCGTCGTGAAGCGAAACTTACCCCGCATAACAACGGCGGCGGGCAGGAACGCGGACTGCGTTCGGGCACGCAGGACGTGGCGTCGGCGGCGGGCATGGCGGCAGGACTGCGCGCGGCGGTGGACGCGATGGCGGCGGACAATGAGCGAATCCGCGGTCTGACGCAGCAGCTCATCAGGGCAATCGTGCACATCGACGGTGCGATTATCCACACTAGCGAGCTCGCTTTGCCGGGGCACGTCTACGCTAGCTTCCCGGGCGCGGAGGCCGATAGTTTGATCATGCTGTTCGATGCGGCGGGAATTGACTGCTCTACGGGATCGGCATGTAGCGCGGGCGTTAACCGTCCCTCGCACGTGCTGATGGCGATGGGCGTTTCGGAGCCGGAAGCGCGATCGTCGATTCGTTTTACGCTGGGGTACACCTCGACGCAGGCGGATGTCGACGCCGTCATTTCGGCGCTGCCGGAAACGGTCGAGCGGGCGCGGCGTGCTGGCATGGCTTAGTTTTTGCCCCGTGGTGGTACGGTGACACGTGCACAAAATCTAGAGGGGAAAGGTTGCAACGCAATGCGAGTTCTTGCAGCAATGAGCGGTGGTGTGGATTCTTCCGTGGCTGCGGCGCGTGCATTGGCCGCAGGTCACGAGGTCGTCGGCGTGCACTTGGCGCTGTCGAAAGATCCGCAGTCCGTTCGCGCCGGATCCCGCGGCTGCTGTTCGCTAGAGGACTCCGGCGATGCCCGCCGCGTCTGCGATGAGCTGGGCATTCCTTTCTACGTCTGGGATTTCTCCGAGCGCTTCAAGGAAGAGGTCATGGATGACTTCTACGACTCCTACGAGCGCGGCGAGACGCCGAACCCATGCCTGCGCTGCAATGAACGCATCAAGTTCGCCGCTCTACTAGAGCGCGGCATCGCGCTCGGCTTCGACGCTGTGGTCACGGGGCACTACGCTTTGCTTGGCGACGACGGCCTGTTGCGCCGCGGCCGCGATGCGAAGAAGGACCAGTCCTATGTCCTGGGCGTGCTGGATCGCGAGCAGCTGCAGCGCTCGATGTTCCCGGTAGGAAACACCGAGAAGCCAGAGATTCGTGAAGAAGCCCGCGGGATGGGACTAGGCACTGCCAACAAGCCGGACTCTTACGACATATGCTTCATCCCGGATGGCAATACCAAGGCGTTCCTGGGCGCGAAGATTGGCCGTCGCCCGGGCACCATTGTGGATAAGGAAACTGGCGACACCGTCGCTGAGCACGACGGTGTCTACGGTTTCACCATTGGTCAGCGCAAGGGGATTGGCCTGGCGGGGCCGATGCCGGATGGCAAGCCGCGCTATGTCACCGGCATTGATGCAGAGACCGGCACGGTGACAATCGGCACGGCTGCGGACTTGAATGTCAACGTGCTCGAGGCCGACCGTGCCATCTGGCTGGCCAACCCGGATGAGGTACTCGCTGCCTCGGAGGCCGGCAAGCTGCAGGTGCAGGTGCGTGCGCACGGTCGCCCCATCGACTGCCGCATTGAAGTGCTGGCAGGACCTGACGATGACATCACCGGACGCGGTGGCGCCTTCCGGCTGCGCCTGAGCGATCCGCTCCGTGGTGTCGCTCCTGGCCAGGCCGCTGTTTTGTACCACACTGACACTGCGGGCGACTACGTGCTGGGCTCCGGCACGATTGTCTCGACCGCCCGTGAAGAGGACTTGTCGTGACCTCCTTTGTCGGCATTGGCCCGATGCCGGGCCGCAATCTACACGAGGCGGCAGAGATTGTCATTGGCGAATGCCTGGAAGGTCACCTCACGCTACCGACGTTGCCCGCCCGTGGGTTCGGCGCCGATGCCGTCGGTCGCACGGCTGCCCTCATGGCTGACCTCGTCGTCGACAGGGGAGCGCGCTCCTGGAAAGTCGCCGACCGTCGTGGTCGCGCGAGTGCCTTGGCCACTGATTATCTCCACCGCGACATCGACGCGTGCGAGGAAGCGTGGGGACGCACCCCGCAGAAGATTCGCCTGACCGCTCTCGGTCCATGGACGATGGCAACTTCGGTGGAAAATGCCGCAGGCCATCTCATCGCCGTTGACCGCGGCGCCGTGAAGTACTTCGCGCAGTCGCTGGCCGCGGGATTGGCTTCCCACATCGCCGATGTCCGTCGGCGTTTCGACAGCGACATCGAGGTACTTCTGGCAGAACCCGCACTCGGCGCAGTCGCACAGGGCAAAATCAAGGCCCCGTCCATGCTGATGGGCAACGCGGGCTATCTCCCCGCCCAGGGGCACCGCGAGATTGCGGAGATCTTCCTCGAGGTCACGGGGCCGCTGCGTGACGACGACATCGAAGTGACCATCGCGCTGTCGAGCCCCGATGGCCTGGCTGTTCAGGCCTTGGCGGATTCCGGTGCGGCCGGAGTGTGGCTACCTCGCAAAGAACTGACAACCACGCAGCAACTGGATTTTGCGGCTGCCGTGGTCGGTGCCGATATGTCCCTGGAGCTGGGTATTGTGCCAGTGACGGTCACGGAGCGAGAAGAGCACACGGGCGTCCCGGTGGCGACACCGGCTCGAGCACTCGCTGAGCAAGCAGCGCTGTTCTGGGATGAGCTGGGCTATTCGCGCCTACAGATTGCTGAGAGCTTGAATCTGGCGCCGATGGGCGGCTTTGCTGCCAGCTCCAATGAAGAAGCACAGGCGCAACTCGGCGCAGGCCGTAATGCCACGGAACTTCTTCGTCGGGCAGCCGGTGACTTGGCTCGCGACGAATAGCGACCTTATTCCACCAGCGTATTGAGGTAGTCGGCGAAGTAGGGAAGTGTGAATTCCACGTATCCCGTCGACGCTGACACAATCAACTCGCGGTAAATCAGGTCATGGCGAAGCTGTGAGATGCCAGAGAGTTTGCGTCCCATGGTCTCTGCGATGGCGCTCGTGGCCACGGGCTTTCCATTGGGGGAGAGGCGCGCCATCGCTTTGAGAAAATCAATCTGGCGAGGTGGCACTTTCCGCAGGCTGGGCGCATGAACTTGCAGCCCGATGCGGCGGATGGATTCCGCTGCGGCATCCGAGACATGCTGAGCGGTAATGGTGTCCGAGTGGGCCAACCTGGCCTTAGCCCAAGCGACTGAGCCAATGGTCTGTATGAGATACGGGTAGCCGTGGCTGAGTTCAGCGGCCAGCTCGACGGCATCCTCGGTCATCGCGCGTTCGCCGAGTTCTGCAGTTCTGCGAATGATGTCCTTGGTGGTCTCCAAGTCCAATCGGCCCAGAGACACGCGCTCGGCACGGCGTAAGAATGTTGCGCCCTCTAGCTGGAGCAAGTCCTCGATACCGCTGGGCAGCCCGGCTGCGACAAAGGCAATCTCCGCATCGTCGCGATTGAGGTCCTGGATTGCATGGGCAATTTCGTTGAGCTGTGCCGGGTCTGCACTTTGCACCTCGTCGAGAGTGAGCAAGATGCCGGATTCCTGCGGCATGAGGAGAGCCGAGAGATCCTGAAGTTGGCTGAGCAGATTCCTGCCGGGCTCGGGCTGAGAAGTGCTGACTTCCGTCTTAAACCCGCCAATGCCGGCGATGGACAGGCCGGTGAGGTGACGGCCCTTGCCCGTCGGTGCACTGTCAATGGCACTGAAAGCGCGCGGAATGGTGACATCGGTGAGTTCAGAAATCATTTCAGAGCCGATGTGAGCACGCAGCACAATCCATCCCAGTTGCTTTGCTGCGGTTTCAAACTCGTTGAGAAGTACCGTCTTGCCGATTCCGCGGGTACCGGAAATTAGCGCGGTTCGCCAGGGATTACCGGGGCCTTCCGCCAGAGCCAGCTCAAACGAGTCCAGCTCGACATCGCGCCCACCGATGATGGCCGGGGATCGGCCGAATGTGGGGTGGAAAGGATTGCGTGGGATGGAGATGGCCTTGTCGCTGCGAGTGGTCACGCATCAATCATAGCAATGGATAATCCACATCGGCTTGGATAACTTGGATATTCCGCCGAATTTTGGATATTCGATTTCCGTTGGATAATCACAAAACTCTGGATATTGGGAGGGCAAGGGAGGGTGAGGGGGGGCGCTGCTCAGTCCATCGGCCACCCGAAGGTGAAGTCCGACGTATCCTTACCCTTTTCGGTCAGGTACTGCTGCAGGTTCTTCTTGTACTGGTAGTACGCGACGGCCTGCAGCTCCATCAGCTCTTCTCCCGATTTTTCGGTTAGCTCCCGGTAGTGGCGCGCCATCACCCATGCGATACGCGCGGCAGCCAGGGCATCTTCGGTGGCATCATGTGCCCCGTCCAGGCGCACCTGATAATGGCGGGAGACATCAGTCAATGTGCGTTTTTCACGACGTTCCGGATCAAAGTAGTGGTCCAGCACAAAGGGATCGACCACGAGCCCGTCAACGGTAAAACTGGAATCCTGCGAGCGCAGTACCGTCAGATCATAAGCCGCGTTATAGGCCACTACGGTCAGACCATCGCGCCAGGCAGCTCGAAGGCCGGCAATGGTATCCGCTAGCACTTCATCGTGCGGGCGCCCCTCCGCGCGAGCTTTTTCAGTGGTGATGCCATGCACATCAGACGCAGCTTGCGGAATTTCGACACCGGGATTAGCGAGCATGATGGTGGAATCTTTGCCCTGCTCAGTCAGCCGGACCAGTGCGGAAGTGACAATCTTGCAGGTGCGAGGATCCGTGCCGGTAGTCTCCAGATCAAACGCGAGCATGCGTCGCGGATCGAAATTATGCATGTCTCAACTGTAGCGGAGAGTGCGGATTCGCTGAGGGGCAGGAACAAGGTCAAGAGAATTTCCGTGTCCCCCGGCGCATCCGGGCAATGACATAGAATGAGCGACGTGACTTCCTCGACCGATGAGAACTCCGACCTGTCAACCTCCGATTTGTCTTCGTTTTCCAGCGCCCCCGCCTCCGAGCCGGCGCCGGCGGACGTCCGGGAGAAGTGGCAAGATCTAGCAACTCGCATTCGTGAAAACGCTGCGCTGTACTACACCGCGCAGCCGGTTATCTCCGATGCTGAGTACGACGAGATGTTCCGTCAACTGCAGCGGTTAGAGGAGCAGTGGCCCGATCTGGTGGTGCCGGACAGTCCCACCCAGCAGGTCGGCGCACAGGTCGACACGCCTGCCGACGGGGAAGTGTTCGAGCCTGTTGAGCACCTCGAACGCCTTTACAGCTTGGACAATGTTTTCGATGAGCAGGAGTTGCGCGGCTGGCTGGCCCGCACCCCGGCCAGCACGTATCTGACCGAGCTGAAAATCGATGGCCTGTCTATCGACCTGGTCTATGAGA
The DNA here is from genome assembly GCF_001838215.1 of Corynebacterium sp. HMSC061H03. Lineage (NCBI taxonomy): Bacteria > Bacillati > Actinomycetota > Actinomycetes > Mycobacteriales > Corynebacteriaceae > Corynebacterium > Corynebacterium sp. HMSC061H03. The sequence goes on from NZ_KV836061.1 coordinate 100,638, forward strand.
ATGGCCGCCTTGTCCGGGCGGCCACCCGCGGAGACGGCCGCGTGGGGGAGAACGTCACCGCCAATGCGCGCACTATCGAAGATATTCCGCATGAAATCAGTGGCGAGAACATTCCCGACGTGCTCGAGGTGCGTGGTGAGGTCTTTATCTCGTTGGAGGAGTTCGAACGCATCAATGCTGATCGCGTCGACGCAGGCCAGAAGCCGTTTGCCAACCCCCGTAACGTCGCCGCCGGTTCCCTGCGACAGAAGGATGTTGCAGAAGTGGCGAAGCGTCGCTTGTCCATGATTTGTCATGGAATTGGTCATATCGAGGGCTGGCGTCCACAGTCTCAGCACGAGGCCTATCGTGCCTTGGACGAGTGGGGTTTCCACGTGTCGCCGTATACAAAGCAGGTTCATTCCGCGGATGACGTCGTCAAGCAGATGCAGTACTGGGGCGAGCACCGTCACGATGCCATCCACGAGATGGACGGGCTTGTGGTCAAGGTTGACTCCCTTTCCGAGCAGCGCGCGTTGGGCGCGACCTCGCGGGCACCGCGCTGGGCGATTGCCTACAAGTATCCGCCAGAAGAGGTCACCACGGACCTGCTGGATATTCGAGTTTCCATCGGCCGAACTGGTCGTGCGACGCCATACGCCGTGATGAAGCCGGTCTTCGTGGCCGGGTCAACTGTCGAAATGGCGACGCTACACAACCCTTCTGAAGTGCACCGAAAGGGTGTGCTCATCGGGGACCGTGTGACTATCCGCAAGGCCGGTGACGTGATTCCAGAGGTACTCGGCCCCGTGGCCGATCTCCGAGATGGTAGCGAGCGAAAGTACATTTACCCGACTCTCTGCCCCGAGTGCGGTACTCGTTTGGCTCCGGCAAAGGACAGCGATGCCGATTGGCGTTGCCCCAATACCCGCTACTGCCCAGGTCAGCTGCGTCGTCGAATTGAATTCCTCGCCTCCCGCTCCGGGTTTGATATCGAAAACTTGGGGGAGAGGGGCGCTGCCGATTTGATTCATCGCGGCGTGCTTGACGACGAGTCCCGCCTCTTCGACCTCACCGAGGAAGATTTGCTCGGCACTGAGGTCTACACTACGGCTTCGCGGAAAACGCTGAATGCCAATGGTAAGAAGCTGTTGGCCAATATCGAGGCAGCTAAGGATAAAGAGCTGTGGCGCGTATTGGTCAGCCTGTCCATTCGTCATGTGGGTCCAACAGTGGCGCGGACCTTGGCACAGAAGTTCGGCTCGATGGAGGCGCTGCGCGCTGCGAGCCGCGAGGAGATTTCGGCCATCGATGGCATTGGCGAGATCATCGGCGATTCCGTGGCTGACTGGTTCGAGGTGGACTGGCACCGCGAGGTTGTCGAGCGCTGGGAAGCTGCCGGTGTGCGTATGGCCGATGAGGTCGCCGATCGTCCAGATCAGGTGCTAGAGGGATTGACCGTGGTAGTCACCGGCTCTTTGGAGGACTTCACTCGCGACAGCGCGAAGGAAGCCATTATCTCCCGTGGCGGTAAGGCCGCAGGGTCGGTGTCGAAGAAGACCGACTACGTGGTGGTTGGCGAAAACGCCGGTTCCAAGGCCACAAAGGCCGAGGAGCTGGGCTTGCCCATCCTCGACGAGGATGGGTTCAAGCGGTTGCTGGAAACTGGGCAGGCCTAGCTGGGGCTTGGCCCAGCCAGGATTTGGCCCAGCCGGGGCCTAAATCTTGGTCTCTTCCAGCTTCCAGACCTCATTGGCGTAATCGCGGATGGTGCGGTCGGAGGAGAAGCGGCCCGAACGGATGATGTTCAGGAAGCACTTCTTGGCCCATGCCAGCTCGTCGCGGTAGTCTTCCGCCATGCGGTCGCGGGTCTCGCGGTAGTCAGCGAAGTCGCCGAGGACGTAGTAAACATCGGCCGGCTCGTACCCGTTGGACTCCAGCAGCGAGAAGTGCAGGTCGTGGAACATTCCGCTGCCACCGTCAGAAAAAGTTCCGTCGACAAGCGAATCGACAGCGCGCTTGAGCCCCGGCACCGTTTCGTAAGTGCCACGCGGGCTGTAGGTGCGGCGCAGCTCCGGCAGTTCCTCTTCCAGCGCACCGAAGATGTAGGCGTTCTCTTCGCCGGCGGCGTCGACGATTTCGACGTTTGCGCCGTCCATGGTGCCCAGCGTCAGTGCGCCGTTCATCATGAACTTCATGTTCGAGGTACCCGAAGCCTCCTTACCGGCAGTGGAAATCTGCTCGGAGACGTCGGTAGCAGGGATGATGTGCTCTGCCGGGGTGACGTTGTAATTCTCAACGAAAGCGACCTGCAGGCGGCCGTCCATGTCCGGATCGTTGTTGACCTTGTCCGCGATAGCGTTGATGAACTTAATGATGGCCTTCGCGCGAACGTAGCCTGGGGCGGCCTTGGCACCGAAGATGAACACGCGCGGTGGCACGTCCAGCGTTGGGTCTTCCTTGATGCGGTAGTAGAGATCCAGGATGTAGAGCGCGTTGAGAAGCTGGCGCTTGTACTCGTGCAGACGCTTAATCTGGGTATCGAAGATGGCGTCCGGGTTCACCGAAATACCCTGGCGGTGCTCCAGCCAGGTGGCGAAGTCCTTCTTGTTCTCGTGCTTGATCTCGAGAATCTCACGCAACACGGCCTCGTCGTCAGCAAACTTTTCGAGCTCAGCGAGCTTGTCCAGGTCAGTGACCCAGGCGTCCGAACCCGACAGGCGAGTCAGCAGTGCCGACAGGCGCGGGTTGCACTGGTTGAGCCAGCGGCGCGGGGTGACTCCGTTGGTCTTGTTGTTGAAGCGCTCCGGCCAGATATCGTGCCAGTCCTTCAACGTTTCGCGCTTAATGATCTCCGTGTGCAGGGCAGCAACACCGTTGATGGAGTACGCGGCGTAGCAGGCGATCCACGCCATGTGGATGCGACCATGAGAAATCGGCGCCATGTAGTCAATCTTGCCCTGGTCGAAGCCGCGCTCCGCGAGGTCTTCGCGGAAGCGGCGGTCGATCTCGCGGGTGATTTCCAGAACGCGGCCGAAGAGACGGTCAAAAATGGAGTATTCCCAGGTCTCCAACGCTTCTGCCAGAACGGTGTGGTTGGTGTAGGCGAAGGTGTTGGACACGACGTTCCAGGCGTCGTCCCAGCTCATATCGTGCTCATCCAGGAGCAGACGCATCAGCTCTGGGATAGCGAGCACCGGGTGGGTGTCATTGAGCTGAATGGAGTTGTACTTGTGGAAATCGCGCAGGTCCTCGCCGTGATTCTCGATGTAAGAATCGATCATCGTCTGCAGCGAAGCGGAGACGAAGAAGTACTGCTGGCGGACACGCAGGACCTTGCCGTCATAGGTCGAGTCATTCGGGTAGAGCACGCGGCACAGGTCATGGACGCGTTCACGCTCGACAATGGCGTCGGTGAAGCGCTGCGAGTTGAAGGCGTCGTAGTCGAACTCACGCATCGGCTCTGAGTGCCACAGGCGCAGCGTGCCGACGTTATCGGTGCCGTAGCCGGTAATTGGCATGTCATATGGAACAGCGCGCACCACCAAGTCATCGAAGGTGACAATCTTGGACAGTTCCTCGCGACGAATGACGAAGGGGTAGCCCTCTTCCATCCACGGATCCGGGTGCTCATCCTGGAAGCCATCTTCGAAGGTCTGCTTGAACAGACCGTAGCGGTAGAGGATGCCATAACCGGTCACCGGCAGATTCTGCGTGGCACAGGAATCCAAGAAGCAGGCGGCCAGACGACCCAGTCCACCGTTACCGAGAGCGGCATCGTGCTCGGCCTCGAGCACGTCTGTCAGATTCTTGCCGTACTTTTCCACGGCAGCAGAGGCCTCATCCACCAGACCTGCATTGAGCAGGTTGTTCAGCAGGGCGCGACCCATGAGGAACTCGGCGGAGAAGTAGTGCTGCTGACGGGTAGCAGCGTATGCCTCCATGGTGCGCTGCCAGTTGTCCGCTAGGGCATCGACAACAACCCGTGACAGACCGGACCAGAATTCCATCTCAGTGGACGACTGGGGGACACGGCCGGACTCGGCACGAATGTGGGATCCGACGAGGTCACTCAAGTTCGACATCAAAGAAGCTCCTTAATCACTGGTATCGTTTCCAGACTTTACCGCTAAGCGTGAATCACTGCGCTCCATAGGGGAGGAGCCATAGGGTAAGAGCTTCGAGCAGAAGGGGGGGGCATCCCTCAGAGGGGGCAGCCCATTAGCCGCTGCTAGTCGATGATCGCGCCGACAATCGTGCCAATACGTCCCAAGTGCTCAACCTCAGTCGGCAGGAAGTCCGGCCCACCGGGTCGACCAATGACGAGAACGAGCCCCTTGCCCATAGGAGTTGCGGCAATGGAGGAGTCCATAACCGTCCAGTCTTCCGGCAGCCACGTTTCCTCGTCCGGATCCAGGTTTCGCGGCGAGTCAATCGGGGCTTCCGGCAGGGACCGGCCGTTATCCTCTGGAGCAGCGGTAGAGGAAGCGCGTCGCACCCACTGACCGTCGCTCTGTTCGCCGAGGACAATAGCCCAGCCTGCAGTCATAGTCTGAGGCAGGCCGTCGACGACATCTCCGAGGGCGCGATCCAAGTTTTTTGTGTGCTGGGAGAACTTAGCCAACAGCGCAATCTGTCCGCGACGGTCAACCGAGCCGGAGAAAGGCCTAATTGAATCGACCTCCACTCCACTAATGGACTGAGCCGCCGTAATCAGTGTGTCCGGTAGCAGGCCCATGGGCAGGTCAACCACGATGTCGTCGACAACAACGCCATCGGCTCCGTGAGCCACGACATCGACACTGCGAATATCACCTTCTACTTCGCCCAGGGCAGCCGCGACGTAGCCAAGTGCGCCTGGTTCGTCGGGAAGCTGGATGCGAAGGAGGTAACTCATGGCTGTGTGCACAACCTTTCGAATAATTGAGAGTGATGCTTGCGGTGTAACTATAGAAGTAGTGATTTAGGCTACAGGGTAAACCTTTGAAATGTAAGACCCTGCGGACAAGTGCTTGGCGACAACGACTACTGTTGGCAAGTACAGCCCGCTCGCGCGGTTCAAAATCAGTTTCAACTAAACTTCTGTGCACTAGCTTCGTACGAAGAAATGAAAGGGGTACTAGCGTGCCAGCTATCTCACGCGATGAGGTCGCCCACCTAGCGCGATTGTCCCGTCTGGCTCTGACTGACGCGGAACTCGACGAGTTCGCCGGTCAGATCGACGGCATTATTAACCACGTCCAGGCCGTTCAAAAGGTGGCTGCGGATGATGTTGAACCGATGAGTCACCCCTCTTCGCTATCCGGTGTGATGCGCGAGGACGTCGTCAAGCCGACGCTGACTGCGGAGCAGGCGCTGGACCAGGCGCCGTCGCAGGACCGCCAGCGCTTTGAAGTTCCCCAGATTCTCGGCGAGTAGGAGTACGTGGAAGAAATGACTGCAGCTAACCCGAACCTGCATGCCGCTGTTGCTGAGGACCCGATTCTGGGGCTGAGCGCTTTTGAGCTCGCACAGAAGATTCACGCTCGTGAGCTGACCTCGGTAGAGGTCACTCAGGCGTTCCTCGACCGTATCGCAGCAATTGATGAGGACATTCACGCATTCCTGCACGTCGGTGCCGAAGAGGCCCTGGATGCAGCTCGCAAGGTCGATGAGTCGCTGGATGCTGGCGAGGAGCCGGCCTCTGCGCTGGCCGGTGTTCCGCTGGCGCTGAAGGATGTCTTCACTACCACCGATGCGCCGACCACCTGCGCTTCCAAGATGCTCGAGGGCTACATGAGCCCTTACGACGCAACGGTTACTGCCAAGCTGCGCGCAGCTGGCATCCCAATCCTGGGTAAGACCAATATGGATGAGTTCGCCATGGGCTCGTCGACTGAGAACTCCGCTTACGGTCCGACCCACAACCCGTGGGATGTCGAGCGCACCGCAGGCGGTTCCGGTGGTGGCTCTTCCGCGGCGCTGGCCTCCGGTATGGCTCCGCTGGCTATCGGTACTGACACCGGTGGTTCGATTCGTCAGCCAGCAGCTCTGACCGCAACGGTTGGTGTGAAGCCGACCTATGGCACGGTATCCCGCTACGGCCTGGTCGCTTGTGCCTCCTCGTTGGACCAGGGTGGCCCGACCGCGCGTACCGTTCTGGACACCGCGCTGCTGCACGAAATCATTGCTGGTCACGACGAGAACGACTCGACCTCCACGGAGCAGCCGATTGCCGATGTGGTTGCTGCTGCCAAGGAAGGAGCTACCGGTGACCTCACGGGGGTTAAGGTCGGCATCGTCAAGCAGTTCGACCGCACCGAGGGTTACCAGGCCGGCGTACTGGACAGCTTCCACGAGGCCGTCGACAAGCTTAAGGAAGCTGGTGCGGAGGTTGTCGAGGTCGATTGCCCGAACTTCGACCACGCACTGAGCGCGTACTACCTGATTCTGCCGTGCGAGGTCAGCTCCAACCTGGCTCGTTTCGACGGCATGCGTTACGGCCAGCGTGTTGGTGATGACGGCACGCACTCCGCCGATGAGGTCATGGCTATGACCCGTGCCGCTGGTTTCGGCGATGAGGTTAAGCGACGCATCATCATCGGTACCTACGCGCTATCGGTCGGTTACTACGACGCTTACTACATCCAGGCACAGCGCGTCCGTACCCTGATTCAGCAGGACTTCGAGCGTGCCTTCGAGCAGGTGGATGTCTTGATCTCGCCGACGACTCCGACCACTGCGTTCAAGTTGGGCGAGAAGGTTGACGACCCGCTGAGCATGTACATGTTCGACCTGTGCACTCTGCCGCTCAACCTCGCCGGCATGTGTGGTATGTCCGTGCCGTCGGGCCTGGCTGAAGACACCGGCCTGCCGGTGGGCCTGCAGATTATGGCTCCGCGCCACGGTGATGATCGGCTGTACAAGGTCGGCGCTGCCTACGAAAAGGTTCGTGGCCCGATTGCATAATATCGACCAATAAGCGTTAGTCGGTTTTCTTCAACCGTCGTTTTCTCACTGAAGTGGGAGAGCGGCGGTTGTTGTCGTGTCGGGGGAAATTTCATACATGCGCAGGAACGCAAACATGGAGAGAGTCAGAATTAAAAACCCACCGCGGTATATGCCGTGGATTTATGGGCTGGTCATTGTCATAGCCATTGCGGCCAGTCTGGTCGCTGCGGTGGTCTTCGGCTCGGCGGATATCACCTGGTCCACCACGACACAGGTCATTTCGCATCACCTCTTCGGCACCGAGCTCGATGGATTTGTGCCCGCCAGTTCGGACACCATCATCTGGAACCTCCGCGCTCCCCGGGGAGTTCTCGCAGCGATTGTAGGGGCGGGGCTAGCTGTCTCCGGTGTGGCTATGCAGACATTGGTCCGTAACCCGTTGGCAGACCCGTATCTACTGGGCATTTCCGCGGGTGCCGGCGCCGGTGCGACCGCGGTGATCATCTTTGGTGCTTTCTCTGGAAGCCCCATTGCGCCGCTGACATTCGGCGCACTCCTCGGTGCAGTCATGGCCACCCTCGCAGTCGGTGCTTTCGCCACTGCAGGCGGTGGACTGACTCCGCTGCGCTTGGTGCTCTCTGGGGTTGTGCTTTCCGCTGCGTTTTCCGCGCTGAGTAGCTTCATGGTCTTCGCCGGGCCAGACCCTAGGGCCGCGCAGTCTGTGATGTTTTGGATGCTGGGCTCTGTTGCCGGTGCGACCTGGGTGAAGACGCTTTTCCCGCTCATCGTCCTTATCGCAGTAATGTTGTTTTTCCTGGTCAAAGCCCGTCATCTGGATGCGCTGGCAACTGGTGAGAGCACTGCAGCTGCTGTGGGGATTGACGTTTCTCGGCTACGCACGCAGGTATTTGTGCTCCAGGCTGTTCTCGTCGGCACGCTCGTGGCGGTCTCGGGTGGCATCGGGTTTGTCGGCCTGGTGATTCCGCACTTGACCCGCATCCTGGTAGGCGCCACCCACCGCGTTGTCCTACCGGTTGCTGCACTCATGGGTGGACTGTTTCTCATCTGGGTGGACATCATCGCGCGCGTAGTGGGCGGAAGCCAGGAAATGCCGCTGGGCGTAGTCACGGGATTGGTTGGCGCACCGCTCTTCCTCTACCTCATGAGCCGCTCGCACTACAGCTACGGAGGTGCCGAATAAATGAGCGCCCCACAAAAATCTGTACTCTCCGCTAAAGATGTGCGCTGTGACATCGCCGGACGCATCATCGTCAGCGGAGTCAACCTCAGCTTCGGCGCGGAACCCATGACCGCCATCATCGGTGTTAACGGCGCGGGCAAATCCACGTTGCTGCGTGCGCTCGGTGGAATTGCGGAACCGGCCGCGGGCGAGGTCGAGATTAACGGCATATCGATGAGCTCAATCAGTTCGAAGCACCGCGCCCGCGATCTCGCCTTTGTCGCGCAGAACGAGGTCCCACCCGCCGAAATGCGCGTGCGCGACTTTGTCTCCCTCGGCCGCTTGCCCTACCAACGCCTTTTTGGTGGCAACACTGCCGAGGACAATTCTCATGTCGACCGTGCGCTGGCGCTCGTAGGCCTGGAAACGGTTGCACAACGCCTGTGTGGGCAGCTCTCGGGTGGGCAACGTCGTCGCGTATGTTTGGCGCGCGCCATCGCCCAGGACTCGCCAATTATGCTTCTCGACGAGCCCACCAACCACCTCGACGTGCGCCATCAACAATCCGTCCTCCGGCTGGCCCGTTCCAGCGGAGCGTGTGTCATCGCCGCGATCCACGACTTGGACCTGGTGATGAACCACTTCGACCGTGTCATCGTCGTCGCAGACGGCGGTATCGTGGCCGACGGCATCCCCGTAGACGTGCTGACCCGCGACTTCGTCGCCAAAATCTTTCAGGTCGAATCCTGTCAGCTCAATTCTCCCTCTGGCCGCCGCCATCTCGCAATCGATAGCGAGCTGGATGCTGCCACCATCAACTAGGAGTACTCCCTTGAATAACGCACATGCTTTCCGACGTCCCCTGCGTGCCTCAGCAGCTGGTATCGCTGTGGCTGCTCTGGCATTCGGAGCCGCCGCCTGTGGCTCTGATGAGGGAACGCAGGCTTCGTCGTCAGGCTTAACCCTCACCAACTGCGGTGAAGAAGTCAGCTACCCGGGTGTAGCTAAAAAGTTGCTCATCAACGACGGCAACGTCGCCTCGCTGGCGCTAGCTGTGGGGGCTGCGGACGAGATCACGGCAGTGAGCTCTATGGCCTCGCACTTGCCGGTGTTGACCGCAGCTTACGGCGATGAAATTGCGCAAAAGCCAGAAGTTGCGAAGGAATACCCGAATTTGGAGCAGGTTATTGCGGCCGAGCCGGATCTGATGCTGGCGGGCTGGGGCTATGGATTTAGCGAGGATAAGGGTATTACCCCGGAATCGCTTTCCGAGCACGGTATCGGTGCCTACACCCTGACGGAGTCCTGCCGGAGCAGTGCGGAAGGCAAGACAGACCAGGGTAGCAGTGGCGACCCGGGGCACACTCGTGGGCTGGTGGATCCGTGGGAAGCCGTCAAGATCGATTTGAAGAACATCGCTACCTTGACCGGACACGACGGTGAGGGCGACAGGGTTATTGCAGATATAGATAACCGTCTGCAAGCCTTGGATGCCGCGCCGAAGGGCGACAAGAAGCCGGTGGGCTTCCTCTTTGACTCTGCCGGTGAAGCGCCGTTTACCTCGGGATCCTTTGGCGCACCTCAGGGCATCCTGGAAAAGGCCGGCGCGACGAATGCAGCCGAGTCTATTAAGGACACCTGGACTACGACCTCCTGGGAGCATGTCGCGGAGATGAATCCAGACTTCATCGCGCTTGTGGATTACCCAGGTCAGACCTTTGAAGAGAAAATCAAGGTTCTGCGCACTAACCCAGCCACGAAGAATCTAGAGGCGGTCAAGGAAAATCGCTTCATTAACCTGCCGATTGCATTGTGGACGGAGTCTCCGCTGAATATCGATGCCGCAGAGTACGTGCGCAAGGCACTCGAAGAATATGGTCTAATGCCGACGTCGGAGGTGACAACGAAAATGGAGCTGCCATCTGAGCTGCCGGGGCAGGAATACCTGCAGAAGTAGTTTTGACCAAGGCTGTCAAGCACGAACTGACTAACGCGACTAAGGTGGGCATCATGCGAATTGCGACCCTTACCTCCGGTGGAGATTGTCCCGGTCTGAATGCCGTTATCCGTGCAATTGTCCGTACTAGCTCGAGCGAGTACGGCTCAACCGTCGTCGGCTTTGAGGACGGTTGGATTGGTCTTATGGAAGACCGTAGGGTTCAGCTTTACGACGACGAGCGGATTGACCGCATGCTGCTGCGTGGCGGCACGATGCTGGGCACCGGCCGCGTGCACCCGGACATCCTCATGTCCAACCTCGACCGCATCAAGGAAAACCTCGCTGATGCGGGCATCGATGCCCTGATTCCCATCGGTGGCGAAGGCACGCTGAAGGCCGGCAAGTGGCTTTCGGACAACGGGGTGCCGGTCGTCGGTGTTCCGAAGACCATTGATAATGATGTCAACGGTACGGACTACACCTTCGGTTTCGACACTGCAGTGGCCGTTGCCACCGACGCGGTTGACCGTTTGCACACCACCGCGGAGTCCCACCAGCGCGTCATGATTGTTGAGGTCATGGGCCGACACGTGGGCTGGATTGCATTGCATGCGGGTATGGCCGGTGGTGCTCACCACATTGTCATTCCGGAAAAGCCATTCGACATCAATGAGATTGTGAAGTCGATGGAACGCCGTTTCCAGATGGGTGAGAAGTACGGCATCATCGTCGTCGCCGAGGGCGCCACCCCGAAGCCGGGCACCATGGATTACGAAGAGGGCGGTGTCGACCAGTTCGGCCACCAAACCTTCAACGGCATTGGTCAGGTTATTGGTGCGGAGATTAAGAAGCGCACCGGGTACGACGTGCGCACCACGGTGCTTGGCCACATTCAGCGTGGCGGTACGCCTACTGCGTACGACCGCGTACTGGCTACCCGCTACGGTATCCACGCGACCCGTGCGGTCCACGAGGGCGATTTCGGCAAGATTGTTGCTCTCCACGGCGAGGACATTCAGCGTATCGACATCGATGATGCGGTCTCAGAGTTGAAGGTTGTACCTGAGGGGCGTTACCGCGCAGCTGCTGCACTGTTTGGTTAAACGCGTCGGTTAAGCACGAGTTGCTAAACATTTAGGAACATCTTCATAACAAAATAGGCGTACTGCCCGGGTTGGTGTGTCAATCACCAGCCCGGGCAGTATGTTTTATAAGGTTCCAGTTTTTTGAAAAATAGAAACATATTTAGGATTTTCTCGCTATGTGGAAAAGAGCCACAACAATTGCAATGGCCTTTGTCGGCCTAACTGTTGGTGCCGGATTTGCCTCCGGCCAGGAAATGATGCAGTACTTCGTGGCATTTGGCACTAACGGACTGTGGGGCGTGGTACTTGCCTCCGTCGTGATGATTGCCAGTGGTCTGGCAGTACTGTCAATTGCCAGCTATTTGCAGGCTGACGAGCACTCCGAGGTCTTCGACGTAATCACCCGCAATTGGGTTTCGAAGATTCTGGATATCGCCGTGATGATCACGCTGTTCTGTACCGGCTTTGTCATGTTCGCCGGTGCCGGTGCGAACCTGAATCAGCAATTTGGACTTGAGGTGTGGATCGGCGCCGTTATCATGGTGGCACTGACTTTGGGTGTAGGCATGCTGGATGCCGACAAGGTCAGCCGCGTGATTGGCATGATCACTCCATTCATTATCGTGTTCCTGCTTGGGGCCGGTATCTACACTTTGTTCACCACCGATACCTCGATGTCGGAGGCCGCGCAGTACACCACTGAACTGTCGACATCGCTGCCACACTGGTCTATTTCTGCCCTGAACTATGTCGGTTTCTGTGTGATGGTGGCCGTTTCGATGTCAATCGTCATTGGCGGTAGCTACCTGAACCCGCGTGAAGCTGGCATCGGTGGTCTCATGGGCGGCACTATCTACGCAGGTCTGCTGACGCTGGTGACCTTTGCCCTCTTCTTCAAGGTCAAGGACGTTGGCCACGAAGATATGCCGACCCTGGCAATCGTCAATGAAATCCACCCAGTTCTGGGTACCGTGATGGCAATCATCATCTACGCCATGATTTTCAACACCGCCATCGGCATGTTTTACGCGCTGGGTCGCCGTCTCACGCGCAATACCCCGCACCGCTTCCGTTTGGTGTTTATCGTGACCGTACTGGTCGGTTTTGGATTGAGCTTCTTCGGTTTCAAGGCTCTGGTTGGCTCCATCTATCCGGCCCTTGGGTATGTCGGTATCGCTCTCATCGTTGTTCTGTGTGGTGCGTACCTGACTGGCCGTAACAAGCTGATGGAGGAGTCGAAGCGTCGCGGTCGTATCCGTAAGCTCGCACGCCGAAAGATGCACCCGAACAAGAAGTTCACCACCGCCGATCAGAAGAAGCTCGATCGCGCTTTGGCTAACTCCAACATTTCCAACGTCGACCTTCAGGAAAGCGTTCGCGATGACATCGTCGAGGAACTGGTCAGCGACGATAACGTGAACTTCACTGAGGATGACGCCGAGCGCATCGTAGAAAAGGATAATGAGCGCCTGGAAAAGCTCTCCGAAATTGAAGAAGCTTCCGATGAAGAAAACCCTCGCGAGACCGCGAAGGACTCCTTCCCAGGCGAGACCACAGCCACTGCGCCGAAGAAGCTTGCCGGTCAGACTAAGAACGCATTCAAGCGCGTGGCTCATCCTAAGCCGAAGAAAGAAAACTAACTAGCGCGACTGGGCAGCTCGAAAATCTAGGCAGCTCGAAAATAGAAGGCATCGCACCGGTAGGGAAGGGCGATGCCTTCTTCGTATGTGTGCCCCAAGTGCTCGTGGAGATACCAGCGCAAGTTCGCCTCCACTTTGGCGCGTGTGGCGGGCTTGGAACGAAGCCAATAGGAACGGGTCCGTGCCAGCAACACGATGTCCTCGATGGTCAGTGTCTGCTCCCACACCAGGCGTACCTCATCGACTAACTCCAACTCCGGACCAACTTCAGGGTAGAAGCCGGGGCGCAACACGTCACCGGCGTGCATGATGCGGCTGAGCCGATGCACCCACGGTACGGAGACATCCAAGGTGTTCCACACCAACATAGCCACACCATCGGTGCGTAAAACCCGCGCAAATTCTCTACTTGCAGCTGCCGTGTCCACCCAGTGCCAGGTCTGCGCACATGTTGCTACATCGACGCTGTCGGACTCCAGTCCCGTGCGCTCCGCAGTACCTTCCAGGCATTCCGCCGCTGGCACATTGTGCATCAGTGCTTGCCGCATCGCGGTGGAGGGATCGAGTGCCAGCAGGGTGGCATCGCGGTAGACGTCGGCAAGCGAGGCGGTGAGCTTTCCAGTGCCGGCGCCGATATCGGCGACTACCTGTGGGCGCGGTGCAAGGCGGGTAAGCGCTTCGATGACGGTTGGAGGATATCCGGGGCGCACGCGGTGGTAGCCCGAGGCGCCGTCGGCGCTTTCCTGCAGGTCGTCGTCGAAAGTAGCGCCTGCGCGGTGGCGGTCAGCGGCATCGCGGAACGTTGGCGTATCGCGTGCTGACGTCGGTGGAATCGGTGGGTGTTCGTTAACTCCGGGCACGACTTATACCCTAGGGCACGCACGCGGGGCCATCGCTAGTAGACTCTACAAACATGACCGCTGCATACGCTGATGACTTGATGGACTTTGATGAGGTCCTCGAACGTTTTGACCCGGTAATGGGCATGGAGGTTCACGTCGAGCTCTCGACGAATACCAAGATGTTCTCCTCCTCCTCGGCGCACTTTGGTGCCGAGCCGAATAGCAACGTCGATCCCTGCAGCCTCGGCCTGCCGGGCGCGCTGCCCGTGGTTAACCGTCAGGGCGTTGAGTGGGCTATCAAGATTGGCCTCGCGCTGAACTGCGAGATTGCTGAGTCCTCCCGCTTCGCGCGCAAGAATTACTTCTACCCGGACCAGCCGAAGAACTACCAGATTTCGCAGTACGACGAGCCAATCGCCTACGACGGATATCTTGACGTTCAGCTTGACGACGGCACGGAGTTCCGTGTCGAAATCGAGCGCGCTCACATGGAAGAAGACACCGGCAAGCTGACGCACCTGGGCGGTGCCGATGGTCGTATTCACGGCGCCACGCGTTCGCTGGTGGACTGCAACCGCGCAGGTATTCCGCTGATCGAGATTGTGACTAAGCCGATTCTCGGTGCAGGGGAGCGAGCCCCAGAGGTTGCTCGTGCGTACGTTTCTGCACTGCGTGACCTGGTGAAGTCCCTCGGTGTCTCCGATGCCCGCATGGACCAGGGCTCGATGCGTGTGGACTCCAACGTTTCCCTGCGCCCAATTGGCCAGGAGGAGTTCGGTACTCGTACCGAGACTAAGAACATCAACTCCCTGAAGTCGGTTGAACAGGCTGTTCGCTACGAGATGCAGCGCCAGGCTGCTGCGATTACCAATGGCGAGGAGATCGTTCAGGAAACCCGCCACTACCAGGAGACCGACGGTACGACTTCTAAGGGCCGCCCGAAGGAGTCGCAGTCGGACTACCGCTACTTCAACGACCCGGATTTGCCACCGGTTATCGCTCCGCGTGAGTGGGTGGAGGAAATCCGCGCAACTCTGCCGGAGCTGCCGTGGGTTCGCCGCGCTCGCATCCAGGAAGAGTGGGGTCTGAAGGACGAGGAAATGCGCGACCTGGTTAACGCCGGCGCACTCGACCTGATTGTCGACACCGTTGAGGCTGGTGCCGGCCCGGCTGAGGCTCGTTCCTGGTGGGTCGCTTACCTCGCTCAGAAGGCCAACGAGGCAGGCGTGGAGCTGGCTGAGCTCGCAATTACTCCGGCACAGGTCGCCCGCGTGATTGCTCTGATTGAAGAGGGCAAGCTCACCAACAAGCTGGCCCGTAAGGCCGTCGACGGCGTGCTCGCAGGCGAGGGCGATGTTGATGAGGTCGTTGCTGCCCGTGGCCTGGAGGTCGTTCGCGACGACGGTGCTATTGAGAAGGCCGTCGACGATGCACTGGCTGCTAATCCGGACATCGTGGAGAAGTACCGTGCCGGCAACAAGAAGGTTGTCGGTGCCATCGTGGGCCAGGTCATGAAGGCCACCCGCGGCAAGGCAGACCCGGCTCAGGTCAACCAGCTGATCGCGAAGAAGCTGAGCTAGCAACACCGAGCTAGCCTCCCCGAAAGTTAATCCGGGGAACCGCCGGCGGCACCATCGCTCGGCAGTCTGACGACGCGCTCGTCGGACTCCGACGGTTGTGCCCCGGCGGTTTTGTTCGTAGTAGCACCCCAAACTTCAATACCCTGATTCGCTGCGACAGCTGCTACATGCGAGATGTGGCCGAAGTCGCCGTCGACAAGCACCTCAGGGGAACCCTTGACTTCCCACGCCGCGTCGGGCCCACTGTACTGTGGCCCCACCGGCATGGAGATGACCTTCTGCGCGTCTGGGATGGCAATGACCACGCGGTCACCCATCACTGCGCATCCACCGATGGAATCGTTCAGGTCCACACCGCCGAGGGGGCTAATCACAGGGCCGGTGAGCTGAACCAGCTGTGGGGTGCCGTCGAGAATGGCGGTTGCCAACGGCGGCATTCGGTCAGGACCATGGCAGAACTGCTGAAACTCGATGCCTGGATCCCCCACGAGCAATTTGCGCGGGGACAGGGCGCCCGAAGTTCGGTCAAAATAGATACCGAGAATGCCCGGCTCGCTGAGATCCGGAAGTTCGCGCACATCAGCGGTGCCGCCCTCCACGAGGGTGACGCGCGCGATGGTGTCGTCGTCACGCAAAACAAAGACCTGGCGGTCCTCTTCAACCGAGGGACTGGGCAGCAACTGTTTTGCAGGGGCGCCGAGCCGTGCGACCTCACGCGGTGTCTTACCCGGTGCGACAACGGTGAGCGCACCGTCATCGGTGGCGACGAGAGCCTCCCCAGGGCCGATTGCAGCTAGCGCGGTGGTAAGCGGTAGGCAGGCGGCGAGAGTGACATCGTCGAGGTCACAGGGGCCTTTGTCTTTGGCTTTGCTTTCCGTGGTCGGTACCGGGGTAGAGGGCAAATCAGGGGAGGAAAACTTTGGCATGGCAATGCCCGTCGGCTCTGACTTGTCTTCCGTAAACGGCAACTCAAGCGCGTTCGAGGCACTCATGCAGCCGGAAAGAGAGACCATCCCGATGACACCAGCGGCGAGCGCAGCACGACGACGCCGCCCGCGAGCGCGAGCCTGTGCACTGCTGGTGTGGACGAGGTGGAATCCCATAGGCATACACAATACAGCCTCGTTTCACGGCCACGCCTGCGACCAAAAGTGAGGCAGTAGATTTAATGTGGACGATGTGAGCGACTCAGAGAAGTACCCGAACGACCGCGCCCTCGAGAATGTGGAGGACGGATTCGATGACGATCTCGACGTCCCGACCTACCGCAAGCTCGCTGAGCCAATGAACGAAGAAACCAACCGTGATGACAGCGACAACACCGCAACGCAGGTTTTTCCGGGTGTGCCGGAAAAGCGCGTAGCGGAGGAGTCGGAGGCAGACCAGGAAAACCTGCCGCCGGAATCCACCGCTGTATCAGAGACAGTGGCAGAGACAGAGGTCGAGCCGAGCTCGGAACCGGAGCCTGAAGTTCAGGAAGCCCCGAAGAAGCGCTACGACGCCTACGCCGCTGCAGGCCGCACGGCACCTCAGGTGATTAGCCCTGCCGGCAAGCCTTCGCCGCGGGATGAACAGGCTGAAACTGAATTGGCGCCCGCGGCCGATAACGAGTCGGAGGTGGCCCCGGAGTCGGAGGCAACCGAAATCTTTGAGCAGCCGGCTCGTAGTGAGCGCGTTGATTCAGACGAGGATTTCAGCCAGCCGACGCAAGCCTTCTCGGCTTCTGAAGCGGCAGGAGCGTCCGCAGCGGGAGCTACTGCAAAAAAGTCGGAAGCACAGCCAGTATTCGACGATGAGGCGGAGCCGACCTATGACTCTTCACGCAATTCCGCAGCTGAGACTCAGTATTTCGATGAATCGGATTTCGCTGAACCGGCTGCGTCTCGCGATACCGCTGGTGCAGCTGGCGCCGCTGGTGTTGCAGGAGCAGGCGTAGGAGCCGCCGGGGCAACTGCTGCTACGACCACCGCCGCTGCTGACGACGATGAAGACACGGACTTCTACGACGACAACGAACCGGAGTTCCGTCGCGGTACCACTGACTTCGGCCTCCTGCTGCTGCGTCTTGGATTGGGTGCGCTACTGCTGGTCCATGGTCTGACAACGCTGCTCGGCTGGGGCAACTCCGGTGGCACCACTGCGCTGGAGACACAGTTTAGCCAGAACAACTTTGCCCTCGGCCCTGTAATGGCCACTGCCATCCCAACGGTTCAGCTTATCGCGGGTGCCCTGCTTATCTTGGGTCTCGCGACACCGCTGGCCGCGGCGTTGGCGCTGGCATTGTCCGCCTACCTCAGCATGTTTGATGTGGCTACCTCTGCCAATGGTGTGAATATCGTTGGCCAGGACTCCAGTAACCTCCAACTACAGCTGTTGATGACCGCCATGGCGCTTGGCTTGCAGTTCACCGGCCCGGGCCGTATCGGCATCGATTTCGGACGCGGCTGGGCTCGTCGACCACTGGCATCGTCGTGGATCTTCGGAATTCTGTCCATCGCCGCAGCAATTGGCCTGTGGTGGCTGACGACCGGAACGCTGCCGTTTGTTGGCTAAGGCGGCTCGCAGCTGCACAAACAGTCGAGCGACCTAAACTAGGTTCTCGGTTAGGGTCGGGGTACAATGCCCCCTATGCCAAAGTCGAGACACGCACTAAAGACCACCCTCGCGGTGGTCTTTTTCATGTCTTCGATAGGCGCTACAACGTCGATTCACTCACCTTCGACAGCCGCTGCCGGCGAGCACAATGAGGTTGCAGCCTCCGTCTCGTCGGCAAGCGTCTGGCCGACTCATGAGGTGAGTCTGCCGCGCATGAACCTCAACGCCGAAGGGTTGATCGAGACTGACCCGCGCACGCAAATGGCGGTGAGCTACGAGCCGGTGGGCGTGGGGTACAGCAGCCAGGCATCGCAACGCCCGCTGCCGGCGCTATCCCTGATTAAGTTGTATATCGGTCAGTATGTGCTCGAACACGGCACTGCCGACGATGCCGAGCGCGTCGAAAAGATGATTTCGCGTTCCGATGACGATTTGGCCGCCGACTTTTACCGGAAGTACCCGGAATCGGTCGATTCCATTGCGACCGAGTACGGCCTGTTCAACACTTCCGGCGGAGAAAAGTGGGGAGTATCGAGGACCACCGCGGAAGATGTGGTGTCTTTTATTTCCCAGCTTCATCTGAAGCATCCTAATTCTGAGGTGCTCGAGGCGATGCGACACTGGTCGCCGATTGCTGCCGATGGCTATCGACAGAATTTTGGTCTTGCCGGGCTGCCCGGCTCTGAAGGCGCGAAAATGGGCTGGTCCAACCGGCGTTCGTGGCACTCTTCCGTTGTTTTTGGCCCCGGATATGTAATGGCGGCCATTACCGAGGGCGGCAAATATGCACACACCGGGGACGTCGCTGAGGGGATTGCCGACGTCGAGTACCGGGATTTGGTGAAGCCCACGCAGAAGACTGGGCGCAAAGCCACTCTAGAAACGCCAAAGGCCCGTGCGGTAAGCACAGGTCTTTAAGCGGGTTTGATCTAGCTAGTCGACAATGCGGACCGCCCCCTTATCCGCACTGGACGCCATCTTGGCGTATGCGCGCAGCGCCTTGGAGACCTTGCGCGGACGCGGCTTGTGCGGAGTAAAAGGCTTATCGCGCTTGAGCTCCTCATCGCGGCGAGCGGCCAGCTCCTCGTCGGACACCTGAATCTCGAGCCGTCGTTCAGCGACATCGATGTACACCGGGTCGCCGTTGCGGACGAGACCGATTGCGCCGCCGGCAGCGGCCTCCGGGGAAACGTGGCCGATAGACAGTCCGGAGGAACCGCCGGAGAAGCGACCATCGGTGACCAGCGCACAGACCTTACCCAGGCCAGCGCCCTTGATGAATGCAGTCGGGTGCAGCATCTCCTGCATGCCAGGGCCGCCGGAAGGACCCTCGTAGATGACAAAGAGAACTTCGCCCGGCTGCAAGGTGCGGTTCAAGATGACCGAGACAGCCTCTTCTTGGCTCTCTACGACGCGAGCGGTGCCCTCGAAGTGGAACTGATCCTCGCCGATACCGGCGGTCTTCAGGATAGCGCCGTCCTCGGCGATGTTGCCGCGCAGGACACACAGACCGCCTTCCTTCGTGTAGGCGTGGTCGAAGTCGCGGATGCAGCCATTTTCGGAGTCCGTATCCAGGCTCTCCCAACGGTTGGATGTGGAGAACGGCTCGGTGGTGCGCACGCCGCCAGGGGCTGCGTGGAACAGTTCAATCGCTTCGTCAGTGGCCTTGCCGCCGCGGATATCCCAATTGTCCAGGTGCTCCTCCAGAGATGGGGAGTGAACGGAGCGGACACTCATTTGCAGCAGGCCCGCGCGGCGCAGTTCGCCGAGGATGGCTGGAATACCACCGGCGCGGTGGACGTCCTCCATGTAGTAGTCCGAGTTCGGTGCCACCTTGGACAGACAAGGCACGCGGCGCGAAATCGCGTCGATGTCAGAGAGGTCGAAGTCGATCTCGCCCTCCTGGGCGGCAGCGAGAATATGCAGCACCGTGTTGGTGGAACCGCCCATGGCAACGTCGAGCGTCATTGCGTTGACAAAGGCGTCGCGGTTGGCGATGTTGCGCGGCAGCACGGACTCGTCACCATCGTGGTAGTAGCTCTTCGCCAGGTCCACAATCAGTTCACCGGCGCGCGTGAACAAATCGCGACGCGCCTGCTGAGTTGCCAGGGTAGAACCGTTACCCGGCAGGGACAGGCCGAGGGCCTCGGTCAGGCAGTTCATCGAGTTTGCAGTGAACATGCCCGAGCACGATCCGCAGGTCGGGCATGCCGAGCGCTCGATGTCGAGCAGGTTCTTGTCATCGACCTTGTCGTTCGCGGATGCAGAAATAGCCGAGACGAGGTCAGAGCCGGGCTTGACGACGCCATCGATAACAATCGAAGATCCCGATTCCATCGGCCCGCCGGAAACGAAGACCACCGGGATATTCAGACGCAGAGCCGCATTGAGCATGCCCGGCGTGATCTTGTCACAGTTGGAAATACAGACCAATGCGTCAGCGGTGTGAGCGTTGACCATGTACTCGACAGAGTCAGCAATAATCTCACGGGACGGCAGCGAGTAGAGCATGCCGTCGTGACCCATCGCAATTCCGTCGTCGACAGCAATGGTGTTGAACTCACGGGGGACGCCACCGGCTGCGGTTACAGCTTCTGCGACGATGTCGCCAACGTCCTTCAGGTGCACGTGACCCGGAACGAACTGAGTGTAAGAGTTGGCAATTGCGATAATCGGCTTGCCGAAGTCGTTATCGGTCATGCCAGTTGCGCGCCATAGCGAACGCGCACCTGCAGCATTACGGCCGGCAGTGGTGACTTTAGAGCGAAGGGGAATCATGGGGGCTGCCCTTCCTAGATAGGGTGCAAGGTAATTAATTATCCATATTAATCACAAAAAGCCCCTAATGTCTCATTTCATGGTCACTAGTGTCCGCATAATGAGATTTAGGGGCTTTGTGGACTGCTTATATGTTACTCGGCAGAGGCGTCACCTTTAGCCTTGGCACCTTTGGCTTTAGCACCTTTAGCCTTGGCATCAGCCTCAACCTCACTGACCTTCTTCATTACGGAGTAGCCATCGCGGTCGAAAACCTCGACCTTGTCATTTTCCGCCATACGAGCCGAAGCGATCGGATCTGGAATCAGACCGCCAGTGGCTTCCTTCAACTCCGGCAGCGAATTAAAAGAGATGGCCGGCAGGGCGATGCGCTCATCTGACTTGGTTACCGCAAAGGCGCGGCCGCCCTTGTTGAAGAAGATGCCCGCAAAATCGCCCCAGGGCACCGAACGGCGCTTGGACAATAGGTACACCGCAGTGATGCCGCGTGGCCCTACGGTGGTGCGTACTCGGAAAATCCAAAGCGTATAAATCAACGGTGCCAGGAAGGTAATGGCCAGCCACGGGGCAAAACCGGTGGCAATTACACACAGCACGAGCATGAACGCAACGATGAACAGATGCGTCTTCTGTGGGCGAAATCGCTGCGTCGCAATTTTTAGCTGTGGAGTCGAGTCAGTCATGGCCTTTGATTGTAGCGGGTAGTTCGGATTGGTTAATGCGCGGTAGGCAGTTGCGCGTTATTGCGCCCCGGCCGAGTTTGGTTCTGCGTTGTTAGTGGAGTCTGTCGACTGTGATCCGCCAGTGTTCTCGTTGTCGGTGTTGCTCTGGGTAGAGTCTGGCTCGGTGGAGGTGGCGGTCGAAGGTGCGCGGTTCTGCGTGCTCTGAGGCTGCTGTGAAGTCTCGGACGGCTGATTCTGTGATGTCTGAGTCTGCTGTGAAGTCTCGGTGGGCTGCACACTCTGTGTGGTACTAGTCGGCTGGTTCGATGATTGCGGAGCTGATGACTCTTCCGAGTCCTCTTCCTGTGTCGTTACCCGATCGCTCCACCTGCTCGGTGCTAGCCATCCGGATGGGCCGCCCTCGGTCTCGACCGTCATGAGATTCAAAACGCCGAGGACAATTAGGGTTGCCAAGAGCATGATTGTCGAAACGCGAGCACGTCCACCGGCAGAGAGGAATCGCCGGATCTTCTGGCGCGTCGTGAGCGTCTTCCAGTCAGGGTGGCTAACCAGCTTGCGGATGGCATTGTTGCTTCCGCTGTCCTCTTGCTCGCGTCGAGCATCATCGAGGTCAGCACCCGCATGCGGCAGGTCGGATCGCTCGTTCCCGTCTTGCTTATCGACGGTCTGAGTTTCCATCAGTTTGGTTTCTGCGGTATCCGGCTGGGCAGTAGTGTCCGCTACCGCTTCGACAACTTCGGTTGGAGCGCTGTCGCCGTCGTCAAGCTGTTGTTTTTTCTCTTGCTTAGCATCGGCCTGCCTGAGCTGTTCGATCATCGTGTCATCGCGGACATGACCGGTGATTTCTTCGGCGGGAGCAAACGGGGTCTGTTGGGCGCGCTCGCCGTAGTCATCCCACCAAGTGTCGATGACTGCGGCGCGGATGGCGCGCTCGATGAGCCATTGGTCGCCCGGTTTGCAGTCGACAATCAAGCGCATAGTGACGGTCCACGGCAGTCCCATAACCGTTGGCGGATTGAGTTCTGTGGAGGACTGCAATTTGATCTCAGAGAGAACTGCGTCCTTGACGGAGTCCAGTGCGATTGCACGCTTGGCGGCGGCGACAGTGCGCTCTTCCAGGTCCTTAATGGAGCCACCGGCGGTCATCGGTACGGGAACTTCAACAACAGCACGGGACCACTGTGAGGAGTAGTTGATACACATGCGTGCCTCGGAGTTCGGCACGATAATTTCCTCGCCGTTTAGGGTGCGGATGGTGGTGGCGCGCAATGTCATATTGACCACGTCACCCTGCACGGTGCCCGAAGGGGCATGGAACTCAACCCAGTCGCCAATGCCGTACTGCTTCTCGGCGATGATGAACAGTCCGCCAAGGAAGTCGGCGATTACTCCCTGTGCGCCAAAACCAACAGCGGCGGAAACAACCGTCGCGGGGATAGCGGCGGCGGTCAGTGAGATTCCGAATTTCGACAGAATCGCGATGATTAAGACGAAGTATGCAATGACTTCGACGATGTAAACCACAGCGCCAATCAGTGCGCGCCGTCCCTTGGACTGCTCCTCTGAAGAGGAGATGTTTCCGTCCGCAATTGCCAGAACGAAACGTCGGATACGGGGAACAAGAATTAGCAGAATGGCCAGACATGCGATGGCAAGGCCGTTATTGGCCACCCATTGCCATGTCCGTAACAACATGTATTGCAAGAATTCCATGCCATCCACCGTAGGTCGTTCGCCTTAATATGCGCTGAGTTTAAAGGTAAAGAATTATGCATAAAGACGAGCTTTGGACTTGGGGCTTGCGGGGCTTGGGCGTGTAGGGCTCGGGTGTGCAGGCTTGGGTGTCCCCGGGGTCGTGGTCGGAGAGTTTCTGGGTAGAGTGATTCCCAAAGTTGGGGCGGGGTTCTCGTTGGAATCGGGTGGGTGCTCGGGGTGTGATACGGGTGGCGTGTCCAATTGGCGGGATTGACTTCTCACTATGTGGACGTTATGGTCGTATTCAACGTCACATTCGTAGCTTCTTAGCGGGAATGTGAGTTGAGTAGTTGCCCACCATGATCCAGGAGCGAAATCGTGAACGCGCACGAGCAGCACACCCCATCGCCCGCCCAATTCGCGGCCAAGGCGCGTACCAGCGCCCCCGAGCGAATTTCTGGTGCAAAAGCCATTGTCCGATCCCTTGAAGAGCTCGGCGTCGAGGTAGCCTTCGGTATTCCCGGTGGTGCAGTGCTTCCGCTCTACGATCCGATTTATGACTCGGAAAAGCTCCGCCACGTCCTCGTGCGTCACGAGCAGGGAGCTGGCCACGCTGCCACTGGTTACGCGCAGGTTTCCGGCAAGGTTGGTGTCTGTATCGCGACTTCCGGCCCGGGTGCTACTAACCTGGTGACCCCACTCGCGGATGCTCAGATGGACTCCGTTCCGGTTGTCGCTATCACCGGTCAGGTCGGTCGCCCGCTGCTGGGGACTGACGCTTTCCAGGAGGCTGACATCCGCGGTGTGACCATGCCGATTACGAAGCACAACTTCATGGTCACCGAAGCTGAGGACATCCCGCGCGCGCTCGCTGAGGCATTCCACCTGGCTTCTTCTGGCCGTCCAGGTCCGGTTCTGGTCGATGTCCCGAAGGACCTCCAGAATACGATGATCGACTTCACCTGGCCGCCGGAGATTGATCTGCCGGGCTACCGTCCTGTGACGACTCCGCACCAGCGCCAGATTGACGAAGCCGCTGAGATGATTGCTGCTGCAAAGCGTCCGGTGCTCTACATCGGTGGTGGCGTCATTAAGGCTGATGCTTCCAAGGAGCTGGTCGAGTTCGCCGAGCAGACCGGAGTCCCGGTCGTGACCACGCTGATGGCTCGCGGCGCATTCCCGGACTCGCATCCGCTGCACATGGGTATGCCGGGCATGCACGGCAAGGTGTCGGCCGTCGCTGCTCTGCAGAAGTCCGACCTGCTCATCACGATTGGCGCGCGTTTCGACGACCGTGTTACCGGTGATCTGAATTCCTTCGCGCCGAACGCGAAGGTAATCCACGCCGACATTGACCCGGCAGAGATTGGCAAGCTCCGCGAAGTTGATGTTCCCATCGTCGGCGATGCCCGCGAGGTCCTTGCCGCACTTAGCGAGTCCTACACCAAGCTCGGTCTTAGTCGCCCGCAGATTGCCGACTGGCTGAAGCTTCTCGACGGTCTCCGCGACGAGTTCCCCCTCGGGTGGGAAGAGCCCGCTGATGGTGCAATCGCTCCGCAGTTTGTAATTCAGACTCTGTCCGACATCGTTGGCCCAGATGCCATCTATGCCGCTGGCGTCGGCCAGCACCAGATGTGGGCAGCGCAGTTCGTCCAGTACGAGAACCCGCGCACCTGGCTTAACTCCGGTGGTGCCGGCACGATGGGCTACTCAATCCCGGCTGCGATGGGTGCCAAGGCGGCTGCTCCAGAAAAGGAAGTCTGGGCCATCGACGGTGATGGTTGCTTCCAGATGACCAATCAAGAGCTGACCACCTGTGCAATGGAAGGTTTTCCCATCAAGGTTGCCTTGATTAACAACGGTAATCTGGGCATGGTTCGTCAGTGGCAGACGCTGTTCTACGATCAGCGCTACTCCAACACCAAGCTGCGCCCGGAGGATAACTCCTACCTGCCGGACTTCGTCCAGCTCTCCGAGGGGCTTGGCTGCGTGGCGATCCGCGTGACCAAGAAGGAAGATGTCGCGGCGGCGATTAAGAAGGCACGCGAGATTAATGACCGACCGGTGGTTATTGACTTCATTGTCGGTGAGGATGCTCAGGTGTGGCCGATGGTGGCAGCTGGCAAGTCCAATGATGAGGTCGAATACGCCCGCGGTCTGCGCCCGCTGTTCAACGATGAGAATTCAGCAGCTGAGGCCCCGGCTGACATCCACGGCACTGTTGTGGACAACTCCGAGGACGCCGCGAAGCAGCCCGACGCTAACCACCCGTCCATGAAGACCCGCTAATCGGGATCCGAAGCAACAGGAAGTGAGTCCCAAAATGGCTGAACTGCACACTCTATCCGTGTTGACCCTCGATGAGCCGGGTATTCTGGTCCGCATTGCGGGCATGTTCACCCGTCGAGGTTTCAGCATCCAGTCGATTACCTCGGGTGAGACTGAGACCGAGGGAGTCAACCGCATCACCGTCGTGGTTGAGACGGAGACGCTGCCGATCGAACAGATCACTAAGCAGCTGAACAAGCTGGTGCCCGTGCTGAAAGTGGTCCGCCAGCCCCCAGAGACCATGGTGTCGCGCGGACTGCTGATGGTGAAGGTTTCCTGCGACAACACCAATCGTCCGCAGGTAGTCGATGCCGCCAATCTCTTCCGTGCCCGTGTGGTGGACGTTTCTCAAGAGTCTGTCATCATTGAGGCGACGGGTGAGCGCTCGAAGCTTGTAGCCCTGCTGGAGGTCCTCGAGCCGTTTGGTATCCGTGAGCTCATTCAGTCCGGTACCGTCGCAATGGCACGTGGGCCGAAGCCGATGCTCCAGGCCCGCTAACAACTAAACGCTAAGATTTTTAACGAATCCGATTCGAAAAGAGGCTAACTTTAATGGCTATTGAACTGCTGTACGACGACGATGCTGATCTGTCCATCATCCAGGGACGTAAGGTTGCCATCCTGGGCTACGGTTCCCAGGGCCACGCTCACGCTCAGAACCTGCGCGAGTCCGGTGTCGAGGTTGTTATCGGTCTGCGTGAAGGCTCCAAGTCCGCTGTGAAGGCTCAGGAAGCTGGCTTCGAGGTTAAGTCCAACGCAGATGCCGCTGCATGGGCAGACGTCATTATGGTGCTGGTTCCGGACACCACCCAGGCAAAGGTTTACAGCGAGGACATCGAGCCGAACCTGAAGGACGGCGACGCGCTGTTCTTCGGCCACGGTCTGAACATCCACTTCGACCTCATCAAGCCGGCTGACAACATCACCGTCGGTATGGTTGCTCCGAAGGGCCCGGGTCACCTGGTTCGTCGTCAGTTCGTCGATGGCAAGGGCGTTCCGTGCCTGATTGCCGTTGACCAGGACCCGAAGGGCGAGGGCCGCGACCTGGCTCTGTCCTACGCTGCGGCTATCGGTGGCGCCCGCGCTGGCGTTATCCCGACCACCTTCGAGGCAGAGACTGTGACCGACCTCTTCGGTGAGCAGGCTGTTCTCTGTGGTGGCACCGAGGAACTGGTCAAGGTCGGTTTCGAGGTTCTGGTTGAAGCTGGCTACGAGCCGGAGATGGCATACTTCGAGTGCCTGCACGAGCTGAAGCTGATTGTTGACCTGATGTTCGAGGGCGGTATTGCCAACATGAACTACTCGGTCTCCGACACCGCTGAGTTCGGTGGCTACCTGTCTGGCCCGCGCGTTATTACCGCTGATACCAAGCAGCACATGCGCGAGATTTTGTCTGACATTCAGGACGGCACCTTCACCAAGCGCCTGATTGCCAACGTCGAGGGCGGCAACAAGGAGCTCGAGGACCTGCGCGCT
The DNA here is from genome assembly GCF_001838215.1 of Corynebacterium sp. HMSC061H03. NCBI lineage: Bacteria > Bacillati > Actinomycetota > Actinomycetes > Mycobacteriales > Corynebacteriaceae > Corynebacterium > Corynebacterium sp. HMSC061H03. Next base: position 127,368 of record NZ_KV836061.1, read on the forward strand.
TCCTACAACAACCACCAGATTGAAGAGGTCGGCTCCAAGCTGCGCGACCTGATGAGCTGGGTTAAGGTCGACGCTCGCGCTGAGACTGCCTAAGTTTGTTGCTTAAGCGAATCCCTCGCTTGTTCGCGAAGTAGGGCTTCATCACTGAGCTTCACCGCCGTGATGAGGCCCTTTTCGTATCTCTCTTACTAGTTTTCTTTCACTGAACCGTGTGGGGTAGACGTGTGGAATAAACGTCTGAGCTAAAAGCAACTACTGCCAAACGGGTGTAGCCCCAGTCCTATCCGGGGTTCTAATCTGGGTTGAAAGGTCTCCCTCAACAAAGACGTTCGATAGTCTAATCGTTGAAATCAAATCATTTCACGGAGGTAAATGTGCGAGTATCCGCAATGACGCGGCGCGTGACGGCAACCGTTGCCCTGACGGTCAGCCTGGCGTTGGGGTCAAGCGCCTTGGTCGCGTGTGGAAATTCCGACAGCGCTGTTTCCACGAAGAAGGTGGACGCTGAATCGACGGTGCTTAGCGACGACATCGCAGCGTCGGAAAGTCTGATCGACAGTTCGGAAGCGGTTGTCGTTTCCTCGGCTGGCTCTGCTGAGCAGCGTAGGGCGGCAGGCATCGCGGTTGCTGCTGGTCTGCCGATGCTAGTGGCTGGTTCTGCCGAAGATGCGGAAGATGACACTACTGCCAAGAGCCCGAAGAAGGATGCTCGTGGCCGTGATACTGGCGCCGATATCGCCGATGTGGAAAAAGAGATTGACCGCCTGGGCGCAAAGACAGTCCTTACTGTGGGGGCAGTTGACCTGACTGGCGAAGAGGGCCGTCAGATCATTGCCGATCCGGGTACGACCGATGGCCTTAAGGAGCTCGTCGGTACCGAGTTTAAGGTTCTCAAGGAGACGGAGTCGAAGCCGACTCGCGCTGTCGTTGAGATGGATCCGGAGAAGCCAACTGTCGTCGAGGGCGATGCAACGAAGGATGGGGCAGCCAACCAGGAGGCTCAGGATCGCGCCAGCGATGGGCAGGACGACAAGGGACAGGAGAGCGTCACCCTGCCGAAGGGATCTCCGAAGGAGGTCAAGGACAAATTGGCACTGGCCGCACCGGGTACCGGTTTGGCCTCCATTGCTACGGCCCGTGCCGCTGGCCTGAAGGTCAGTTGGTTGCCGGTGGGCGACGCGCGTGCTACCTCTGAGTCGATTTCCGCTGCTCGCGACGGCGAGTCCCTGATTGCTCTGGGTAAGGTTTTCGGCGATAAGGACAAGTTTGATCAGTCCATCGAGCTTGCCAAAGATGACAAGGTCAAGGAGCTGCCAGGTGGAGGCACACTGCTGTTCCCCGGTCGTCATCTGATTGCAACGTATGGTCACCCAGGTGTCGCTCCATTGGGCGTGATGGGCGAGGATGATCCGGAGGATGCCGTCGCACGTGCGAAGGACTACGTCAAGCAGTACGAGAAGTTCGCTGATGACCCGGTACTGCCGGCCTTCGAGATTATCGCTTCGGTCGCGCAGGCTGACCCGGGGCCACGCGGTGACTACTCCGAGCCGGCTCCGGTTGAGACTCTGAAGCCGTACGTCGAGGCAATGACCAAGGCCGGCGGCTACGTCATCATCGACCTGCAGCCGGGTAGTGCGGACTTCCTGGACCAGGCCAAGTTCTACGAAGAACTGCTGAAGATGCCAAACGTCGGTCTGGCGCTGGACCCGGAGTGGAAGATGGAACCGGGGCAGGTTCCGGCGACCCAGGTTGGTCACGTTAAGGCTGAAGAAGTCAACCGCGTTGCTGATTGGCTGGCTGAGCTGACTCGTAAGAACAACCTTCCGCAGAAGATGCTGATGCTGCACCAGTTCCAGCTACAGATGATTCGCGACCGCGAGACGCTGGATCTGTCGCACCCGGAGCTCGCATTTGTTCTGCATGCCGACGGCCATGGCACCGCGCAGGAGAAGTTTGAGACCTGGAACGTCATGCTGCAGGATTTGCAGCCGGAGATTTTCGAGGCGTGGAAGAACTTCATCGACGAGGATCAGCCGATGTTTACTCCTGAGGAGACCATGAACATCGAGCCGCGTCCGTGGTTGGTTACGTACCAGTAGGTTATAGACCAGCAGAAATAAAAATATAACGCGAAATATTTGCCGACTTGAATGTCGGGGGCAACGGCGCTTACTCCCTAAACAAAGGGTAGTAAGCGCCGTTTTGCTTAGGTAAGTCCCCCCGTGTCTCACCCCCAGAGTTTATGATGAGACGTAATGCGCGTGCACGCTTTAGTAGTTTTCTTAAGTGACACCGCACATACTGCATAAACTTTTCGAGACAAACCAGGAGATGCTTGTGAGCCAGAACGCTCGCCCCGTTGTCCTCATCGCCGACAAGCTGGCACAGTCCACTGTGGACGCATTGGGGGATTCCGTTGAGGTCCGTTGGGTAGATGGCCCGAACCGCGCTGAGCTCCTGGCTGCGGTTGGTGATGCTGACGCACTTCTCGTCCGCTCCGCTACCACCGTGGATCAGGAAGTCCTCGAGGCTGCTCCGAATCTGAAGATTGTCGGTCGCGCCGGCGTTGGCCTGGATAACGTCGACATCGATACCGCTACCAAGCGCGGCGTCATGGTTGTCAACGCTCCGACCTCTAATATTCACTCTGCATGTGAGCACGCAATCGCATTGCTGCTGGCCACCGCTCGCCAGCTGCCGGCTGCGGACGCGTCCCTGCGTGAAGGGGAGTGGAAGCGCTCTTCCTTCAAGGGCGTCGAAATCTTCGGCAAGACCGTCGGTATCGTCGGTTTCGGTCACATCGGCCAGCTGTTTGCGCAGCGTCTCGCTGCTTTCGAGACCAACATCATTGCGTACGATCCGTACGCGAACCCGGCCCGTGCTGCTCAGCTCGGTGTTGAGCTGGTTGAGCTGGAAGACCTGATGGCTCGCGCTGATTTCGTGACCATCCACCTGCCGAAGACCAAGGAAACCGCTGGCATGTTCGATGCTGAGCTCCTGGGCAAGGCCAAGAAGGGCCAGATCATCATCAACGCTGCCCGCGGCGGTCTCGTCGACGAGCAGGCGCTTGCCGACGCAATCAAGGCTGGCAACATCCGCGGTGCTGGCTTCGACGTGTACGCGACTGAGCCGTGCACGGATTCCCCGCTGTTTGGTCTGCCGGAAACTGTTTGTGCTCCGCACCTGGGTGCCTCCACCGTTGAGGCTCAGGACCGTGCTGGTACCGATGTCGCTAAGTCCGTACTGCTGGCACTGGCTGGCGAGTTCGTCCCGGATGCCGTCAACGTTTCCGGTGGCGCTGTCGGCGAAGAGGTGGCCCTGTGGCTCGAGCTGGCTCGTGAGCTGGGGCTGGTTGCTGGCGGTCTGCTCGAGGGTGCTCCGGCCGCTGTTGAGGTCACCGCTCGCGGTGAGCTGCACACTGAGGACGTTAACGTTCTGGGTATGGCAGCAATCCGTGGACTGTTCTCCCTCATGGTGGAAGAGCCGGTCACTTTCGTCAACGCTCCGCGTATCGCAGAAGAGCGTGGTGTGACCTTCACTGTCGAGACCGAGCCGGAGTCCGTCTCCCACCGCTCCGTTCTCGAGGTCAAGGTCATCGGTGCTGATGGCTCCACCGCTACCGTCGTTGGTGCTCTCACTGGCCTGAACCGCGTCGAGAAGATTGTTCGCATCAATGGCCGCGGCATCGACATGCGTGCTCAGGGCCGTAACCTCTTCCTGCTGTACAAGGACGTTCCGGGCGCTCTGGGTCGCGTTGCTACCACCCTGGGTGAGTCCGGCATCAACATCGAGGCCGCTGCTCTGTCTCCGCAGGAAGCAGATCAGACTGCCATCCTGGTGCTGCGCGTTTCCAAGGAGGTTCCGGAGGAGCTCGTCGGAAAGATTACCGAGGAGATCTCCGCTACCCACGCTCTGCAGCTTGAGCTGGACTAGTTCTGAGCGCCTAGACGTTTTAGAGCTAGTCTCTAGCGCAGCTTCTACTGCATGAAAAAATCCCCTCCGCATGGAGGGGATTTTTGTTTCCCAGCATAATCTATGCAGCCGTAGCCCTACTGCCTAGCCCTTCATCGAGCCCTTCTCAATCATGTTGACGTGGAAGTCGAAGGCAGTACGCAGGTCGTGCGGGGTAGACATGCCCGGAGCGGTCTTCAGCGCGCGCTCGTAGTACTCCTCCAACAGTGGCTGGTACTCCGGGTGTGCAACGGAAATCATCTTCGCCACGCGGTCACGCGGTGCCAGGCCACGCAGGTCAGCGAATCCACGCTCGGTGATGATGACCATGGCGTCGTGCTCGGTGTGGTCAATGTGCGAAGCGAACGGAACAATAGTCGAAATCGCACCGTCCTTCGCCAGCGACGGCGAGATGAACGAGGAAACGAAGGCGTTACGGGTGAAGTCACCGGAACCACCGATGCCGTTCATCATGCGGCTGCCGTTGATGTGGGTGGAGTTGACGTTGCCGTAGATATCGGCCTCAATCATGCCGTTGGTGGCGATCAGGCCGACGCGACGGACAACCTCCGGGTGGTTAGAAATCTGCTGCGGGCGCAGAATGATGTTCTCGCGGTAGCGAGCAGCCTCGTTGTTCATGCGCTCGGCCGCTTCCGGAGACAGGGAGAAGGAGGTAGCCGAAGCGACGGTCATCTTACCTGCGTCAATCAGGTCGATCATGCCGTCCTGAATAACCTCGGTGTAGGCCTTGATGTTCTCAAACTTGGAGTCCAACAGACCCGCCATCACGGCGTTCGGAACGTTACCGACGCCCGACTGCATGATGTACTGGTCGTAAGCCAGGCGACCCGCGCGAACTTCGCCCTCGAGGAAGTCGAGGAAGTGTCCGGCAATGGCCTTCGAGGTCTCATCCAACGGCTTGAACGGGGAGTTGCGGTCCGGCGCGTTGGTCTCGACAACTGCGACAACCTTGTCCAGGTTGATGTCGATGTAAGGGGTACCAATGCGGTCACCCGGGGCGTTGATCGGCACCGGCGTGCGGTTAGGCAGGTGCTGAATGCGGTAGATGTCGTGCATGCCCTCGAGTTCCTCGGACTGCCACGAGTTGACCTCAATGATGATCTTGTCAGCGTTGTCCATCCACTCGACGTTGTTGCCAACGCTTGACGACGGAACGAGGTGTCCATCTTCCGTAATACGAGTGACCTCTACAATTGCGGCGTCAATCGGCAGGAAGCCCTGCTCGATGTACAGCGCGGAGTGGGAGAGATGGATGTCCTGGTACTTCGCCTTGCCGGAGTTGATGGACTTACGCAGTGCCGGATCGCCCTGGTACGGCATGCGGTAGCGGATGATGTCAGCTTCTGCCATCACGCCGTCACAGTCCGGGGCAGTGGAAGCGCCGGTGTAGATGTCGACAGCGAACTCTTCACCCTTGGCGTGGAGTTCCTTGCCACGGTTTGCCAGCGCAGTCGGCAGAGCCTTCGGGTAGCCAGCACCGGTGAAGCCAGAGATGCCGAGGGCATCACCATGATTGATAAACTGTGCAGCCTCGTCGGCGGTCATTACCTTGCCGCGCAAACCGGCATGTGCGATGCGATCAGACATGTCATCTCCTAGATAGACTGTTCGACTTTAGTTTTGTCGCCTAACCTAGCATGCGCTAACAGTGTGTTGCCACACCCGCAGGTTGAGAAGTGATTTATGACACTCTGATCGCTTCAGCGGGTCGTTTATCGGCGCTCTTCCAGGGGCTTTGTTACAGCAATTCCCGCACTTCTTCGTCGGTCAGCATCGCGTCCTCGAACGCTTGCAGTGTGGCCTCTGGGTTAAATTTCACACCGATGAGTACGACCTCATTGGATGGTGGGACATCGGTCTGCGCCCACATGACGGCAGGGGTGATTTTCAGGTTCGGCCCCGCCTGACTCCACACGTGGGCGACTTCGAGGCGGTCGGAAATCCAGCAGTGCCCCTTGGATCGTACGAGCCCCTTTGTGCCGCGGAGAGCCTTAATCAGTCGTTCGCGGTCGAAGGGTCGGTTGCCTCGGAAAACAACCGAAGAAATGCCGTATTCTTCAGTCTCCGGGGTGTGGGGATTCGCAAGTTCTTCTGCATATCCGTGGAAAGTGGCCGCGGTACCTTCGTCGTAAAGCGATGCGTCGAGAATGGCAGAGGTGGCGATTTCGCCGTTAGTCACGCGGACGATGCGTGCGCGGGGGTTCATTGCGCGGATCGTTTCCTCGGTACCGCCGGTGAGCTTTTCGCCTGCGAGGTCGGATTTGGTGATGAGGATGAGATCGGCGAATTCCACCTGGTCGACAAGGAGGTCGGCGACCGTGCGTTCGTCGTCAGGCAGTGCGCGTCCCTGGCGGAGACTGTCGAGGAATGTAGAGGCGTCGACGAGCGTGACCATCGTGTCGATGGGGGCGATGTCGGCGAGGCGACGGCCGTCGTCGAATTCCCACTCGAAGGTAGCGGCGACTGGCATGGGCTCGGAGATGCCGGTGGATTCGATGACGATGTGCTCGAACTTGCCGCTGCGCGCGAGCTTGCCGACGTTTTCAACGAGGTCATCTCGCAGCGTGCAGCAGATGCAGCCGTTGGACATTTCGATGAAACGGTCCTCGCCGCGCTCGAGATATGTGCCCTGCTCGATGAGGGCGGCGTCGACGTTGACTTCCGAGAAGTCGTTGACGATGACCGCGATTTTGCGCCCCTGTGAGTTTGCCAGGAGGTTGTTCAGGAGGGTGGTCTTGCCGGCGCCCAGGAATCCGGACAGGACGGTGACGGGAGTGGTCTGGGTGGTGTTATCAGAAAATTCGGTAGAAGTCACCCGACAAGATTAGCGTACTGAAAATGATTATCAATAACTAGTGCATGAATTGGGCTATGTGAGGGGTTGTAAATGTGTCGCATGGCTGATTGTCGACCAGTTGTGACGTAGGGCATAAAACGGTGTTGTAGTCGGCTTTAGTGACGTATGGAATGTGCCTAAAATGGGGGCGCTTTCGGGCATCTGAATGAAAGGCGCTAACCGCTTCGTTGATAGGGTTGGGGGTGTGCTTTGGTGTTCGAAGTGCTACCCCCGATAGTCGCGTTGGGGGATATAGAAAGGTGAATTCATGTCAGATCGTATTGCCCATGCTGGTCTCAAATCCAAGGTGATGACCGCGCAGGAGGCGGCGCAGTTCATCAACCATGGAGACATGGTGGGCTTTGCCGGATTTACCGGTGCTGGCTACCCGAAGGTTGTCCCGCCGGCTCTCGCTGAGCGTATGGAGGCCGCTCACGAGCGTGGCGACGAGTTCAAGATTAAGGTCTTGACCGGAGCGTCTACCGCTCCGGAACTTGATGGTGCGCTGGCGAAGGCCAATGGTGTTGAGTGGCGTATGCCGTACCAGTCCGACCCGGGAATGCGTAACCGTATCAATGCAGGCGATGCCTTTTATAGTGATATTCACCTGTCGCACTCTGGCCCGATGACTGAGCAGGGCTTCTTTGGCCCGGTCAATGTTGCTGTGGTCGAAGCTGTTCGCATTAAGGCCGATGGATCCCTGATTCTTTCCTCTTCGGTTGGTAACAGCATTTCTTACTTGAATGCTGCAGAGAAGATCATTATTGAGGTCAACTCCTGGCAGTCCGAGGATCTCGAGGGTATGCACGACATCTACAGTGTTGGGCTGCCTCCGAACCGTAAGGAGATTCCGATTGTGAACCCGGGGGACCGCATCGGCACTCCGGATGTTCAGATCGATGTCGATAAGGTTGTCGCTGTCGTCGAGACGAACGCCGAGGACCGTAACTCGCCGTTCAAGCCGCTGGACGATGACTCTAAGGCCATTGCCGGCTACCTGCTCGACTTCCTCGATGGGGAGGTCAAGGCCGGTCGTCTGCCGGAGAACCTGCTGCCGATGCAGTCGGGTGTCGGTAACATTCCGAACGCTGTGCTCGCAGGCCTGCTCGACTCCAAGTATGAGAACCTGACCTCCTTCACTGAGGTTATCCAGGACGGCATGGTCGACCTGATGGATGCTGGCAAGCTGACCGTGGCTTCCGGTACCGCATTCTCGCTGTCTCCTGAATATGCAGCTCGTATGAACGAGAATGCCGCTGACTACCGCGAGAAAATCGTTCTACGTCCGCAGGACATCTCCAATAACCCGGGTCTGGTCCGCCGCATGGGGCTGATTACCACCAACGGTATGATTGAGGCTGACATCTACGGCAACGTCAACTCCACCCACGTAGCTGGTTCGCGCATGATGAACGGCATTGGTGGTTCCGGTGACTTCACCCGTAACGCCTATATCTCCACCTTCGTGTCGCCGTCGCTGGCGAAGAATGGCGATATTTCCGCAATCGTGCCGATGGTCTCTCACGTTGACCACACTGAGCATGACGTGATGGTCATCATCACTGAGCAGGGTCTGGCTGACCTCCGTGGGCTGGCGCCGCGTCAGCGTTCCCGCGTTGTCATTGAGAAGTGTGCGCACCCGATGTACAAGGAGGCGCTGCTCGAATACGTTGAGCGTGCTGAGAAGGCGACCCCGTACCTGCACACTCCACATGACCTGGGTACTTCTTACGACTTCCACCGTCGTTTCCTCGAAAACGGTTCCATGAAGCCGGTCGACTAGGTTTCTAGTGCGGTTCCCGCTTTACGACGAGGTTTGCGTCGTAGGGCGGGATTTTCTTTCGGTCCCAGTTCGAAATAGTGTTCGAATAATGTGGAGATTTTTGGGGTGCGCAGCGGTTTGAATCCGGGGTGGGGGATATGGTGTGGGCGAATTGATAAAGAACTGTTCGTTAGGGGACCTCGTTAGGGAGGGGACAGTGCAATGTCAGAGTTGGAATCGTGTGGGGAATTTCGGTTCAGCCATGAGGTGAGGGCTCATTCGCTCGCTGAAGTGATGCGCGAGATTAATCGTCTGCAGATGGTTATCGCTCAGCGGGTCGCACCACCAGATGATGGCGATGTCGAAGCTCATTTGGCTTATTGGTCGGTGGTGCTTGGAATCTCACGCGCCGAAGTGAACAAATATATGGAAATTGGTTACATGCTTGGACGTATGCCGCACCTAGCGGAAATGTGTCAGGAGCGCGGGCATTTGTCAATGAGGCATTTGGCAATGCTTGGTAAACATACCCGGCCTGTAGCCGATGACAAGGTTGACGCAGTGGAGTCGGGTCTCGTGGACGTCGTTAAGCCTAGGCGCGACGGGGAGGCGCTCCGTGGCGTGCGTGCGATGGCAACGCGGGTGCAGCGAGTGATTGGTGAGTGTGCTCTGGAAGTGCGGCCACGTGATGTGGATGTCGCTGGGTTGCAGGCTGATAGGGTCCTGGCCCGGAATGTGGAGGCAACCGTAGATGCTGCAATTGATGCGGCGGCATACCAGGTCGAGGTGGATGGAGAGTCGGCGGATAATCCCGTGGAGTCGGAGGAGGTACGGGAGGTTCAAGCTGCGGCTCTCGACTACTTTGGCGATCGTATGACGGCTAAGGAGTTTATCGCAGTTGATGAACATGGTGACGCTGGAGTTACGACACTGACTACTGTCCTCGAGCGGCATCATGCAGTGGAAGCCCTTGCAATTATCGACGCAGTGGCTAAGAAGATGAAAGTGAGTCGCGCGGCAGCTTTCATGCATGCGTTACGCGGTACTTGTGAGGTGGAGGTGAATCTGGAACTCTTCCGAGTGCTCTCTCCCGGGGAGGATGGCGAACCGGAAAACACTCCAGTGTGGCTCGCTGGGGCTGGTTGGCTTTCTTCGCTGGTGGCCGAGTCTTGGCTGAAGCGGGTATCGGCATTGCGGGTGCTGGGGGATAGTGCGGTTGAGGGGTATCGGCCCTCCGAGTCTCAGCGTGCATTCGTGCGCGCCCGTGATGGTGTGTGTAGTTTTCCTGGTTGCGATGTCCCTGCGGAAAAGTGCGATATCGACCATATTGTGGAATTTGATCACAGCCTTTCCGGTGGTGAGCGGCAAAAGGAAGGGGTCACGCACACAGATAATCTCCATTGTCTCTGTCGAAGGCACCACAACCTCAAAACTGCCGGTATGTGGCGAGTTGTTCGAGGTGATGATGGGATCGAAGCTTGGACGTTCCTCTCTTGTGATGAAGGGCCGTTTGCGCAGTCGGAAAAAGAGCACACCGGGCATGGTCGGTATACCTTTGCCTCGCAGACAGAAAAGAAGACTGCTGCGCTATCTGAACACAATGAAAAGCGTCGCAAATTGCATGACAGTCTCCGCGGCCTAGTGGATAAGGTGCGGCGGGATATGGAAAAGGAGAGAGCAGTAGGCGGGGTGGATTGTGAAAACGATGGAGATGGTAAAAATCGCGCAGACAGTGACGGGGAGTGAGCGCTAGGTTCTGCTACACTCATTTGTGTCCATATAGTGAGAAGGGTATCTCAAAAATGACTGAGGCAGGAAAGCTGAAGATCGCCGTCATCCCGGGTGATGGCATCGGCACGGAAGTTACGGCAGAGGCGCTGAAGGTGCTCAAGGCCGCCATCGGCGAGTTCGACACTACCGAGTACGACCTCGGCTCGCGTCGCTACTTGCGCAATGGCGAACTGCTTACCGACGCTGACCTTGACTCCCTGCGTGAGCACGACGCTATTCTGCTCGGTGCTATCGGTGACCCGGCGAACGTTCCTCCGGGTGTTCTCGAGCGCGGCCTGCTGTTGAAGATGCGCTTCGCGCTGGATCACCATGTCAACCTGCGTCCGTCCAAGCTCTTCCCGGGTGTCGAGTCACCGCTGAAGAACCCGGGCGAAATTGATTTCGTGGTCGTCCGCGAGGGAACCGAAGGTGCCTACACCGGTAACGGCGGTGCGATTCGCGTCGGCACGCCACACGAGGTTGCCAACGAGACCTCCGTCAATACCCGCTTCGGTGCTGAGCGCGTTGTTCGCTACGCCTTCGAGCTGGCTATGACCCGTCGTAAGAAGCTGACCCTTGTCCACAAGACCAATGTGTTGGTGCACGGTGGCGGTATGTGGCAGCGCACGGTCGGTGAGGTCGCTAAGGAATACCCAGAGGTAGATGTCGATTACTCGCACATCGACGCTGCGACGATCTACCTCGTCACTAATCCTTCGCGTTTCGACGTCATCGTCACCGACAACCTCTTTGGCGACATCATTACTGATGAGGCTGGTGCAGTGTCGGGCGGTATCGGCCTGGCGGCGTCCGGTAACATTGACGCCTCCAATACCAACCCGTCCATGTTCGAGCCCGTTCACGGCTCCGCGCCAGACATTGCTGGCAAGGGGATCGCGGACCCGACGGCAGCCATTCTGTCGGGTGCCATGATGCTGCGCCACCTGGGTCGTGAGGAAGACGCCCAGCGCATCGAGGCTGCTGTGGAAGCTGACATGGCTACTCGCGGTAGTGGCCCGATCAAGACCGCTGAGGTTGGCGACCGCATTGCTGCTGCTTTGAAGTAGCGCAGTAAAAAATAGGGGGGGGGAGAGGGCTAGGCAATCACAGTTTTGCCATCGACGGTAGTGATGTGAGTCTTACCGTCGGCGGTGTGCTCGATGAAGTCCGACGCATGTCCGACCTGGCGAAGTACATCGATGATGGTGTCAAGGGGGTATGGGGATGAGCTTCCTGCGCCGTTATCGGAATCATCCCCTCCCAGTCCTGCCACTAGCGCATCCCTCGTAATCTCCGCATGTCCCAGGTGCTGAGCCGCCTCGTGGAAGACATGCACAATCACGCCTTCGATGCTGCCGCACCACCAACGGTCCTTATCGGTAGGAATAACAGCAGGAGCACCAGCGCGGTCCACGCCTTGCAACTCCACCAGCGCCGATTCAATGGCCGCGCGGTCACGGTGGTAAATCTCCAGCCCTTCCGAAACACTGCAATGAGCAGAAAACTCCCCATCGCGATCACGGACATAATCACGCCCAAGGCAGACGCGCTCGAGCCAGTACCTCGCGGATCCAGTCACATGTCGTAGCAGCACGGCCAGGGAGTTAATGGCTGGGATGGGGAGGGTTGCATTGAAGGTGTCGTCGTCAAGCGTGGCGACGAGTGCCGCGAGCTTGTCCATCCTGCCGAGGATGTGGGCGTCGAGCGGCCATTCGGAATTTGTTGAAGCGCTGTGTGTGGAATTGGTCATAAGGTCGAGTATTCCCGCAAATCAGTCCTATTGGGAGCAAAAATAGGGGATAATTGACCCCATGACCGTCGAGCTTGCGGAAATCGCAGACTTCCTCAGCCATACTCGCCCCTTTTCGGACCTCAACGATGAAGAGCGCGCGACTATCCCACCGCTTTTGACCATGCGCTATGCCCGTCGTGGAACGGAGATTATCCGGGCGGGTGCGGATAACAACAGCTGTTTCATTATTCGCTCCGGCATGGTGGATCTCTTTGACCCAGCTGGCACGCTGTTGGACAGGCGAGATGTGGGAGATCATTTCGGCTATTCGACGCTGCTGAGCAGTGACCCCTCGCTGTACACGATGACGGCAGTGGAGGACTGCGTATTCCTGGTGATCTCCAAGGAGGTCTTTGACCAGCTCAATGACCAGTTCGTAGAGGTCCGGCGCTATTACGGCGGTGAAAACGCGCGCATTCGCGCAGTGGCATCGAAGCTGCGGAGTACTGCGGCATCGGAGTCGTTGCGCACACGGGTTGCGGACCTGATGGAAACATCGCTGGTGACCTGCAGTGCTGATGCGACAGTACAAGAGGCGGCGCAGATTATGACGGAGCGGAATGTCTCCAGTCTGCTCGTGATGGAGTCTGCAGGCGCCAACCAGAGCTCGCTCGTCGGCATCATCACTGACCGTGACCTCCGTCGTCGAGTGCTGGCAGAAGCCAAGCCGGCGGAGAGTCTCGTAAGCGAAGTGATGACCGGGAACCCGGAAACTATCAGTCCCGACCTGCTGGTCTTCGAGGCCATGCTGCTGATGGCCGAGCGCGGTTACCATCATCTGCCGGTGCACGATGGGACGCGGGTGGTCGGCATGATTGTCATTGGCGACCTCCTGCGCAGTCTGCACACCGATCCCGTGTACGCGACGGCGACGCTGGCGCGAAAGAGCGATATCTCCGAGATTGCGGAGATTGCTCAGAACGCACGGCGGATTGTGGGCCGGTTTATTGACCGAGGTGATTCGGGGGAGGAGGTCGCCAAGCTGCTGACCGCCGTGGCCGATGCTGTCACCCGACGCCTGGTGGCGCTTGCGGAGGAAAAGCTTGGGCCGCCACCGGTTAGCTATGCCTTTGCAGTACTGGGCTCGCATGGGCGCGGAGAGATGGGGCTCGCGTCCGATCAGGACAATGCGCTGGTCCTCGCCGACGATTACGACGCCGACGCTCATGCTGACTATTTCGCCGCGCTTAGCGACGAGATTTGCACCAACCTCGACCGAGTCGGTTATCCGCTCTGTCCAGGGGACATGATGGCCAGCAATCCTGCGTGGCGGATGACCAAGTCGCAGTGGCTGCGCACTTTCCACGGGTGGATTACGGCACCGGAGGCGGAGGCCCTGTTACATGCACAGACCTTCTTCGACATGCGAGCGGTAGCGGGCGATGTGCAACTGGTGGAGGGCCTTCGTGCGGCCTACCTGCCGCTGGCCCAGGGGTCGCAGCGCCTGCACGCGCACTTGGCCAAGCTCTCGGCCTGGCGGGAGCCGCCGCTCGGCTTCTTCCGTGGCCTGGTGCTGGAGAAGGGCGGCGAGCACGCAGAGACCCTGGACATCAAGAAGGGGGGAACTGCTGCTGTGGTGCAGATGGCGCGCCTATTTACTGTGGCGGCCGGGCTGCCGCAGCTGTCCACACGTGAACGCTTGGCGGCGAGTGCGGGTGCCGGAAGCGTGAGCCGTCAGGGTGCGCAGGATCTGGCGGATGCGTTCGAGTTCCTGTGCACGGTGCAGCTTCATCACCAGCAGGCCCAGTTCAACGCTGGCGAGCAGCCGAATAACCACATCTACCCGAAGCGTCTCTCCAGCCTGGAACGCGAGCACCTGCGCGATGCGTTTGGTGTTATCCGCAAGTTGCAGCAGAGTCTCGGGGCGAAATATCCCATCCGGGCGATGTCGTGAGCGCGCAATGTTGAAGTTTTTCAAACCCCGCAAGAAACTCCTGGACACCCCTATCCGCGACAATGCTTGGCTCGCGGTCGATGTGGAAACCACCGGTCTGGATCCTTCCAAGGATCAGCTGCTTTCCATCGGTTGGGTTGCCGTCGAAGGCCGCGACATCGTGCTGGAAGAGTCGGGTCACCTTCTCATTCGCCCAGAGCGCGAGGAGGTGAGCGTCGGCGAGTCGGCGACGGTGCATGGGCTTACCGACGACATGGTCGCAACCGGGGTAGAGGCAGAGGTGGCCGTCGGCAAGCTGTTAGAAGCTCTACGGGGACGGAAGTTGCTGGCGCACTACGCGCGGATGGAAGTTGGTTTCCTAGATCCGTTGTGCCGGAAGTACTTCGATGCGCGTTTTGATGTGCCGGTGGCGGACACTATGACACGTGAGTACGACGCGATTCTGCGGGCCAACCGTGAGCCGGTCCGTGATGAGCTGCGGTTGTGGTCACTGTGCGACAAGTACGGCATTCCCCGTTTTAAGGCCCATCACGCGTTCAACGATGCGTTGGCCTGTGCGCTGGTGTGGCTTGCGCAGCAATCCCGCGGAGTTTAGAGCGCAGAGTATAGAGAGTGGGGGTCGTTGCATAATTATCGCAATGTGACGTGTACCCTATTTTTATGCGTATTGCTCGAATCGCCCACCCAGAGGGCATGTGCTTCGCGCTCGTTGAGGGCGAAGGCAATGAAGTTACTTTGCACGAGATCGAAGGGCACCCTTTCGGTCAGCTGAATAAGACTGGCCGTTCCTGGCCGCTTGCCGACGTACGTCTGCTCGCCCCAATGCTGCCGTCAAAGGTCATCGCTATTGGTCGTAACTACGCTGACCACGTCGCCGAGGTGTTCAAGAAGTCGGCAGAATCGCTGCCGCCGACGATGTTCATTAAGCCGCCGACGGCCGTCATTGGCCCGGAAGCGCCGATTCGCATTCCGGATTTCGCCACCAACGTTGAGTTCGAGGGCGAGCTGGCGCTGGTTATTGGTAAGCCGTGCAAGAACGTCAAGAAGGAAAACGCTCAAGATGTGATCTTCGGATACACCATCGTCAATGATGTTTCTTCCCGTGACCTGCAGTTTGCCGATGGTCAGTGGGCGCGCGCAAAGGGCATCGATACTTTCTGTCCGCTTGGTCCGTGGATCCAGACGGAGCTGGACTACAACGAGCTGCCAATCAAGGCGCATCTGACTCACGAGGGTGTTACCGAGACCAAGCAGGATTCCAACTCCAACCAGATGATTATGTCCATCCCGGAGATTATCGAGTTCATCACTGCCTCGATTACGCTGCTGCCGGGTGATGTCATCTGCACCGGCTCCCCGGCCGGTACCGCTGCGATGTTCCCGGGTGACCGCATCGAGATTGAGATCCCGGGTATCGGCAAGCTGGCCAACCCTGTGGAGCGGGCTTAAGCTGCCAGGGCTTAAGCTGCTAGGGCCTATGCGCCCTGGCTTAAGCGCCCTTAACTCCAAAAGCGCGGAGTACAGTGCCCATCTTGGCGCTGGTCTCCGTGACTTCTTCTTCTGGGTCGGAGTGCGACACAATGCCGCCTCCGGCCCATAGTCGTGCCACGGACCCCTCAGTGTCGATTTCGGCACAGCGAATGGAGACCACGAACTCACCGTCGCCATTCTCATCGCACCAGCCGACAGCGCCCGAGTAGAAGCCGCGGTTGGTCTCTACGGCCTGAATAACGCCGAAGGCGGATTCCGTCGGCGTGCCACAAATGGCTGGTGTCGGGTGCACCACCAGCGCCAAATCCAGCGCGGACAGCGACGGATCCTTCAACCGACCGCGGATATGCGTGGCCAAGTGCCACATCTCGGCGGTGCTCATCAGCTCGGGGCTGTCCGGAACATCCAGCGAACTGCACAGTGGCGCCAAGTTGTCGGCGATGTCGTCGACGACGAAGGCATGCTCGTCCAGGTTCTTGCGCGAGTCCGCTAAACGACGGGCCGACGCCCGGTCCACCTCTTCATTCCGGGACCTCGGCAGCGACCCGGCCAAGGGAAACGCCTCAACGATGTCGCCCGTACGGCGGACCAGCATCTCCGGGGAGGAACCGATGAGCAACTTGCCCTCATAATCGGAACCGGCGGGGGAGAGATCCACGACAAAGCCATCGCGGTTGGGGGATCCGTCGATAAGCCGCGATGCGAGTAGGAGTGGGTCAATCGGGGGATCGATTTCGAGTTCCACGGCGCGCGCGAGCACGACCTTTTCCAGCGCCGAGTACTCGATTGTGCGGATGGCTGCGGCGATGCGCTCAGCGTGCTCGTCGAGCGGGGGATCGTAAGCGACGATGTTGGCGTGGGGCTTCGGTGCGTTCCAACGGTAGTGCGCGGGTGGCTCCAGCGGCTGCGAGGAGCGGATGACTTCCCGGGGAACGGTCAGGGCGGCGGGCTTGTCCAAGTCGAAGGGCAATGCGCCGACCACCATCTTGTGAATGCCCGAGTGCAGTCCCTCGGCCGCGAGCCAGGGGTCGGAAAGCTGCTCTTCAATACCTTGCGTGCGGATGGAGCCGTGTGCCCGGGAGAGCAAAAAGTCCGGAGCGGTGGTCGGGCGGGACGTATCCCAGCGCGTCGAACGCTTCGGAGTCGCTGCAGGGTCGTTCGACGGGTGAGAATTCTCCTGCTTCTCTTCTTCGTTTCCGCCGCCCAGAGAGGGGTGGTTTTCCATGGACATAGCCCTAACCCGCCTCCTCAATCTAAACCCAGTTGTGCTCCAGTTTAAGGGGCAGGCTAACCCCTACCCAAAAAGGGCATACCCGCAGCGGTAATCGTCAGCTGATCAATGACTGCACTCGCCGGCAGATTCGCGGCGTAGAGGAAGGTCTCCGCAGCCTGCGTGGCATCGAACATTGGCTCGCTGCCTGTGAACGTCCCCAACAGGTCAGTCTGCGCATTGCCAATGTCAATGCGCGTTGCCGTAATGCCATACTCGCGTCCGTCCAGGGCAAGCACATGGGTCATTCCGGCAAGCGCGCTTTTCGACGTCGCGTACGCCGCCGTATGGGCTCTCGGTACCTGCGCCGCGATAGAACAGTTGACCAGGATTCGGCCGCCTGCTTGGTCCGCCTTCCCATCACGCCCCGCTTTCATCCGCGCGAACGCCTCGCGTGCGCATAGGTACGAGCCGACCACATTCGTATCGATGACCGCCCGGAAGTCCTCAATGTCGGTCTCTCCGAACTCTGCGGGCGTGCCGGGCAGCCCCGCATTGAGCACCGCAACATCAATGGTTCCCGTAGCTACCTGCGCGTCCTCAAACATCGCACGGACCTGCTCGGGGTCGGTGATGTCACACCTGGAGAAGGTGATGTTGTCCGCTTCGGCGGCAACGGCCTCGAGCGCGTCGATACGCCTGCCGCAGATATGCACGTGCCAGCCATCGGAGGCGAAAGCCAGAGCAATTTCGCGACCAATGCCCGCGCCGCCACCAGTTACTACTACCGTTTTGGTCATGAGCACTATTATTAACTGTTCTACGGTCTACGCACACATGTCCCCGCACGACGCCGTCAACGCCGCGCGTGACGACGGCTACGCGGCCGTGGAATTCTGGTGGCCTTTTGACCTCGCAGTGCCCGCACCCGATGAGGTTTCCGCTTTTTGTGACCTCTTTGACGACAGCCTCGGTCTTTATGCCATGAATCTGTGGGGAGGGGACATGGCAGCGGGGCAGCGAGGAGTGCTCGATACGGATGGGCTGCCCGCGGGGCATCTGGAGGCAGTGAGCCAGATTGCGCGGGCCACTGGGCTGAAATGCTCGAACGTGCTGCTGGGGCGCTCGGGGGAGCTAACGAACTTGCAGGTGCAAAGACTGACTGAGATTACTGCCCAGCTGGAGCTCAGCGGGGTTCGCGCATTGATTGAGCCACTGTCCGGGATGAGCGATTATCCCATTACAGATCCCTGGCAAGCCGACGAGCTAGCGCAACAGACTGGTGCTGGTGTGCTCGCGGACTTTTACCATTTTGCAGCTAATGGCGTCGACGTGGATGCTTGGCTCGCTGATGTGGAGACCGGAAGAGTGAGCCTGCCGGCGCACGTCCAGATTGCCGATTTCCCAGGCCGCGGCGCGCCGGGCACCGGTGAGGCACCACTGCGCAGCTGGGTTGAGCGGCTGCGCGCCGCCGGATACGCCGGCGAAGTGGCCGGGGAGTGGGCTCTGTAACCCTATGCAAACCCTATGCATGCCTGCAGGTGGGAGGGCGGGTATCGTGGGAAAGCATGTCAGATGTTCGCGTACGCTTTTGCCCGTCGCCAACCGGTACCCCGCACGTTGGCCTCATCCGCACTGCCCTGTTCAACTGGGCATATGCCCGTCACACTGGTGGCAAGCTGGTCTTCCGCATCGAAGATACCGATGCCGCTCGCGACTCCGAAGAGTCCTATCAGGCAATCATCGAGGCCCTGAATTGGCTCGGTATTGACTGGGACGAGGGCATCGATGTCGGCGGTCCGCACGGCCCGTACCGCCAGTCGCAGCGCAAGGACATCTACGCCGATGTATTGCAGCGCCTCATCGACGCCGGTGAAGCCTACGAGGCCTTTTCCACCGCTGAAGAGGTTGAGGAGCGCCACAAGGCCGCCGGCCGTGACCCGAAGCTGGGCTACGACAACTATGACCGCAACCTCACCGAGGAGCAGAAGGAAGCCTTCCGTGCAGAGGGGCGCAAGCCGGTGATTCGCCTGCGCATGCCGGACGAGGACATTGTCTTCGACGACCTCGTGCGCGGTCGTATCGAGTTCAAGGCCGGCCTGGTTCCGGACTTCGTCATTGCTCGCTCCAACGGTGAACCGCTCTACACCCTGGTTAACCCGGTCGATGACGCCCTGATGGAGATCACTCACGTCCTGCGTGGTGAGGACCTGCTGCCATCGACCCCGCGCCAGATCGCTCTCTACGAGTCGCTGAAGCGCATCGGTGTCGCCAAGTTCACCCCGGAGTTCGGTCACCTGCCGTTCGTTATGGGCGAGGGTAATAAGAAGCTGTCCAAGCGTGACCCGCAGTCCAATCTCTTCATCCACCGCGATAACGGTTTCATCCGCGAGGGTCTGCTGAACTACCTGGCACTGCTGGGGTGGTCTATGGACGGCGACCAGGACATCTTCACGATGGACGAGATGGTCAAGGCCTTCGATATCCACGATGTGCTGTCCAACCCGGCTCGCTTCGATCAGAAGAAGGCCGACGCTATCAACGCGGACCACATCCGCATGCTCGATCCGAACGACTTCGAGCAGCGTCTGCGCACGTACCTGGAAAGCCACTTTGACTTCCCGGCCGACTACCCGGCGGATAAGTTCGCTTTCCTGGCAACGCTGCTGCAGACCCGTGTGAAGACGCTTTCCGACGCCTGGGACCTCTCGAAGTTCCTAGTTGTGGAAGAGGACGAGTTCACCTTCGATGAGCGCTCGGCACGCCGTAACTTCAAGGAAGACGCCGTCGCTGTCCTGGAGGCCACCATTGCAGCTGTGGAGCCGCTCAGCGAAGAGGACTTCGTCACCGAGAAGCTTGAAGCTGCACTTCAGAAGGCCCTCATCGAGGACCTGGAGCTGAAGCCACGCAAGGCTTTTGGCCCGGTGCGCGTGGCCGTGACTGGCGCTCAGGTATCGCCGCCGCTGTTCGAGTCCATGGAGCTGCTTGGTCGCAGCCGCAGCCTGGGCCGACTGCGCAAGGCGCTCGAGGTCACTCCTGTTACTGCTGCTCAGTAAAGAGCGCGAGCTGGGCTGAGCGAAGCAGGTTCGTGTAAGAGCCCGCTTCCTTGCCCACCTTCTGCGGGTCGCGGTTCAGCATATTCATGGAGGTTTCGCGGTAATCCTTGACCAGCGACCCCATGTGGTTGTTGAAGAACTCGTGCCAGTCGGTTCCCCAGTGGACCGTGCCGTCCTCGTTTTGCTTGAGCAGTGCGGCAAAGGCGTACACGAGCGGGTAGATGAACCCGTCTGGAATCGCGTAGCCGATGGGCTGGCGGTAGAACTTCGAGTACTTCTGTGGAGTCTTGCCAGTCCGCGGATTCTTCTTATTGGCCTTGTCAACAGCATCGATGCCGCCGAATTTACCGCCGCTTTTGTTGTAGAGATCGGGTAGCTCTGCGTTGATGCGCTCGAAAATATCGATGAAGTCACGCGTGAGGTTCAATGCGCTGCGGACCTTCTCGTTGTAGAGAACGACCTCTTCGGTGCGCTCATTGATGCTTTCAGTGCTGGGCTTAGTGACCTCCGGTGAGCTCATGACATCCTCGAAGCGGTCAAGCAGCTTGGCCTTGCCGGAGTAGAGGCTGGTGGGGGTCGGTGCTTCAATCTGCTTCCCGTCGGCATCCTTCGGCAGGTCAATACAAGACAGCGGAATCCACGCCATAGCGATGACATCGCCCACCTTTAGTCGACCAGTATCGTTGGTGCGCCACTGCACGTTGTCGCTAATTCCCTGAGGCAGAGCATGCTTCAGATCGTCAAAGTAGCCTGCGCGATTGAGCTTTGCTTCCGCCTTGAGCTCCGCATTGTTGTTGCGGGCGGCACAGATATCGAGCAGAGCATCGGAGAAGTCCTGCACAGTGTCCTCGTCCCGAGCACCGGGCACGAGTACCTCTACCGGAACACGGGCATCGAGCTCGGTGAGGCTTTCGTCGGCAAGCAATTCCTCAATTTCTCCCGTACGCGCCGACCAGACCTCCTTCATTTCGGACCACGTCTTGATTTTGCGGCTAGGTGGTGGAGTGAGCTTGCCCAGAACGAACAGTGCGATAGCCAGCGAGTTGTGACCGCCGTCGAGGATGCCTTCGATGCGACGGTTGCTGAAGGTGAAGCGGTAGAGATTGTCGTCACTGGTGAACTGAGTGGAGGCCAGGAGCACACCCTTGGACTTGTAGGCGAAGAGCTCCGGCGTGGTGTCGATGGTTTCCATGATGGCATCGGTGATGCGGCCGGTGCGGGGACACGCGTGGGTTGGCGTCGAGGTTGAGGGCCGAGATGATTTTCGCGAACTGACGGATAGTGACAGTGCCGATGACGCGACCGATGGTGCCGTTCATTTGCTCCGTGATGTCGGAGAACTCCAGCTCGAGCGTGATGGGGGCGGATGTTGCCGTCGTTGTTGGGGAAGTCATGGTGCCTGCCTTTCAGGTCTGGTTTTTTGGTGTGTGTCGGCTGTTTGCCAGCCGCTTCACCACGAAGTGTCTCCTGAAGGGCGGATCAGCTTTGAGCTGCGATCGAATGGGCTTTCGATCTGGGACTGCGTTAGTTATATGCATTGCATTAGTTATGCATTAGCTATGCGCACTGCTGAGGTGGCTTTGTTGGGGGCGTGAATTTAAACGAGCCTTTGACCAGGTGATTTGCTCTTGTTAGCGCGAATTGGCTATATTATTCCTCGTTGCGTTCAGCAGCGATGGCCTATGGTGTAATTGGCAACACTACGGTTTCTGGTACCGTCATTCTAGGTTCGAGTCCTGGTAGGCCAGCAGTGAAGAAGTTCAATGTTGAATGTATTCACTAACTGCAAAGTTCTAAGCCCCGTTCGTCTAGCGGCCTA